>JBMZTS010000095.1:0-6022 GCA_049623905.1 Flavobacteriaceae bacterium
ACAGGATAAATATCGACGGGCTGACCATCGATTGATGCCGTCCAGCCATTCGGATAATACATTTCTGAAAAAACGATAAAGCTCTCGTATTGTGAGTTGGAGCGGTAGGTCTTTTTTTGTGGGTGGTTTTCTATCAATTCTATCACAGCAAGAGAATCGCTTGGATAGCTTTTAGGAAGCGCTTTTAACTCTGACTCAACTAGAGCAGTCGTCTTTAAATTGGTCACTGATAATGCTTGGTAAACAGCGTCGGCAGTAGTTAAAGGACGTAACTCATTGACAAACCAAGCACCGCCAAAATTTTCAGGGTTTTGAAACGCTTGGGTTTCCCCCTGCTCATTAGCATAAAGGACATATTTGACGTTGAGCATATTGAGAAGGCTTTCCTTTTGTTGATCTTGAATAAGATCAATGACCTCTTCAAATCGGCGTGGTTTAGCACCGTGATAACCACCTATGGCATTATGAAAATAAGCGGTACGTGCATTTTGAAGACCTAGAGAAGGTTCATAAACTCTATAATGTGACTGATCTTTTAGAATAGCACGATCGGCTGCAGTAGGCGTAAATGCTGTTTTGACTTGACTTGCTCTAACAAACAATTCGCGATCAATGTAGCGATTGGACACCTGAAGCAAATCGATGATGACCAATAGGCCAACACCAACAAAAACTAAACTTTGCCGCAATTTCCCCAAAAGGAAAAGCGTTAAAAAACCTGCCACTAGGCCAACAAAAACAAAAGTTCTTAGGATATCATCAGTATAAATTTCTTGACGCGCTAAGAAGATTTGATTCATTATGTCTGAACCTAAAATACTGTTGTAGTAGGCATCATTGGGGCCATCAAATTTTAGTATTCCTTTAAAGAGATAGAGAACAGTAAAGCCTGCTGCAAAAATAAAAACGGTTTTCATCAGGGCTTTTTTAGCCTCCATAGTGGGGGCCATAAAAAAACGATGCAGACCTAGTGTGGCCAATACTGGAAAACAAAACTCAAGGATCACTTGGATTGATGAAACAGCGCGAAATTTATCGTATAGGGGAAAATGGTTGACAAATAAATGGGTTAAAGCGCCAAAATTTTTACCCCATGACAGGGTGAGAGACAAAATGATGCCCGTCAGTAACCACTTTTGATAAACTGTAAATTCTAAAAAAAGAGCTAATACGGCTAAAAAAACAACAACAACACCAAGATAAGCGGGAGCCTCAAGAATTGGCTGATCTCCCCAGTAGGTAGGAACATTAGATACAAATTGTTTGGCCTGACGTGGCGGCAATCCACCCTGGATCAGATGCTGGTACAAAGCAGATGTTTTTCCGAGGTTTTCACTCGAGCCTCCTCCTTGAATTCTTGGAATTATTAAGCTAAGGCTTTCGAAAACACCATAACTATATTGGGTTATATAGTCATAGGACAAGCCCGAGCGTTTGTCAACTGGCTCGCCAGCACTATTCTGAGTTAGTTCACTAGCACCCCGTGTACTAAATTTAGTGTATTCATTTGTAGTCAACAGGCTGGTGGCATTGAGACTAATGGCTAAGAGACCCGCCAACAGCAATTTTAAACTTGTTGTTAAAAATAACCCCATTTTCCCATCGCGATAGTTCATCCACGCTTGAAAAGAGACGTAAACCAACAACAAAATGAGCATGTAATAGGTCATCTGATAATGGTTCGCTCTGATTTGTAATCCCATGGCTAGAGCTGCCCACACAATCCCCCAGGAGGATTTCCGTTTAAACAAATAATGAATGGCCGCAAAAACAAATGGAAAATACCCCATGGCTTGCGCTTTGGTATTGTGCCCCACTTGAATAATAATAAGTAAATAGGTAGAAAAACCATAGGCTAGAGCGCCAAAAACTGCATATTTTTTTGGCATACCAAAAGAAAGTAGAAAGAGGTATGCCCCAACGAAATAAAGAAATAATAAAAAACTTGGATGAGGCAGAAGTCGGCTTACTTTATGAAGTGGGGTCAACACATCGTTTGGGAATTTTGCCCCAAGCTGATAGGTTGGCATACCGCCATAGGCATTATCTATCCAATACAATTCTTCTCCTGTGGCTTCGCGGTGGTCTATGAGTTCACGGGCCATGCCTTTGTATTGTTGAATATCGGACTGCAGTAATTTTTTCCCTTGAAGCAAGGGGTAGAAAAAAACCAAAGACACCAAAGCAAAGCCTAATAAAACTAACGAATGGATCGCTATTTTTTTCGCTGATAAAAATTCAATCAATTTCTTCATACTCAACAAACTCGCCATAGGTATTAGATGTTTCTTTCTTTTTTGGTTTAGAAGGGCTGTTGTGCTTTTGTTGCTTTTCCATTTTTTTGGCTATTCTACTCACAAAAAACAACACTAGCCAAGGCAATATTCTTCTCCAATTGAGCACAACAATAAAGAAAAAAACCAGAATAAAAAAAGTAATCATAAAGTGCGGTTACTATTCAAGATTAAAATTAAAATAATAAATGATAAAATGTGCCTTCCTTAACTTCTTTCGTTAGTATATTTTTTAAAATACACCTATCTTGCTTTAAATTGAATTTGGATGAACTACCTGCGACTTACTCTACTTTGCTCCTTTTTCAGTCTCTTTGTTTTCGGCCAATATACCGATCAAATTAATTCCAATCGTCCTGGGGCGTCAATTGGGGCTTATGCTGTTGGTAAGGGAGTAATTCAGTTTGAAGCAGGTGGAGAGTACAGAACCTACGACCACAAAGGCTATAATAATTCAAAAGTCAATGCAGAAATTGGATTTTTTACCCTTCGCTACGGCCTACTCAGAGAGCAATTAGAATTGACCTTTGAAACTGCCTATCAAATGGATCGGATTAAGAACAGACTCACTTTTCCTTCTATCGACTACAAACGGGAGGGGTTTATTACCAATTTTTTTGGTGTAAAATATTTGCTTTATGACCCCTTTAAAAAAGAACGTGAGACTAATGTTTATAGTTGGAAAGCCAACAATGGCTTTAAACTGAGAAATCTCTTGCCTGCGGTTTCAATTACCCTTGGCGCCAACTTGGTCCTAAATCCCAATTTTCCCTATGCCTATGGCGATGTTTTCAACAGTCTACACAAGCCTGTTTTTTACGGCAACTTGGGGCGTGATCCAGAAAGAGAATCAATAGTCAGTGGAAGAGCGACCATAGCGACGCAATCGCATTTTTTCGAAACATGGGTTTTAGTTACTAATTTCACTTATAATCGCATCATCAGTGCCTTTCCCGACTTCAATTATATACTAACGTTGACACACACTGTCAACCCTCTTTGGTCGGTTTACATTGAAACACAAGGGCATAATAGTGACATTTACATCGATCAGATCTTTCGTTTGGGTGGTGCCTATTTGTATAGCGATGATATTCAAATAGAAGCGACTCTTGGTGCCAATGCTAAAGACACTCCCTCCTTATTCTTTGTCAATTTGGGTGTTTCCTACCGCCTAGATTTTCACCAAGACATTGACCCTGAAAAAATTGAAGAGCAAAGACTACTTCGCAAAGAAGAAAAAAGACTTAATAAAGGAGCTAAGAAAGCCGAAAAAGCCAACAAAAAACGCAATCGAAAAGCTAAAAGAAATTAAAACTAATGATTGAAATTGTAGAAATAAAAACCAAAAAACAATTTAAAGATTTTGTTGCGTTTCCCTTTACACTCTACAAAAACCATCCCTATTGGGTCCCCCCTATAAAAGCGGAAGAGCTTGAAGTGATTGACAAGGAGAGCAATCCTGTCTTCAACAACGCAGATGCCGCGTTTTTCTTGGCTTATCGAGAGGGCACAATTGTAGGGCGTATCGCTGCGATGATCAATTGGATCGAAGTGGATACCCTTAAAAAGAAAAAAGTGCGGTTTGGATGGTTCGATGTGGTCGATGACATAGAGGTGACGGCCGCCTTACTCGAGGCGGTAAAAACCTATGGAAGACAAAAAAGAATGAGCTTTATGGAAGGCCCTGTGGGTTTTTCAAATCTGGATAAAGCAGGCATGCTGGTCGAGGGTTTTGAAGAGATGAACACCATGATTACCCACTACAACTACCCCTATTATTCCGAACATATGGCTGGTTTGGGAATGAAAAAAATGGCACAATGGGTAGAATATGAAATCAAAATCAGTCCGTTTGAAGATTCTCCAGAAAAGGTGCGGCGTTTCGGCGAGTTGATGTTAGAGCGCTATAAATTACGGGTGATTCATTTTAGCAAAACAAAACACATTTTACCCTATGTCGAGCAAATGTTTAGCTTACTAGAAGAAACCTACAATAAATTACAAACATTTGTTCCAGTTCAGCCCTACCAAATAAAACACTACAAGGAAAAATACTTTCGATACATTCATCCCGAATATATCAAATGTGTTGCCGATGAGACAGGTAAACTTGTGGCATTTGTTATCATTATGCCTTCGTTTACAAAAGCCTTAAAAAAGGCCAATGGAAAAATGTTTCCATGGGGGATTTTTCACATCATAAAAGCGCAATATTTTAATCACCGCGCATCCTTTTATTTGATTGGAGTTCATCCCGACTACCAAAACAAAGGGGTAACTGCAATTATATTTAACGAAATACAAAAGCTCTTCAACAAAAAAGGGATAACTATTGTTGAGACTAATCCGGAACTCGAAGAGAATGATTCCATTCAAAACATGTGGAAAAATTATGAGCACCGTTTACATAAAAAACGTGCCACTTACAGCTGTACACTTTAGACCATGCTAAACGAAGATACCATCATTGCACTTTCTTCAGCCGCTGGACCAGGGGCAATTGCCGTTATCCGTTTGTCAGGACCAAAAGCAATAGAATCAATAGAGCATTTCTTTAAGGCGAAGTCAGGAAAAAAACTATCTCAGCAAAAAAGCCACAGCATTCATTTGGGTGATTTTATGGACGGTACCTCTGTTATCGATGAAGTCTTGGTTAGTCTTTTTAAAAATCCACATTCCTATACTGGCGAAGATGTGATAGAAATTTCGTGTCATGGGTCGGCCTATATCCAAGCTAAAATCATTCAACTGATGACCGATCATGGCATTCGACCGGCCAAAGCGGGAGAATTTACCCTAAGGGCCTTTATCAATGGTAAAATGGATTTAGCCCAAGCAGAAGCGGTTGCCGATGTCATCGCCGCAGAAAATCAAGCTAGTCACCAGGTCGCTATCCAGCAAATGCGCGGAGGGATTAGCCAAGAAATAAAATCACTCCGTCAAGAACTTTTAAACTTTGCTAGTCTGATTGAATTAGAATTAGATTTTTCTGAAGAAGATGTTGCCTTTGCCGATAGAAAGGCATTTATGGAACTCCTAATTAAGATTCAACAGCTACTCAAGGGACTTATCGATTCTTTTGCCATGGGGAATGTGATTAAAAAAGGAGTGCCTATTGCGATAATTGGTCCACCCAACGCTGGAAAATCTACCTTACTCAATGCTCTTCTTCAAGAAGAACGCGCTATAATCTCAGCGATTGCAGGAACGACTCGCGATAGTATTGAAGATGAAATCACCATCAAAGGAATTGGGTTTCGCTTTATTGACACCGCCGGAATTCGTGACACACAAGATGAGATTGAGCAAATAGGGATTCAAAAAGCCTTTGAAAAAGCTGAACATGCGGCTATCATTCTTTACTTGATCGATTCAAACGATTTTAATAAAAACAAAGACGATCATCTCTATCAGATCAAAACGCTACACGAAAAATTTCCTCAAAAGCCTGTTTGGCTGTTGTTTAATAAATCTGACCTAAATTCACTCTCCTTAACCGATGCGGACCTCATCTATCCAAGTCTTGCCATTAGCGCAAAAAACAAAGTGGGCCTTGAGGATTTAAAACATATTTTGGTCAATTATCTGGTCAATAACAATTATCAAGACGAACGTCTGATAACAAACTCACGACATTACGCCGCCCTAGTACATGCAAAAAAAGAGATTGATAAAGTTCAACAGGGGCTCGATACCGATCTCAGTGGAGATTTATTGGCTATTGA
>JBMZTS010000096.1:0-5970 GCA_049623905.1 Flavobacteriaceae bacterium
ATTTCATACCGTGAGATACAGTTTATAATTGCTGAAACTGCAACTGGTGATGAACAACACACGGCATATCTTAATGCCATTAAAGCTTCTTTTGAAGAATTAGGACTTGGGACTACTGAATACAATACTTATGTTGGGCAAACTACCATTGATCCAGGATCAGGTAACCTTACAATGGAGCAAATCATGACTCAAAAATACATCGGTATGTTTGTACAGCCGGAGGCATTTTCTGACTGGAGAAGAACAGGAATCCCCAGTCTGACTCCTGTGTCAGGGACTACAGTCCCAAGACGATGGTTCTATCCCGAAAATGAGTATTTATTTAACGCAAATGCTCCTGCACGAGACGATAATTTATTATTTCAACGTGTCGATTGGGACAAGTAATTCATTCTCTAAACTTATGTTTTAAGAACTAAATTAAAAGTACTTTTCTTCTAACTACCCCCCTCTTAAAAAGAGGGGGTTTTTTTATAGCAAAATCAGGAAAGAGTAAAAAAAAGAAAAACGTCGTTGTCTTCCAGCACGTGTAAGCGCCAAAAAGGGTAGGATACACTTCGCCATTTTCGACAAAATTGATATGGATTATACCTCCCCTATTTTCATTAACATCTAAAAAAAAATAACTTTACATCTAAAATTAAGGCAGTGTCTCTATTTTTATTTAGATATGAGTTCCACTTTTTAAAAAATCATATACATTAGAGAACTTTTATTAACTATATATATAAATATAATATGAAAAAATTATTGTTACTGACCATGTCGATGGCCTTTATGGCCTTTACGGGATGGGCGCAAAAAACAATAACAGGGAGTGTTTTTGATTCGAGTGGGTTTCCACTTCCAGGAGCAACCGTTATTGAACAAGGCACCACCAACGGTACAACAACCGATTTTGACGGTAACTTCACGATTCAAGTCGCTGAAGCTGCTTTAATTGAAATAAGCTATGTCGGTCTTGTTTCGCAGGTTATGGCTGTTGAAGGACAGGACCAATTTAGCATTACCCTGATTGAGGGAAATGAACTTGATGAAGTTGTGGTCACAGGGGTTGCCCAAGGCACCGCCGTTCGTAAGCTAGGCTTCTCGATAGGGAAAGTAAGTAACGACGCTTTAAACACAGTCCCTGCAGCAGATCCTGCAAACGCTTTGCGCGGGAAAGTTGCTGGGGTTCGCATTGTTCAACCCTCTGGAAATCCCTCTTCGGCACCTCAGATTCGTTTACGTGGTTCTACCTCAATTACAGGATCACAGTCTCCACTAATCATCATCGATGGGATCATCTCCAATGGAAGTCTTCGCGACATTGCTGTCGAAGACATTGAAACGATTGAGGTCATCAAAGGAGCAGCGGCTTCTTCCTTATATGGCTCATTGGCCGGTAACGGGGTCTTGCAAATCATCACCAAAAAAGGAAAGAAAAACCAAGAAGCGCGGATAACAATAAAGCAAGAAGTGGGCTACTCTAACATCAATGGTAAGTACCCTCTTGCACAAAAACACCCTTACAAAAGTGCCGCTTTAGCCACTGGAGACTGGGACAATGATCCCAGCACCCCAGAAACCTCTAACTTTGGCTTTGACCTATCGACAGGAAACAGAGTACTGGATGAAGATGCCGATGGAAACATCTATTTCGACAACGACTACGGATCTACGTTCTACAATAATGCCCGTGAGATTTTTACTGAGCAACCCTTCGAGAACTTTACCGGGTCGATTTCTAAAGGCGGTGAAAATTATAACTTTTACGCTTCATTCCAACAACTTAGTCAAGGGGGAATTCTTGAACCCATTGACCCATACAAACGGCAAAGTTCGCGCGTAAATCTCAATGTCGATGTATCGGATAAACTCAGCGTAGGATTTACGTCAAATTATGTTAAAACAGACGGTTACAATATCGATGAACAAGGTCAGGGAGGTAACTTTTTCTATGCGGCCTTAGTCGTAGAACCCTTTATCAACTTAAATGAAAAAGATGAAGAGGGTGGCTACTATTCCCCCGTTCCAAAAGGATACCTTGTTCAAGGATCGAACTTTGAAAACCCATTGTATCAAGCCGGCTTCCAAACATTTGACTTTGGAAATGAACGCTTATTGACCGGTATAAATGCCGATTATCGCGTAAATGAATTCCTGAAATTTAATTTCAGTCAAACCTTAGACAAAAATTGGGGGCGCTTTTTCTACTACACACCTAAAGGATATATCACCCCCACACCAAGCCAAACGCTAAACAATGGTCAAATCTATGACAATAAGAGTGAAAGTTCGGCGGCCATATCGTCAATTTCGCTGAACTACCGAAGAACACTGGGCGATTTCAACACTGCGTTAACATTAAAATATTTATTCGAAAATCGCAACTATGAAACCCTCAATGCTGGAGGATACGATTTGATCGCAGAAGGAGTAATGAATGTTGAAAACACCGTAGTAGAAAACCGAAGCATCTCTTCGCAATACGAAAAAGAAATTGCAAAAAACTACTTTGCCAATATTGACATTGACTACAAAGACAAAATCATTGCTTCTGGACTTGTCCGTTTAGACGAATCATCACTCTTTGGGAAGGAAAACCGTTCACGCGTTTATGGGCGCGGAACCTTGGCCTATATCTTAAGTGAAGACCTTGACTTTAATGGAATTGACTTTATGAAAATAAGAGCCTCATACGGTACTTCAGGTCAACGTCCAAATTGGTCGGCACAATACGAAACATTCTCAGTAACGACTTCCGGTATTTCCCCAGGCCGATTAGGAAATAAAAACTTGCGCCCTTCAGTCGTTGCTGAACTTGAAGCGGGGATTAACATTAACTTCTTAGACAACTTCAAATTTGAGTTCAACTACTCCAAATCTAAAACTAAAGACGATTTCCTAGTAGTTCCTCTTCCGGGGGTTGCCGGATTTAGCTCACAATGGCAAAACATTGGCGAAATTCAAAGTACGTACTACGAAGCGTCTTTAAGTGGTGATATCATCAACACCGATGACCTGCTTTGGAGCTTCAATCTAAACTTTGATACAGGGAATCAAGAAATCACTGATCTCGGAGGGGTTCCTGCCTTTACCCGCTCAGGATTAGGAACAGCCCTCGATGTTTTCCGGGTTGAAGAAGGAAAACCCTACGGAACCATGTATGGCTTTAAATATGCGACCTCACTTGACCAATTAACTGTTATCGACGGCGCTGTAGCAAACATTGGTGCCGGAGGATCTTCTGCCGGTGGAGGTACCCTCTCCGACTATTCAATCAACAATTATGGTTATGTCGTGAAAACAGCTGACATCGGAACGCCTGCCGAAGCCCCAATGCAGGTCTACGACGAAAAATTAAAGTCTTCCGCTGTAACTTCAATAGGTAACACCAATCCTGATTTTAACCTAGGATTTTCTACCTCGCTCTCCTATAAAAAATTATCGCTTTATGCCTTGTTCGATTACCAACAGGGCGGTGATATCTATAACTACACCAAACAATTATTGTATTACAACTACAGACATGCCGATCTCGATGATTTTGGTGCGAACCAGAAACACAACAGCTATGCTGAAAACCTCTACAACAGAGCGAATTCAAACTCCCATTTTATTGAAGACGGAACTTATCTTAAGCTACGTGAACTTTCTCTAGGATACGAGTTAGACATCGACCTTATCCCTGGTCTGAATCAATACATCGATGGGGTCAGAATACAACTTACAGGAAGAAACCTAATCACGATCACTAATTATAGTGGATGGGACCCCGAAGTAGCAATTGCTACAAACCCAACCAACTTTAGATTCGACGAGTATTCCTATCCGAACTTTAGAACCTATAGTGCGGCAGTAACCATTAAATTTTAATTCCAATGAAAAATAAAACACTAAAATATCTTGGTCTATTTTTTACAACATTTACCCTGTGGACTGCTTGTGAAGATTTAGATATTGAAAATATAAACCAGCCCGATGCTGAGCGTGCATTGTCTTCCGACAGTGATTTGATTAGCTTACTTAACGGAGCCACTTCCGCCACCTTTAACCAGCTCAATGGGTTTGAAGGCATTCATCTTGACGGTCTAGCAGATCAAATCACCAGTACAAATGCCTCTGGAGATTTTTGGGGATTTACCGATCAGCCCAGAAGAGCAATCAACAATACGACTACCAACGCTGAAATATCCCAATTTGGCGAATGGTGGGATGATTTGAATTCTCAAATCTATAACGCCAATCTCATCCTAGACATCATCAACAATCAAGAGAAAACCATTGCTAATACTAACGGGGATGATGTCACCGCAGCTAGTAAAACAACTGCTCTATTTATTCGTGGCCTGAGTATAGGATACCTCGGGATGATTTACGACAAAGGATACCGCGTTGATGAAAACACTGACCTAACTGCCCTAGAGTTTGAAGATTATGCGCAACTGATTGGCTACGGTCTAGCCGATATCGCCGCAGCCCTTGATACAGCCCCTGCTGACTACGCCTTGCGTATTCATGCCAACTTCTCTGTCGATCGGGCTACTTTTGTAAAACTCGCCAACACCTTACGCGCCAAAATAGCTATGGGTGTTAAGCGGGGTGGTGCAGCAGACGAAACCATCAATTACACCCAAGTCATCGCCTGGTTAGATGCGGGGATCACTGAAAACTTTAACCCACCAGAAGAAGCAAATGTGTTTTTCGACTTTAGAAGGTGGTATGGAAGTTATTTTATCGCAGGGGCGGGCTACCTTCCTGTAGACCAAAAGATTCCCTTTTTAGCTGAAGGAAACAGTGACTTGCAACCAATGGATTACCCAACAGACTCGTCGGTCATTCTTGGCCCAATCAGCAACACTACCGATAGCCGTATCGCGAATTATTTCCAGTATGTTGCCGAGTTTGGTTTCTTAAATCCTGCACGTGGTCGCCATTTGTTTTCTAACTATCACCATACCCGATATTTTGAACAAAATGCTGGAAATGAAACAGGCTTAGACACAAACTTTTTCACTTTAGCGGAAAAAAATTATCTCAAAGCCGAAGCCCAGCTGTTAAATGGAGATACAGACGGTGCACTGGCCACCATCAATACCTCAGCAGAACGGGCAGCGAGCGGTCTGCCCGACGCTACTGATCCGGCCAAAGCCTTGCTTTATGAGTATGCCATCGAATTACATTTGAACGGCACCGGAGGAACAAACTGGTTCTTTATGCGAAGACACAATCTACTTCAGCTAGGAACACCATTGCACTTTCCCGTCCCTGCTACAGAACTAGAAATCTCTGGTCTTGACTCTTATACCTTTGGTAGTCAGGGAGGTGAAGCTTCGGCTTCAGGCCCAGGCTGGAAGCAGTAATTTATTTTAAAAAGCGTATTTTTACTGCGTACAATTTTAAAATTGTACGCAGTTTTTTTATGAAAAAGATTCTTGTTTTAAGCCTTCTAATGACCATGGGATGCCATCAAAAAAGCGCCTGGATTATCGTAGAAGGAAATACCCTTGAATTACAATACAATCCGTTTAAACTTGCTTCGATTGATGAAGAAGACTTTTTTTGGATTGATGATCTCAAAATCATCCATGAAAAAAAACAAAAGCTACACCACGACCAGATCATTGCGCTCCCCACTGGGCGCTATTATGTTTCCAATGTTGGTGATACAGAGGTTTTTGATACTGCCAACCTTATAAAATTTGCCCTGTATTTACACCACTCCTTTAAGCAAAAAAAAACGGTCTATGCATCGACAGATCCTACAAAAATTAGAACACAAGGAAAAATTACGCTGTATCGAAAAGACAGTCAACCCATCCGTGTAAAATATAAACCCGACTATCCGTTACGAGTAACTGTTGTCAAATAATCTCTATGGAAAATCATTACCTCTACGGCATACGAAGCATTTTAGAAGCTATTAAAGCAGCGCAACCCCTTGAAAAAGTATGGCTTTTAAAAGGACAAAAAAGTCCGTTGTTT
>JBMZTS010000097.1:0-5864 GCA_049623905.1 Flavobacteriaceae bacterium
TCTATTTGTGAAGACGATTATTTGACTTATGCGCTTGAGTTATTGGAAAAAGCCAAGGCAAAAAACGTACAAATCCATTTGCCTGTTGACGTTGTAGCCACTACAGATTTTTCAAACGAAACAGAGCTCAAAACACTAGAAATCAACAATATAACAGACGGATGGCAAGGGCTAGATGCTGGGCCAAACTCCCTAGAGAACTTTCAAAAAGTCGTAATGTCAGCTCAAACGATTTTATGGAATGGTCCTTTAGGTGTTTTTGAATTTTCAAATTTTGCGAATGGGACAATTCAATTGGGTACATTTATTGCTGAAGTGACCAAACAGGGCACCTTTTCACTTGTTGGAGGCGGAGATTCAGTCGCAGCAGTTAAACAATTTGGTTTTGCCGATAAAGTGAGCTATGTCTCTACAGGAGGCGGAGCCATGTTAGAGAGTCTAGAAGGAAAAACCCTGCCAGGGATAGCGGCATTAAATTCATCAGAATGAAACACGTCTTTTTTTTGAGCGGACTTTTTATAATTATTTCTTGTGATACACGTCCACCGCAGGCGTATGTCCCAGATTCAAGCGGACAGATCAATCACCTTACGGTGGTTATGCCGAAATCTTCATGGCGCGGCGATCTTGGCGCAGTTGTAAGCAACCACATTGCTACAACTTATGAAGGGCTCCCGTTAGACGAACCTCGTTTTACCCTGCGTTATCTCGAACCAGAGGCGTTTACTGGTTTTGGAAGGCACGGGAGAAACGTTCTGTGGTTTTTAAAAGATAGCATTAATCGCTTTCAGTTGGTCCAAAACCAATTTGCGCGCCCACAAGTTTTAGGCCTTGTTCGGGGTGAAGATGACGAGGTCATGGCAGAATATATTAAAGAAAACGCCAATTTGCTTATTGCTTCTTTTCATGAAAATGAGCGTAAAGAAAAAATAAGAAGGATTAAAAAGTCAGAGACAAAAGACACGACGTTTGAGACTAAATATGGTATTGCGCTGTCTTATCCAACGGCTTATCGTATTGTCAAGGACACCACCAACTTTGTATGGATAGAAAAGCCAATACAGAAAGGCACAATGAATATTATCGCCTATGTCATCTCAGAGAATGCGTTTAACCCGTCGAGTTTAGAGCGACTAGTTCAAATTCGCGACTCTATTGGGCAACGGCATATTCCAGGGCGGTTACCAAACACGCATATGATTACAGAAGCGGCTTACAAGCCGTATTTTTACAAAACAAAACTTGGCGGTCAAAAAGCGTATTTGACCAAAGGGATGTGGGAAGTTAAACGCGATTTTATGGCTGGCCCTTTTATTAACTATATGGTAGAAGACAAAAATAAAAAGAGATGGATCGCCATTGAAGGATTCGCTTTTGCGCCCTCTGTTTCAAAGCGCGACTACATGTTTGAACTGAGCAGTATTTTATCAACCTTAGAGTTTAGTCAAGCGCAAAAAAATTAGTCCTCTTTTTTTGCTTCTTCTTCGTCCTCTTTTGTGGCCTTCTTAAATTCCTTAATTCCACTGCCCAAACCGCGCATTAATTCAGGAATTTTTCTTCCACCGAAGAGCAAAAGAACAATAACTAAGATTAAAATGATCTGTTGTGGACCAATGGCCCCGATAATAAGAGATGCTTTAATCATTGTGCTGATTTTGGACAAATGTAAACAATATTTTAACGTCTTTAACGTGATTTGTAGCAAGAAAGGAAGAATTATTCCCATGCGGAATGTCTATATTTGTCTAGGATGAAAAAAGAAACGAGCAGACGCAAAAAGATTAAGAAAAAACTACTCAGTCGTTATCGACTGGTAATCCTCAATGAAGAAACCTTTGAGGAGCAACTTTATTTTAGACTCACCCGTTTGAATGTCATCATTATCTCAACCTTTTTATTTTCCGTTTTGTTTTCAGGGACAATCCTTTTGGTGGCCTTTACTCCTTTGAAAGAGTATATGCCGGGGTATGCTTCAACCAAAATGCGAAAGCAAGCCAATCAAAACGCGTATCGTTTAGACTCCTTGATGCACGCCTATACCCAGTCACAACTTCAACTAACCTCTATACGCCAAGTCCTTACAGGAGAGTTAGAATTTGAAGAGCTAAAGGAAAACCAACTTTTAGGGGACACTCAAAACAACGCGATCAAAGAAATTCCCAAACGCAGTAAAGACGACTCTCTGTTGCGCTCTCTAATAGACCTTGAAGACAAGTATGCCATTGTAAATAAAGATGAAAAAAGCGTCAATTTTATGCTCTTTCCCCCAGCATTAGGGAGCTTATCGCAAACCTACGACCCAGTTAACCAGCATTATGCCGTAGACGTTGTTTTAAATGAAAACGAACCGATTAAAGCGGTTGCTGAAGGGATGGTCGTTTTTTCAGAGTGGACCGCCGACACAGGATATGTCATTATTATTGAACATCCCTATGGTTTGTTGTCGGTCTATAAACACAATTCTGCGCTAACCAAAACACAGGGCGAAACAGTTATGGCAGGAGAAGTCATTGCGACAGCTGGCGACACGGGAGAATATTCAACAGGCTACCACCTTCATTTCGAGCTGTGGAGCGACGGGTATCCGGTCAACCCAGAAAACTTTATTGATTTTTCGCTTAATTAATTATGAAAGAACTCGCGGCCAAACTCTTTGCGCGCTATGTCGTTACCAAAAACAAACGGTGGATAAACAATCCGATTAACGCACAAAAAGCAACCTTAAAACAGTTAATTAGTACGGCTCAAAACACACAGTTTGGCAAAGACCATGCGTTTGATCAAATCACGGACCATAAGACATTTAAAAATCATGTCCCCGTGCGCGATTATGAAGGCCTCAAACCATATATTGAAAAAATCCGTGCAGGAGAAGAGGATGTCTTGTGGCCAGGGGTGCCACTTTATCTTTCCAAAACGAGCGGAACAACTTCTGGAGCAAAATACATCCCGATCTCCAAGGCCTCAATGCCCACTCACATTGAGGCGGCTCGCGATGCTCTTTTGACCTATATACACACCACAGGCAACAGCCGTTTTATTTCAGGAAAGCAAATTTTTTTACAAGGGAGCCCAAGCCTTGATAGCTCTAAAGGGATTCCTATTGGGCGCTTATCGGGGATTGTTGCACATTACGTTCCCTCTTATTTACAAAAAAGTAGAATGCCAAGTTGGGCAACCAACTGCATAGAAGACTGGGAGGAAAAAGTAGACGCCATTGTCGATGAAACGTTGATTGAAAAGATGACGCTTATCGGCGGGATTCCTTCTTGGGTTCAAATGTATTTTGAAAAAATCAACCAAAAGACCAACCAGACGGTAGCCGAAGTCTTCCCCGATTTTTCCCTTTTCGTCTATGGCGGGGTGAATTTTGAACCGTATCGTTCTGTTTTTAAAAACCTAATAGGAAAACAAGTCGATACGATCGAACTCTTTCCAGCTTCGGAAGGCTTTTTTGCGTACCAAGATCAGCAAAACGAAGAAGGCCTTCTTCTCCTTCTGAACAATGGCATTTTTTATGAGTTTATTCCTGTCGACGAATTTGGACAAGACGCTCCAAACCGCCTTTGTCTAGAAGAGGTTGAAGAAGGGGTGAATTATGTTTTAATTTTGTCTACAACAGCAGGACTATGGGGTTATAACATTGGCGATACCGTTCGTTTTGTCTCCACAAAACCGTACCGGCTTGTGGTTACCGGAAGAGTAAAACACTTTATTTCTGCTTTTGGTGAACACGTCATTGGCAAAGAGGTTGAAACGGCAATGAAAACAGCCACTGCCAACACGCCCATACGGGTTAAAGAGTTTACGGTTGCCCCTCAAGTTAGTCCAAAACAAGGGCTTCCCTATCACGAATGGCTTATAGAATTTGACGTGGAACCAGAGAACATGGCCGATTTTGCAAGCGCTTTAGACGCTGCAATGGAAGCGCAAAATGTGTATTATCACGACTTGATCAAAGGAAAGGTGCTGCGGCCACTTGAGGTTACACCTGTTGTTAAGAAAGGCTTTCAGGACTATATGAAATCGATTGGAAAACTTGGCGGTCAAAACAAAGTCCCACGCTTGTCTAATGATCGTAAAATTGCCGAGGCATTAATTAAACTCAACTCAAATGAAAACGCGTAGTGTTTTAATCACAGGAGGCCTAGGTTTTATCGGGAGTCACTTTATTCACCGTTTTAGGCAAAATCACCCAGAAGATCACATCGTTCTTTTAGATAAAAACACTTATGCAGCAAATATTGACCGCATCAGTCTTTTGAAAGGGCAAGAGGGATTTACTTATGTTGAGGCAGACATTGCCTTGCCCAATATCGTGGATCAAATTTTTGCCCAATATCAACCCGAAATAGTGATCAATTTTGCGGCAGAATCTCACGTTGACAACTCAATTAATGGACCGGCTCTTTTTTTAGAAACTAATGTTCGGGGAACATTTAACTTACTTGAGAGCGCAAGAAAGCTTTGGATGGAACATCCTCAACAGCTGAAACAAGGGTTTCACAACGCCCGTTTCTTTCAAATCTCGACAGATGAGGTTTTTGGGTCGCTTGGTTCACAAGGGTTTTTCAACGAACACTCCAACTATGCGCCCAACAGCCCCTATAGCGCCTCAAAAGCGGCTGCAGACCACTGGGTGAGAAGTTATTATCACACCTATAAGTTACCGACACTATTATCGCACTGTTCAAACAACTACGGCCCGTTTCAGCACGACGAAAAACTCATTCCAACCATCATTCGCACAGCCCTAAAAGGAGAGCCAATACCCATTTATGGAGATGGGAAAAATATTAGAGACTGGTTGTTTGTAGAAGATCATTGTGAAGCGATTGAACAGATCTTGTCTTCTGCCCCACCAGGCGAAACCTATACCATAGGCGGGAATTCAGAACGAACAAATCTAGACATTTGCATGACCATCATCCAAGAATTAGACAAGCAGCGCCCCAGACGTGATAGTGAGTCATATGAAAAACAAATCACCTTTGTTGCCGATCGATTAGGCCACGACTTCCGATACGCCATTAGTGCCGATAAAATTAAAAAGGAATTGAATTGGACCCCCCAATTTACCTTTGAAGAAGGTTTAAAAAAAACGATTGTACATTACCTTGAGAAATACCGACAACTAACTTAAATTCACAGTATGAAAGGAATTGTATTAGCAGGAGGTAAAGGAACCCGATTACACCCCATGACACTATCGGTTAGCAAACAGCTAATGCCCATATACGACAAGCCGATGATCTACTATCCTCTAAGCACTTTAATTGGTGCAGGAATTCACGACATATTGATTATCTCTACTCCTGAAGACCTCCCTCTTTTCAAGCGCTTATTAGGCGATGGATCACAATGGGGATGTTGTTTTTCTTATGCCGAACAAGTCGAACCCAAGGGGTTGGCAGAAGCGTTTTTAATTGGCGAGTCTTTCATAAACAACGCACCAGTGGCCTTAATTCTTGGCGATAATTTATTTCACGGATCAGAAATGAAAAGACAGCTCTCAAACTTGGGTGCAATTGATGGGGGACATGTTTTTGCCTATCATGTCAAAGACCCTGAGCGCTACGGCGTGGTTGAGTTTGACCAAAACAACAAAGCCATTGGTTTAGAAGAAAAACCCCAAAATCCCAAATCATCCTATGCCGTTCCGGGGATTTATTTTTACGACGCAACAGTAGTTGAAAAAGCAAAAGCCTTAGCACCTTCCAGTAGAGGAGAGCTAGAAATTACTGAGATTAACAAAGCGTATCTCAAAGAGGGAAAATTACACGTCACACCATTAGAAGCAGGCTCGGCTTGGCTTGATACAGGGACAATAGAGTCTTTAATGGAAGCGAGTCAATATGTTCAGG
>JBMZTS010000098.1:0-5857 GCA_049623905.1 Flavobacteriaceae bacterium
GCTTTGGCTTTGGTTTCGAGGTAGGTAAAGCGTTTAGAAAATTTTTGATTGGTACGCTCTAGGGCGGTATCGGGATTGATTTTTAGAAAACGAGCGTAGTTGATCATTGAAAATAGGACATCGCCAAATTCGGCTTCGATCTTAGCGGTATTTCCTTTTTCCACCTCAGTATTGAGTTCGGCCAGTTCTTCTTGCACTTTGGCAAAAACTTGCTCTGGTTTTTCCCAATCAAAACCCACCCCGGCAACTTTGTCTTGAATACGTTGTGCTTTAACCAAAGTAGGCAAGCCTTTAGGTACGCCTTCCAACACACTTCTTTTTCCTTCTTTGAGTTTGAGGGCTTCCCAATTTTTTTTGACGTCCTCTTCGTTTTCAACTTTTACATCGCCGTAAATATGGGGGTGTCGGTGGATCAACTTTTCTGCGATACTGTTCGCAATATCCGCCATGTCAAATGCTTTTTCCTCACTACCCAACTTGGCGTAAAACGCAATATGCAAAAGTAGGTCACCTAATTCGTTTTTTATTTCCTCAAGGTTGCGTTCTATAATCGCATCTCCTAATTCGTAGGTCTCTTCTATGGTTAAATGACGAAGCGATTCAAAGGTTTGCTTTTTGTCCCAAGGGCATTGCTCGCGCAACTCATCCATGATGGTGAGCAAGCGATCAAGTGCAGCCAATTGGCCTTTTCTACTGTTCATCTTCTCGGGCTTCTACTTTATCCTCCTCAACTGAGGTCTGTTCAAATATAGCAGGGGCCTTTTCAGTTAAAATATTGTACCACTGAATGATTTTCTTGATATCGGACGGATAAACGCGCTCTTCATCATAGTCTTGAAACACTTCGAAAAAATACGCTTCTAAATCGGTACTGGCGGCCTTAGGCTTTACCGAACAGATCGCACCCTGCTCTTTTGAATGAATCATTTTCAATACGGTGTGAAGCGGCACTTCTTTGTCTAGGCCAAAGACATTAATTTCTGACAAAAGACTGACCTGATCGCGGACACTAGCATTGATGCGTTTTCCATCGACCAATGACGTGGCAACTACTCCCATTCGGGTTTGAACTTGAACTTCGTATAGACCTGGTCGCCCAGCAATTGAGATGATTTTGTCGAGTTGCATATTTATCGTTTTTTAGATTGTAACGGGAATTTCATTTTGTAATCGACCCCTATGTTTCCTTTGGCAATATTGGTGAGTTTACCTTTAATAAGACGTTTCTTTAAAGGGGAGAGTTTATCGGTAAAAAGGATCCCCTCAATATGATCATACTCGTGTTGAATGACCCGGGCGGCTAATCCAGAATAGGTTTCGGTAAGTTCTTCTCCTTTTTCGTTGGTATAACTCAAGCTGAGGGTTTCTTTGCGATTGACGTCTTCACGGACATCGGGAATGCTTAAACAACCTTCATTAAAAGCCCACTCCTCTCCTGTTTCTTCAACAATTTCTGGATTGATAAATACTTTTTTAAACGCTTTTAATTGATTTTGGTCCTCCACAGAAAGTTCTTCATCTTCTCCAAATGGACTAGCATCAATGACAAACAAACGCAATCCAAGTCCTATTTGGGGGGCCGCTAAACCAACACCATTTGCGGCATACATCGTCTCCCACATATTTTCGATTAAGGTCTCTAGATCAGTGTAATCGGGTGGTACCTTAGCCGCTTTCTTTTTCAGTACAGGGGAGCCATAAGCAACGATGGGTAATATCATAACTTTTTCTTTGAGTGCAAAGATGCATCTAAATAGGATTGTAACAAAAGAGTTGCACTAATCTTATCGACTAATTCTTTATTTTTTCGCTTTTGCTTCTTCACTCCACCAGCGATCATCGATTGAAAGGCTATTTTTGAGGTAAAGCGTTCGTCATAACGTTCAATTTTTAAAGCGGGAATGGCTTGTGATAAACGTGTAATAAAATCTTTTATTTGAGGTTCAATTTGCGACGGGGTATTATTCAACTGTTTGGGAAGGCCAACAATACAACACTCAACAGTATTGTTCTCGCAATAGGTTTTAAGAAAAGGAATAACCTCATTGGTTGACAATGTGGTTAAGCCAGAGGCAATGATCTGCAATGGATCGGTTGTGGCTAAACCTGTTCTTTTTTCACCATAATCAACTGCGATGAGTCGTCCCATATACAAATATAATGTAAGCGCTTGTGTTCCTTAAAATTCTTAGGTAAAAAGTGATGGATATGCCTTAAATTTGTGCTTGAAATATGAATTATGAGAGAAATTATTGAAGCTGCATGGGACGATCGTTCCCTTTTAGAACAAGACAACACCCAAGCGGTTATCCGCAAAGCAATTGAACAGCTCGATCTGGGACAACTTAGAGTTGCTGAACCTACGAAAAATGGTTGGCTAGTAAATGAATGGGTAAAAAAAGCCGTGGTACTCTATTTTCCCATCCAAAAAATGGAAACCCTAGAGGCTGGGCCGATGGAATTTCACGATAAAATGCCATTAAAGAAAGACTATGCAGCCAAAGGTATCCGAGTTGTTCCCCATGCCGTTGCACGTCAAGGCGCCTATATTTCTAAAGGGGTCATTCTAATGCCGAGTTATGTCAATATCGGAGCCTATGTCGATGAAGGCACTATGGTTGATACTTGGGCCACGGTGGGCAGTTGCGCTCAAATAGGAAAAAACGTCCATTTGAGTGGTGGAGTCGGAATCGGTGGTGTGTTGGAACCACTCCAAGCAGCGCCAGTAATTATAGAAGATAATGCCTTTGTTGGATCGCGTTGTATTGTGGTAGAAGGAGTACATGTCGAATCAGAAGCGGTTTTAGGAGCAAACGTAGTATTGACTGCTTCGACGAAAATTATTGACGTAACGGGGTCTGAAGCCGTGGAATATCGCGGTCATGTTCCAGCACGTTCTGTCGTTATTCCAGGAAGTTATACCAAAACTTTTCCTGCAGGAGACTATCAAGTTCCTTGTGCACTAATCATCGGCAAACGTAAGGAAAGTACAAATAAAAAAACATCGCTCAATGAAGCGTTGCGAGAACACAACGTAGCCGTGTAATTAAGACTCATGGATTTCACACAAGAAATCATCGATCGGGCGCTTGAGGTCCTTCAAGCTGAAGGCAATTTGCTCTATCCTACAGATACCATATGGGGGATTGGCTGCGACGCACGCTCCTCGAAAGCTGTGGAAACTATTTACTCTCTAAAAAAGAGACTAGATTCTAAAGCTTTAATCTGTTTAGTTAAAGATTTTGACATGTTAACGGAATATGTGGGTCGGGTCGATAAAATTTTGCTTCCCTATTTGGAAGACATACGTCCCACAACGGTCATTTATCCTCAAGTACAGGGGCTAAGTCAACACCTTTGTGCTCAAGACGGGAGTATTGGCATCCGCATCGCAAAAGACACTTTTTGCCAAAGCCTTATATCGGCTTTGGGTGCTCCTTTAGTTTCTACTTCTGCCAATATTAGTGGGCAGGCAAGTCCGCAGAATTTTGAGGAGATTGCCCCAGAAATTTTGGAAGGGGTTGATCATGTTGTACCTTTAAAACAAAAACAATTGCAAGTACAAGCATCGCGTATAATTCGTTTGCTGCCTTCAGGAAAAATAGCCGTTTTACGACCTTAATGAAACTTAACACAGATTTTAGTACAATTTTAGCAACTGCTGTTTTTCAACAGGTGAGAGAACTCGCCCATGCCCTATCACTAGAAACCTATGTTGTAGGTGGGTTTGTGCGTGATTATCTTATTCAAAGGGAAAAAGAAATTACAGATATTGACTTTGTCACCATTGGTTCGGGCATTGAATTGGCTAAAGCGCTGCAAAAGAAATTGCCTCAAGCCTCAAAAATAAGCATCTTCAAAACCTATGGAACGGCCATGATTAAATACGAAGGAATGGCGCTAGAGTTTGTCGGTGCTCGTAAAGAGTCATATTCACAGGAGAGTCGGAATCCTGAAGTGGCCTCAGGGAGTTTAGAAGACGATCAAAATAGACGTGATTTTACAATTAACGCCATGGCTGTAAGCCTTAATGAGGCCAATTTTGGAGAGTTGATCGATCCCTTTAATGGAAAGGATGATTTGAAAAATAAACGCATACGCACCCCTCTCGATCCCGTCATCACCTATTCTGATGATCCATTACGCATGCTCAGAGCGGTACGTTTTGCAACACAATTGGACTTTTCAATTGATCCAACATCAATTGAAGCAATGACCAAAGAATGTGACAGAATTGAAATCATCAGTAATGAGCGCGTAGTCGATGAATTACACAAAATAATTGCAACATCTGTACCCTCAAAAGGTTTTTTGCTCTTGGATCAAGTCGGCTTATTAGATTTGATTTTACCTGAATTAACAGCCCTAAAGGGAGTAGAAGAAGTGGAGGGTCAGACCCATAAAGATAATTTTTATCACACCCTCGAAGTGCTCGATAATATCGCAAAAACAACTCAAAATTTATGGTTGCGCTGGGCAGCATTGCTTCACGATATAGGAAAAGCCCCAACCAAAAAATTTGATTCCAAAATTGGCTGGACGTTTCATGCTCACGAGTTTGTAGGGGCAAAAATGGTATACCAGCTTTTTAAGCGTTTAAAAATGCCACTAAACGAAAAAATGAAATTTGTTCAAAAAATGGTATTTATGAGTTCACGCCCCATAGTGCTTGCGCAAGATATTGCAACCGATTCGGCTGTTCGCCGTTTAATTTTTGATGCTGGCGAATATGTTGACGACTTGTTAACCCTTTGCGAGGCCGACATTACCACCAAAAACCCCAAGCGATTTCAACGCTATCACGAAAATTTTAAACTGGTGCGTGAAAAGATTATCGAAGTAGAAGAACGCGACCATATTCGAAACTTTCAGCCACCCGTTTCAGGTGAATTGATTATGGAGAAATTTGGACTCGGCCCCTGTAGGGAAATTGGAATCATAAAAGAAAAAATCAAAGAAGCCATTCTAGAAGGGGTGATCCCCAACGATTTTGATGCGGCTTTTAAATTGATGCAAAAAGAAGGCGAAGCTTTAGGACTAAAAATTAAAACTCCATGAGAAATAACTTTCGTTTTTGGATAGGGCTTTCACTTGTGCTGGTCTATGGTGTGATTGCCGCTGGGGCTATCGTTCGTATGACTGGTAGTGGTATGGGATGTCCAGATTGGCCCAAGTGTTTTGGATATTTGATTCCCCCCTCGGAACGCGCTCAACTCGATTGGAAAGCACAACATCACTATAAAAAAGGAGAAGTCATCATTGTAAATGAAGCCCTTCGGGTGGCCAAAAGTGACTTTAATTCTTTGGGCGCTTTTGACGATAAAAACTGGGCAGGCTATGATCAACACGACTATGCCGTGTTTAACCCTTTTCATACCTGGGTTGAATTTATAAATCGACTTTTAGGTGCCCTTGGTGGACTAGCCACATTGATTGTTGGCGTACTTTCGTTTTGGCAATGGAAAAAAAATAAGACCGTCACCATTGTGGCGTGCTTAGTTGTTTTTGGTATGGGTTTTCAAGCTTGGCTTGGCAAAACAGTGGTAGACTCCAACTTGCAACCCTTTAAAATAACCATTCATATGGTCATGGCTCTTGTAATTGTTGGTCTCCTGCTCTACCTGTATTTTATAAGCAATCGGAAGCCGTCGAATGGCAGCTCGGACAACCTCGTCAAAGGTCTAGCGATTTTTGCATTAGTACTAACCTTATGCCAGATCGGGATGGGAACACAAGTAAGGCAATTCGTAGATCATCAAATTGATCGTTTGGGAGAACATACTGCTGCGCAATGGCTTAATCCCGCCCCACTTATTTTTTATTTTCATCGAAGTTTTTCACTTCTCGTAACAGGGTT
>JBMZTS010000099.1:0-5823 GCA_049623905.1 Flavobacteriaceae bacterium
TGATGCTGATTGACTTGCGTAATAAAAACATAACAGGGAAAGACGCCGAATTAGCCCTTGTAAAAGCTGAAATAACGGCCAATAAAAACATGGTGCCATTTGACGATAAGTCACCTTTTGTTACCTCTGGCATTCGAGTAGGCACAGCAGCCATTACTACCCGAGGTTTAAAAGAAGATGATATGGCCACTATTGTGGGGTATATTGACCGCGTCATTAACGACAATCAAAACGAAGCTGTTTTGGCTAGTGTTGCACAGGATGTTCATACCTTGATGCAAGGACGGCCATTGTTTTCGTATTAGGAAAACAAATGGTGAATGGTCTTGGGTATCCGAATCAACTTTTGCGACTCTGGATCCAAATAACACCACTGAGTGCGACACTGTGCGACAACTATTGTGCTTTCCCCGAGGAAAAAACGGACCCTTCTCTCACTCAAAAACCCCTCGGTGAGTTCAACATGGGTCACTATCCGGATTGCATCGCCCAATTTGGCTTGCCGTTTATATTCAATGTTATGAGAGCGCACCACCCATAGACCATATTTTTCTCCCTGGTCTTCAATTAGACTTTCCCAGTGGGCTCCTGCAATCTCTTGAACCCATTGCAAGTACTGTACGTTGTTAACGTGATCTAAGGCGTCGAGATGCTCCGGGCCAACAATTACCCGTTGTTCAAAGCTTTTCATTTATTTCTTTTGAAGGGTTACTTCAAAAACTTTACTCCAGTTTTTTCCTGTGACGAAAAACGTTTTCCGCTCAGGGTGATACGCTATCCCATTGAGAACATTTAGACTGGGAATTTGCTCAACCTTATCTTTTAGTCCAGTAAAATCAATAACTTTTTCGATGGCACCTGTTTGTGGGTTTATGACCACAGCAACTTCTTTTTGTGATTGGTATGTATTGGCATAGATTTTTCCGTCGACCCATTCCAATTCATTGATTTTAGTTAGAATGGTTTTATGCGTTGTAGCCTCGACATAATCAAATTCAACACCCGTGTCGGGGTCTAAACGCCATATTTTTGCCGTTCCATCTGATTTGTATAAATATGTCCCATCGTTACACAGTCCCCAGCCTTCTTTACTTTTATCATAATTGAATGATGACAAGAGTTTTAGATTAGTTTTATCATAGACGAAAGCAGTATTTTTCTGCCAGGTTAATTGGTAAACTTTCTGACCTAAAAGGGTGAGACCTTCACCGAAATAGCTTGCATCTAATGGGATAGATTGTACTATTTCACCCTTTGAGAATTTGACTTTGCGCAGAGAAGATTTTCCGTTAAGACCAGTACTTTCATATAGTATATCGCCATCAAATTCTAGACCTTGCGTATAAGCTGCTTTATCGTGAGGAAATTCGTTGATAATGGTATAGGTCCATAGCTCTGGTGGGCGATTATTAAGCAAACGAATACTTCGTTTGGAGTCAATTTCCTTCCCTGCCACATAATGTATGGCACGGAGCTGATGATCGCCTAATTTTTCATTAGAAAAGACATGGGGAAGTATGAGTTTGTTCGTGTTGAGAAAATAATGTGTCGAGTCGATAACCATATCTTTTTTATGCCGCAATTTAATTGCGAGGGTATCGCCATAGACATACGTATTGGCATTGGGTTTAAGTGTAATTTTTGGGGTATTATTGTCAGAGCCACACGATTTGAGCGCAACAAAGACAATAAGAAGTGATAACCATTTCATCAGTTAGAATTTTGAATAAAAATAGGTCAAAAAAACGAAACGAAAATCATTGGTCAAGAAAAGCAGGGGTTGTATCTTTGTCTTCGGGGTAAGTCCTATACAACCAGCTCCTATTGAACTCCCCCAGGGCGGGAACGCAGCAAGGGTAGATGGTCGTAGCGGTGTGATATAGATCGCTTACCCTTTTTTATTATGAATCAGACAGTCTTGATTACCGGTGCTTCCTCGGGTTTGGGAAAATCTATTGCGACTCATTTGCATACCCTCGGCTACACTGTCTTTGGCACCAGCCGCTCGCCAGAAAAATATCCCAAATCTCCTTTTCCGCTTTTAGCTTTAGACGTTAACTCCTCGGCAAGTATCGAATTGCTATTTTCTGAACTTCAGTCAAGAACAAATCAACTTGACGTTGTTGTTAATAATGCGGGTGTTGGAATAACTGGAGCAGTTGAAGAAGTCAGTTTAGCAGCTTTACGTGATCATTTTGATACAAATTTTTTTGGTCCTTTGGCTGTCATTCAAATGGCCCTCCCATTGATGCGTCATCATAAAAAGGGAAAAATTATTAATATCACCTCTATAGGCGCTTCTATGGGCTTACCATTTAGAGGAGGATATTCTGCTTCCAAAGGAGCACTTCATATCATTACTGAAGCTTTACGAATGGAAGTAGCACAATTTGGAATAGAAGTCTGTACTATAGCGCCAGGCGATTATGCGACTGATATTGCCGCACGACGTTATTATGAACCAAATAAAATAGGGTCGCCCTACGAGGCTTTATATCAGGAAAGCCTCAACACCATGGACGCCCATGTTGATGATGGGAATGATCCAATTGAAGTCGCCCATACCGTTGCTAAGTTGATAAACCACAAAAAGATCAAACCCCACTATACTGTTGGTCCTTTCATGCAAAAGTTGTCTCTTCTACTCAAGCGTCTTTTACCTCAAAAAGTTTTTGAACGTTTACTCATGAACCATTATAATTTGTAATTTTAACAAAACTCACACATGAAATTTTTTATCGACACTGCTAACCTAGATCAAATCAGAGAAGCCGAAGCCTTAGGTGTTTTAGATGGGGTCACCACCAATCCGTCTTTGATGGCTAAAGAGGGCATTACAGGGCAAGAAAATATTTTAAAACATTATGTTGCCATATGTGAAGCTGTAGATGGTGATGTATCGGCTGAAGTTATTGCTACCGATCTCGATGGAATGATTAAGGAAGGGGAGGCCTTGGCCGCCTTACACCCTCAGATAGTGGTTAAAATCCCCATGATAGAAGACGGTGTAAAAGCCCTAAAATACTTTTCTAATCAAGGAATAAAAACCAACTGTACTCTCGTTTTTTCGGCAGGCCAAGCGCTGTTGGCTGCCAAGGCAGGAGCCACTTATGTTTCACCGTTTATTGGACGTCTTGATGATATTTCTACTGATGGGTTAAACCTGATAGATGAAATTAGAGAGATCTATGATAATTATGAATTTAGCACTCAGATTCTCGCTGCTTCTGTTCGCCACACAATGCATGTTATTGATTGTGCGAAAATTGGCGCTGATGTCATGACAGGACCACTGAGTTCAATCAAAGGGCTTTTAAAACACCCTTTAACCGACATAGGTCTAGCAAAATTCTTAGCCGATTACAAAAAGGGCAATTAAGCTTTTAACCACTTAGGGCGCTTTTTTAAGATGGTTTTATAGATGGGACAATGGCGTTCATGTGCACCTTCTATATATCCTGTCGCCCGTACAAATTCTTTGGTAATTTCACTTCCAGTAAACTTAAAGTGATTTTTGAATAAGTTCACCCAAAAGCTTTCATTTTCAACACCTTGTATATCTAGCCATCCCGAAAAGGATCCGTATTCCTTTTGTATTTTTTCAATCTGTTTTGCATTGTAAATGATGGCTTCTATTTTCTTTCGCATGCGAATAACACCCGTGTTTTGAAGTAATCTTTGGATGTCTTTTTCTCTGTATGCAGCGATTGTACTCACATCAAAGTTAGCGTAAGCAATTCGAATGCTTTCTCTTTTATTGAGAATGGTATCCCACGATAAACCCGCTTGATTGATCTCCAAGATTAATCGACCAAATAGCGCATTGTCTTCCTCAATAGGGAAACCGTATTCATGATCGTGATAATGTCGGTGCTTTTCGTCAAACCGTCCATTGCGTACAGCTTCGCAGTAGGTGGTAAATTGAGCCATTTAGGGGGTATATTGATCTAAAATATCTGGAAAATTTTGCGAAGAGAAATTCGCAAATCCATTGAGGATTTTGCCTTTAGAATCAATGATGATTCCTTTGTTTAAAAGCGTAATCACCCAAGCTTTACTAACTTTTTCAAAATCTACGACGGCATATTGATCCTTGGGATTGATATTCATGATGTTTTGATAATTTAAGACCAACTCATTGTAGGGCTGGATACAGATACCGACATAACGATAATTAGGATATAAGGCTTGGTATTTCTTAACGCGTTCTTGTGTTCTTTTAAAATGATTCATTTGCGTTTGAGACCAAAAATAGAGCACTGTGGGTTGCCCAATCAAGACATCATTGCTAAAATTTATTGTGCCGTCATGGCTTTCCAATTCAATATTGGCGAGAAATTTTCCGCTTTCCATTTGCATAAGCGATTGATGTAAACCTAAAATTTCATTTAGATAAAGAGGTGAAGTATTGAGCCTCACATAGAATTGCAAAAAGCGCTCGTGATTTTTGTGATTTTGAAAATTGAGGAGTTCTTCATAAGCTACAGTTCGTGCAAGCGTATTTCTCAAAATCGGATTACTGATTCGATCATCAATGATTTGAATTCGGCGAATATTAAATTCAGTCGTATTTTTCTTTTGAAAATAACTTTCGCCTTCACCAAGGGCTTCTTGGCTTAAATAACTCATCATATAATTGATGTAAGGCTCGAAAAAAACCAAATCTCGTTCGCCATAATTTAAAAACCGTCGAAATTTAAAGTAATTGCTGTCCTTTTCTACTGTCTTTTTGCCTCTTATTAGTGCATAACGCTCACGTCTGTTGGCATAGGGGTAGACATAGGCTGCTTGAGTGACTTTTTGAGCTAAAGGGCTCAATGAGGTCATTTTTTCAAAAGCAGTCCACGATTGCTTTTGTTCTTTAAGAAGCGAATCGATGATTGTAGAAAACACCTGGCTGTCTTGTGCGTATTTTGATGAAAGGAAACGGACTTCATTTTGAAGTTTAAGATACGTATCCATCAAAAAATTATTTTTGGCCGAGCCTGTTCCACTAAAAACAAGAGACGCATTGAAATCAGCCATATTGGCCCGTGCCCATATTGAATCGCCAGGTTCTATTAGAACCATTTGGTTCTCAGGAAGATGCTCCATTTTAAAAAGACCAAAGGCTAAAGAATCGTAATGCTTAGAAAATCGATTTTGGGCATCTAAAGGCAGAGAGTCAAAGCGTTCTCCAAATTTGTACAAGCTGACATAATCTGAAGAAGGTTTGATGATTTGCCCACCAAAAAAGGCTGATTGAAGCTTGTTTTGTTCATTTCCACAATGGATAAATAAAAGGCAAATAAGGAAAAGTAATCGCTTGAACATTAGAACGCATCATGGTTTTGAGCTAAGTTAAAAAAAAGTGTGGAAAGGGGATTTGATTTGTGTACTTTTGCATCACAAAAAAAAAGAGTTTATGCTTTCGGTTTCGAACCTGTCTGTTCAATTTGGAAAACGTGTTTTATTTGATGATGTTAATGTCACTTTTACACCTGGTAACTGCTACGGCATTATTGGGGCTAACGGTGCTGGAAAATCTACCTTCCTAAAAATTCTTTCAGGAAAGCAGGAGGCTAACTCTGGGAATGTTCATCTAGAACCAGGAAAACGCATGTCGGTTTTAGAACAAAACCACAACGCTTTCGATGAACATTTAGTCCTTGACACAGTTTTGCGCGGGAACAATCCCCTTTATGAAGTAAAACTTGAAATGGATGCAATCTATGCTAAAGAGGATTTTAATGATGCTGATGGTGAACGAGTAGGGGAGCTTCAAATTGTTTTTGAAGAAATGAACGGCTGGAACGCCGATAGCGATGCGGCGGCATTATTATC
>JBMZTS010000100.1:0-5821 GCA_049623905.1 Flavobacteriaceae bacterium
ACTATCACTTATCACTATTTAGAGGGTTGGTCTTGGCTCGATGCCCTTTATTTTTCAGTCATCACTTTGACCACTATCGGTTATGGTGACTTTTCACCGCAAACCTCGGGTGGAAAAATTTTTACCATTCTTTATATTGTTGTCGGCATTGGGATGATTCTTGGATTTATCAATACGATCTATTTCCACTATAAGTCACACTCGAAAAAAAAGAAGTAAAAAAATCGTATCATTACAAGAAATACAATGATATGACTCAAAATGAATCACCAATATCACTTTATCAAGCACTCCTCCCCGTGCTGATATTGGTTCTACTCCTCGCCTTCAACGTAGGCGTATATGGCGACGATGCCCTTGGGGGTTCCAATCAATTTATTTTACTTATTGGGGCGGCTGTTGCCGCCATAGTCGGGTTTAGAAATAAGGTTCCATATCATAAGATGATAGATGTAATAGGATCCAATCTAAAATCAACATCGGGGGCCATCTTGATTTTGTTATTTGTTGGTGCCTTGGCCGGAACATGGCTTTTAAGTGGTATTATTCCAGCAATGATTTATTACGGTTTACAAATTCTTCACCCCAGTATCTTTCTTCCTGCTTGTATAATAATTTGTGCTATTATTTCGATCGCTACAGGAAGCAGTTGGACCACATCGGCCACAGTGGGCATCGCACTAATTGGTATTGGAAGAGCCCTAGATATCCCTGCAGGTATGGTTGCAGGAGCAGTCATTTCTGGCGCCTATTTTGGCGATAAACTCTCCCCTTTAAGCGACACTACAAACCTTGCCCCTGCAATGGCGGGCACCGATTTGTTCACCCATATTCGCTACATGACACTAACCACTGTTCCCAGTATTGTCATTACATTAATAGCTTTTTTAATTCTAGGCTTTTTTCAAAACACCAATGGCAGTACCGATACTCAAGTTTTATTGGATAGCATAAACGAACGTTTCACCATTAACTTTGGCCTTTTTTTGGTTCCATTACTTGTGGTTTTTATGATTGTGCGTAAAGCTCCACCATTGGTCGCTCTAATGATAGGAACTTTGCTAGGTGGACTATTCGCCTTGTTTTATCAACCCCATCTAGTCGTTGAAACTGCAGGCGCTGCACAACTCAACTTTATAAGCGCCTATCGGGGGGTTATGAATGCTATTACGGTTGACAATTCTATAGTGACCTCAAACGACTTGCTCAATGATTTGTTCAACTCCGGTGGGATGAAAGGCATGTTAGGCACCATCTGGCTAGTGGTTTGCGCAATGGTTTTTGGTGGAGTTATGGACGCCATAGGCGGACTCCAAAAGTTAAGTGCAGCACTTTTGGAAAAAGCACAGTCAATATTTCAAATCTTTGCAGGAACAGCAGCTTCTTGCATCACAATAAATCTTACAGCTTCAGATCAGTATTTGGCCATTGTCTTACCAGGGAAAATGTTTGATCAAGCCTACAAAGATCGCGGGCTTGCGCCAGAAAATCTCAGTAGGACACTTGAAGATGCAGGAACAGTCACCTCGGTTCTCATTCCTTGGAACACTTGTGGAGCTTATCAATCGGGTGTGTTAGGCGTGGGTGTGGGCGACTATTTTATCTTCGCTATTTTTAATTGGCTTAGCCCAATTATGACCCTTATTTATGCCTATTTTGGCATTAAAATAAAAAAATTAGTTTAACATCACAGAGCAATTTCTTTGTCATTAACTTAGCATAAGATAATTTTATATGTAATTGGAATTTGATATTCCTCCCGATTAATCTCTAGTAGAATATTTAGTTTATTTAGAAAAAAATAAAAGAACATGGAACATTTAAGTAATGGAAGCGGAAAATGTCCTTTCGCCCCAGCAAAACAAAGACATACGGCTGCTGCAGGCCTATCAAATTCTGATTGGTGGCCAGAGCAACTCAATCTGAAAATTTTACATCAAAACGCGGCAATCACCAGTCCGATGGGAAAAGCTTTTGATTATGCTAAAGAATTTAACAGTCTCGATCTGGCAGCGGTTAAAAAAGATTTAAACGATTTGATGACCGACTCGCAAGAGTGGTGGCCAGCCGATTACGGGCATTACGGGCCTTTCTTTATTCGTATGGCATGGCACAGTGCCGGAACTTATCGCGTTTCTGATGGACGTGGTGGAGCATCAGCGGGAACATTGCGTTTTGCGCCTCTCAATAGTTGGCCAGACAATGGTAATCTTGATAAGGCTAGAAGATTACTGTGGCCCATAAAAAAGAAATATGGCAAAAAATTGTCCTGGGCAGATTTGATGATTCTTACCGGTAATGTGGCCTTAGAATCCATGGGATTTGAAACCTTTGGTTTTGGCGGAGGACGCGAAGACGTATGGGAACCAGAAGGAGATATCTTTTGGGGGCCAGAAACAGAATGGTTAGGAGACGAACGCTATACTGGAGATCGTAATTTAGCCAATCCGCTCGGTGCTGTTCAAATGGGGTTAATTTATGTCAATCCTGAAGGACCTAACGGAAAACCAGACCCTTTGGCTTCGGCCAGAGATATTCGTGAGACGTTTGCCCGTATGGCCATGAACGATGAAGAAACTGTTGCTCTAGTTGCCGGGGGACACACCTTTGGAAAAACACATGGTGCAGGAGATACCGCCCATGTAGGTCCAGAACCCGAAGGAGCGAGTATCGAACACCAAGGCTTTGGCTGGATCAATAGCCTAGGCACTGGTAAAGGTGGCGATACCATTACGAGTGGTTTGGAAGGCGCATGGACTCCAACACCGATCAGCTGGGATAATACATATTTCGACACCCTGTTTGGCTATGAATGGGAATTGACCAAAAGTCCTGCAGGTGCTCAACAATGGACGCCAAAAAATGGAGCCGGTGATAATACCGTTCCTGACGCCCATGATCCCAATGTCAAACACGCCCCAATGATGGCGACTACAGATTTGGCTCTAATCAAAGATCCCGCTTATCTAGAGATATCTAAGCGCTTTCATGCCCATCCCAATGAATTTGCAGATGCCTTTGCACGAGCGTGGTTTAAGTTAACTCATCGCGATATGGGGCCAGTTTCGCGTTATCTCGGAAACGAAGTTCCAAGCGAAACATTAATTTGGCAAGATCCTGTTCCAACAGCCGAATACCAATCTATTGATGATAGCGACGTAGCTGGTCTTAAAAAAACAGTTCTGGAATGTGGTTTAAGCATTTCTGAATTGGTGGCAACGGCTTGGGCCTCTGCTGCTACTTTCAGAGGAACTGATTTACGCGGAGGGGCCAATGGCGCTCGAGTCCGACTAGCTCCACAAAAAGATTGGACCGCCAACGACCCTGAACAGCTGAGCAAAGCAATCGATAGTCTTGAAAAAATTCAAGCAGAATTCAATTCTACACATAGCCCAAAACAAGTTTCACTTGCAGATTTGATCGTCTTAGCTGGTGATGCTGCTGTTGAAGCGGCTGCTCAAAAAGCGGGACACAACATCACTATTGATTTCCATCCTGGAAGAACCGATGCGCATCAAGAAGAAACCGATGTTGACTCCATTGCACATTTGGAAACCATTGCCGATGGCTTTAGAAACTATATGGGTGAGGGCAGCGACCGTCATGCAGAAGAACTTTTACTCGACAAGGCGCATATGCTAACCTTATCGGCACCTGAGATGACGGTATTGGTTGCAGGCATGCGGATGTTAAACGCCAATACTGCTGGCAGTCAAGATGGAGTGTTTACCGACCGTCCAGAAACCCTATCTAACGATTTCTTTACACATCTTTACGATATGGACACAGAATGGGTACCTACCTCAGAGGATAAAATTCGCTTTGAAGGAAAAGACCGTTCAACTGGTCAGGTTAAATGGACCGCATCACGTGTAGACTTAATTTTTGGGTCTAATTCGCAACTTCGTGCCCTTGGCGAGGTTTATGCCTGTGATGATGCCAATGATAAATTTATCCAAGATTTTGTAGCGGCATGGTCAAAAGTCATGCATCTCGATCGCTTTGATTTAGCTTAGAGAAAGTGCACCAAGTGTTTTATCAACACACCCATTAGGATGTCCTAGTGGGTGTTTTTTTTACCGCTTTTGGGCGCGTAATAGGCCTCTTCTTAAATAGGGTGGACCTAGTGCTTTATCCCATAAGAAAATGATATATCCGTTTGAACTAGACACTTCGAAATTCAGTGTTTTTAACTTGTTGGAATATGTCGCAAAATCTTCTTGAGCATGATAGGTGCATAGTGCAACTTTCATTTGCTTTGCGTGGTTTAAAGTGTCTGCAATAGTCGACATGACCTCTTCCTCTGCCCCATCAACATCAATTTTAAAGAAGTTGATGTTTTTATCTTTTAAGAACTTTTTCCCATCTATGGAATTGGCGGTATCTTCAGTAGAAAAGCGCTTGTTTATAAGTGTTACTTTATCTTTATATGCTTGGAAGGTGGCCAAAAGAGGCTCAGACCATGTTCGCTCCCCTTCAAAAAGATAAATGTGTTTAACACGATCAATAATGTCAAGTGAAAAGTTCGCTTCAGCGCAGCCAATATCGGCGACAATTGTATTGTGGTCAACATCAAAATTTGAGGTCAAATAACGATGAGGACTATTCAGATCTTGTTCAATATAAAGTTCATTTAATGCCTTTTGAATACGTCGTTTTGACCATTTCTTTTTAAAATACAGCCGCTTATCTTTTTTGTAATTCACATATTTTAAATTCTTATCAGGGTCATTGAAAACCGCAATATCATCTGCATTGTATTTCTTTGTTAAGGACGTTGATATGATTTCTAAGCCGTTTGATTTGATGTTTTTTATAATGTCAATGATCTCTGGATCGGTAGAATTTTCGTACCATTCCAAAATCCTTTTTTCAATAAATGCTTTCCATAAGGATGTTCTGAGCGACTTAGGCACCATTAATCTGAATACAGGGTTTTTAAAGAGCGTGTTCATAAATTTGAGTCCTGTTTTGCTTTTGTTCCTTTGGTCCAAGCTAATAAGCTTATTTCAACCAACAAAATTAAATCTAAATTTAATGTATGCTTATTGGATTTTTAACCGCTACATTTAAAAATAGAGGCTAAACCCTATGGTTTGGCAAAAATTCGATGCATTATTTGTAAATTTGTAATAAGCGTTCAATTTATGCCGAGAAAAAAAGCAACTTCACCAAAAGTTCCAAAATTTAAAAACCTTGATCCACAAAAAAAAAGATCGCGCGAGATCTTACTGGGCGGCTTTTTAATTTTATTGGCCCTCTTATTGACCATTGCTTTCAGTTCTTATTTTTACAGTTGGAAAATCGATCAAAGTGAATTACAAACCTTAGGCGATCGCTCTGTTAAACATGCCAATGCCCTGCGTAAATTAGGCGCAGAGATAAGTCATCTATTTATCTATAAAGGGGTAGGAATCGGATCTTTTATTTTCTCCTATCTCCTTTTGATAAGCGGGTTATTTTTGTTTTTTAACCTCCAAAAGAAAACACTGCTTAAAAGATGGACTTGGGGGCTTTACTACATACTTTTAGTGACCTTAATTGCGGCACGTTTTCCGACGACATTCCCTTATTTGGGTGGGGTCGTTGGATTTGAATTCACCAATTTTATGGTGGACTATGTCGGGATTATTGGTCTTTGGGGAATCATCGCTTTTATGGTCTTGATTGCTGTGGTACAGCATTTAAAGCTTACCCCTGAAAAAATCATCGCCTTTTTTCAGCCCTATTTTATTCGCGAAGAAAAACACGGTAGTCCTTTTACAGACTTTGAACACGAAACAGAACGTTTTAATTCTACAGAAAATAATTCAGCTCAAGT
>JBMZTS010000101.1:0-5716 GCA_049623905.1 Flavobacteriaceae bacterium
TACGCACAAAGTCTTTTAGAATGGAAAGGTGTTATGCCAGCCATTACCTCACAGTTTTCCTCTAAGGGGACACTCGATTTACAGATGTTTTGTAAAAATTTAGAGGCTCAGGTTAACGCTGGTGCATCGGGAATTATTTTAGGAGGCACCTTAGGTGAAGCCAGTACCTTAACCCCAGAGGAAAAAAATACTTTAGTCCTAACCACTCTAGAGCAAGTGGGTGATAGGGTCGCTGTGGTTTTAAATATTGCCGAGCAGTCTACACAAGAGGCCGTTGCAGCGGCAAAAAATGCTGAAAAATTGGGAGCCAACGGATTGATGCTTTTACCGCCAATGCGCTATAAAGCAACCGATAGGGAAACGGTAGCCTATTTTGACACTGTGGCAAAAGCAACCTCATTGCCAATAATGATTTATAACAACCCTGTAGATTATAAAATTGAAGTGACTCTTGACATGTTTGCTGCACTTCAAGTAAATAAAAACATTAGCGCGGTCAAAGAGTCAACTCGAGACATTACCAATGTGACCCGCATGCGTTCGCGCTTTGGAAATCGTTTTGCTATTTTATGTGGTGTAGATACATTAGCGATGGAAGCCTTGGTTATGGGTGCCGATGGTTGGGTTGCTGGTTTAGTCGATGCCTATCCGGAAGAGACCTGTGCCATTTATCACTACATCAAGCAAGGAGAATTGGAAAAAGCCCGTAAGATTTATCAGTGGTTTATGCCATTATTAGAACTCGACATCTCTCCCCAATTGGTTCAAAACATTAAGCTTTGTGAAGTCGCAACTGGTTTAGGAACAGGAGTCGTTCGCCCACCTCGTCTTGCACTCGAGGGAGCAAAGAAAGCCCGTGTTTTAGAAATTATTAAACAAGCAATGGAGACGCGTCCCAACGTTTCTGATTACAAGAAATATCTATGACAACACATTCCAATTTAGTCGCTGGGAAATGGGAAGAAAGCAAGACGTTTTTTTCAACCGCTCAAGGCGATTTTTCGATTGCTAGCGATGCACAAGTTGATCGAGCTGTACGGACCGCTGAACAAGCCCATCAATGGCTTGCCCTTGCTTCTCTTGAAAAACGCAAGACGTTTTTAAAAAAAATAATAGTAACACTTGAGGAAAATAAGGACGCAATTTTAAGTGCTTATTTATCCGAATCACAACTTCCAGAAGGACGCGCAGAAGGGGAGTTTACCAGAACCACCACTCAGATTTTACGGTTTGTAGAGGTGTTGTCGGAGGGGAATTATTTAAAGCCCGTCATAGCGTTTTCAGAAAATGCTCCAGATTTAAGAAAAGTCCTTCACCCCATTGGACCGATTGCTGTTTTTGGGGCGAGTAATTTCCCACTTGCTTTTTCTACAGCTGGAGGGGATACTATTTCAGCCTTCGCGGCAGGGTGTCCAGTGATAGTCAAAGCTCATCCTTATCATCCAAAAACAAGTTATTGGGTGGCAAAAGCCATAGATCAGGCTGTAAAAAAATGTGATTTTCCTTCAGGGACATTTTCCCACCTTCAGGGCGCCGAACATCGTTTGGGAAGAACTATTGTGATGCATTCTAGTTTGAAAGGTGTTGGTTTTACGGGGAGTTTTACTGGAGGAAAAACACTATACGATCAGGCGCAACAACGTCCTGAACCTATTCCAGTATTTGCTGAAATGGGGAGTGTCAATCCAGTTTTACTTTTTCCAAACGCACTGAAAGCGCAAAAACAACTTCCACAAAAATTGGTAGACTCTATTGTTTTGGGGAGTGGTCAATTTTGCACTAACCCCGGTCTTTTAATCGCCTATGGAGAAAAAGAGACCTTGTCTTTATTTGAAGATCAATTGGCCAAATCTATTCAAGATAAAGCCCAACAACCTATGGTGCATAAAACCATTTTCTCTAATTTTCAATCAAAACTTAAAACGCAACAAAGCGCACTTAAAGTATATGGAAGTGTTGCAGCTGCGATAGGGGTGACCGATGCTACGCAATTTTTACAAAATCCCCATTGGGGTGAAGAAGTTTTTGGTCCCTACTCCCTTCTGGTTAAATGTAATCAATGGGAAGAGATGGAAGCGGTACTTCATACTTTAGGGGGGCAGCTTACTCTTTCTTTGATTGGTGAAACGACCGATCAAAAATTAATACAAAAGCTTCTTCCCTTGGCTCAGAAAAAGGCGGGAAGACTTTTGTTTGAAGGTGTTCCCACAGGAGTCGCTGTAACCCAAGCCATGATGCATGGAGGGCCTTTTCCCGCCTCAACCGATGGTCGGTATACGGCGGTTGGTACAGATGCTATTTATCGTTGGCTTCGTCCGATTTCCTATCAAGATTGTCCACCTTCATTGCTTCCTCCAGCTCTACAAGACGAAAACCCACTTCAGCTGACTCGAAAAGTCAATGGCAAATTTACCAATCAACCAATATGAAAAATTTAAAATTATTCTCTGTGGTTCTTTTTTTATTGAGCTGCTCTCCATCGCCCAGTGAAAAATTGGCGACCTTAATTTCAGAATTTGAAGCCTTTAAATCTTACGATGAAGAGGCTTTTCCCCTTGGAGATTTTAGCGAAGAACGTTTTGAAAAAGAAAATATCTTTTGGACAAAGCTATTGGAAAAAGCGGAAAAAATATCGGTGCAAGACCTCACCGATGACGATCAAATTTCCCATGGCCTTCTTATCTTTGAATTAAAAAATAAGTTGGGCGACTATCAATTTAAAACACACTATAATCCCATCTTATCAGACGCAGGTTTCCACAATAATCTTGTCTATAGTGTTGGGCCATTGACAACAAAAAAGGAAGTAGCCGATTATATCAAACTACTTCAAAGTATACCCACATTTGTAGATCAGAATATCGCCTTGATTCAAAAAGGACTTGATATGGGGATTGCTCAACCCAAAGTTATTTTTAAAGGGTATGAGAGCACCTACAACCAACACATTACACAAAGAGCTGAAGATAATTTTTATTACAGTCCGTTTTTGGATTTACCATCGGTCATAGGCCCAAGTGAGCGCGATAGTATCCTTCGCATCGCTCAAAAAGCAATTGAAGTCTCTGTTGTTCCCTCATTTGAAAAAATCAAGTCTTTTTTTGAAGAAAAGTATTACCTCAATACACGCGATGCCATAGGCGTTAGCAGTACGCCAAAAGGAGAAGAATATTATGCCAATCGCATCGCTTTTTACACCACTCTTCCCCTTACTGCCAAAGAAGTTCACGCTATTGGATTAGAGGAAGTCAAGAAGATTCGTGCCGCTATGGAGGACATCATCAGTGAGGTAAAATTTAAAGGAAGTTTTGCAGATTTTTTTCATTATTTGAGAACCTCTCCACAGTTTTATGCCAAAACACCAGAGGAATTATTGATGCGTGCTCGTGATATTTCAAAGCGTTTGGACGAACAATTGCCCCGTTTTTTTAAAACGCTTCCGCGTAAACCCTATGGTGTGGCGCCAGTCCCATCCTCAATTGCACCGAAATATACAGGGGGGCGATATATCGGCACATCCCCTGAAAGTAATGATCCAGGGTATTATTGGGTGAACACATATAATTTGCCAAGCCGACCACTTTATGTTCTTCCGGCACTCTCTGCCCATGAAGCTGTACCAGGACATCATTTACAAATTGCGTTAAATTCAGAATTACCCCCTACTATTCCAGCTTTTCGTCGCAATTTGTACTTGTCGGCCTACGGTGAGGGCTGGGGTCTTTACACCGAATCTTTGGCAGCTGAAATGGGGATTTACACGACCCCCTACGAACACTTTGGGCAATTGACCTACTCTATGTGGCGAGCGTGTCGCTTGGTGGTCGACACAGGAATGCATGCTTTTGGATGGACACGACAAGAAGCGGTTGAGTTTATGGCAAAAAATACCGCGCTTTCTCTTCACGAGGTCAATACTGAAATTGATCGTTACATTTCTTGGCCTGGTCAAGCGTTAGCCTATAAAATTGGTGAATTGAAAATTAAAGAATTACGTGCAAAGGCAGAAGCCGCCCTAGGAGAACAGTTCGATCTTCGCGAATTTCACGAAGTTATTTTAAGAAAAGGAACTCTAACGTTGCCCATGATGGAACGCGAGGTAGAACGCTATATTGCGGGAAGTAAAGATGAATAAAACAACACGCTTTGAATGTATTGATGCCCACACAGCGGGGAATCCGGTACGTCTAGTCAAGGGGCCTCGACCCAAATTGATTGGAAAAAACATGATGGAAAAGCGCCTACATTTTTTAAAAGAATTTGATTGGATCCGCAAAGGTTTGATGTTTGAACCTAGAGGGCACGATTTAATGAGTGGGAGTTTTTATTTCCCCCCTTCTGAGCCACAAAACGATGTCAGTATTTTGTTTATAGAAACCAGTGGTTGTTTGCCAATGTGTGGACACGGATTGATTGGTACCATGACGATTCTTTTAGAAGAAAAATTGATACGGCCAAAAAAAGCAGGAATAGTACGAGTAGAAACGCCAGCAGGGTTGGTTGTGGTGACCTATAAGCAAAAAGGGCCAAAAGTAACGGCCATTCGTTTTAAAAACATTCCTTCGTATTTGGCTTTAATCAATAAAAAAGTTACTCATCCCGATTTAGGGGAGCTGTCATTTGATATCGCCTATGGGGGAAATTTTTATGCCATTATAGAACCACAAGAAAACTTTAAAGGACTTGAACATTACACGGCAGATCAACTTATTTCGTGGAGCAGAACACTTCGCAGTCAGATCAATAAGCACTATAGCGTTGCACATCTAGAAGATCCAAACATTAAGGGGTGTAGTCATATTTTGTGGTGCGGAAAGACCATTAACGAGCATGCCACAGCACGGAATGCGGTTTTTTATGGCGATAAAGCCATCGATCGTTCACCATGTGGAACAGGAACATCGGCTCGAATGGCCCAATGGTATGCAAAAGAAAAACTTCAACTAGGCGATAGCTTTATTCATGAAAGTATTATAGGTTCTGTTTTTACAGGACGAGTTGAAGCAGAGACAAAAGTAGGCGATTTAAATGCAATTGTACCCAGTATTGAAGGGTCCGCTTGGATTACAGGATACAATACGATACTTTTGGATAAAACTCATCCTTACGAGGAAGGATTTCAAATACTATAAATTATGCCAAAGAAGATTATTGTTGTTGGTGGAGGTATAGTTGGACTCTCGTGCGCATATTTTTTACACAAAGAGGGCCATGAGGTTACACTCATTGACAAAGGCGATATGCAGGAAGGCGCTTCCTATGTTAACGCAGGCTATTTGACCCCCAGCCACATTGTTCCCTTAGCGGCTCCTGGAATGATTACCAAAGGACTCAAGTGGATGTTTTCTTCTTCTAGCCCCTTTTATATTCAACCTCGGTTTGATCTAGATCTGATTGATTGGGGGATTAAGTTTATGCGTTCTTGTACGAAAAAGCATGTTCAACGGTCGTTAAAAGTCATCAAAGAAATCAATGTATTAAGCAAAGCATTATACCACGATTTTGACACCTTGACTTCATTCGATTTTCATTTCGAAAATCGGGGTGTTTTAATGGCCTTTCAAACAGCAAAAGCAGAAAAAGAAGAAGCAGTGGTAATGCGCGAAGCTAAGGCACTGGGTTTAGAGGTCGAGTTGATTGATCGTCTTCAGGTGAATGCCTTACAGCCCAAAATAGAGATGAATATCAACGGGGCTTACCTTTATCACTGTGATGC
>JBMZTS010000102.1:0-5605 GCA_049623905.1 Flavobacteriaceae bacterium
ACAATATCGCGAGTAGACTCAAGCATTTGAGTAGCAATTTGATTGAGGATTTGGCCTTTATATGGAATCCCTTTGGGCATAACCACATCAAAAGCAGACAATCGGTCGGTAGCGATCATGACCAAAATATCGTTGTCTAAGGTAATGACTTCCCTTACTTTTCCGGTGTATTTATGACGTTGCCCAGGTAGGGTAAAGTGGGTAGATAGAAGCGTATTCATTAATTTTGGTGTTCAATTCGTTTGTAAGCGTCAATTACTTTTTTAACCAAACGGTGGCGTATAACATCCCTGTCATCTAAGAATAAAATTCCTATACCAATCGTTTCTTTTAATATTAGTAGTGCTTCTTTTAAGCCAGAAATGACACGTCTAGGAAGGTCAATTTGCCCAGGGTCACCTGTGACAATAAACTTGGCATTGGGGCCCATACGGGTTAAAAACATTTTCATTTGGGCATGGGTGGTATTTTGTGCTTCATCTAAAATGACAAAGGCATGGTCCAATGTTCGCCCACGCATAAAAGCCAAAGGGGCAATTTGAATGGTTCCCTTCTCTAAATGCGAAGCAAGCCGTTCGGCGGGGATCATATCGCGTAAGGCATCGTAAAGCGGTTGCATATAGGGGTCCAACTTTTCTTTCATATCACCAGGTAAAAACCCAAGATTTTCCCCAGCTTCTACAGCCGGACGTGTCAAAATAATACGCTTGACCTGCTTTTCTTTTAAAGCCTTGACTGCAAGAGCAACGCTGGTGTAGGTTTTACCTGTTCCCGCTGGGCCAATGGCAAAAAGCATGTCGTTTTTTTTGCTCATTTCTACCAATCGCTGCTGATTTAACGTTTTCGCCTTGATGATTTTCCCCCCTAATCCATGAAGAATAAAAGCCTCTTTTTCGTCTGTTGCTTCGTAATCTTTCGCTCCATCGGAGGAGAGTATTAATTCTATCGTTGTTTGGTCTAGCACGTTAAATTTACCGAAATGAGCCACTAGCATGTCGACACGTTTTTCGAATTCCTCTAAGATTTCTTCTTCTCCTAGAGCTTTTATTTTGTTTCCTCGGGCGATAATTTTCAACTTTGGAAAATAGGTGCGTAACTGTTGTATGGTTTTGTTTTGCTCCCCAAAAAAGTCCTGAGGATTTACTTCATTGAGTTCAATTTCAATTTCGTTCAATACTTTTTGATTAAAGATTATACGTTCAGTTTCGTAAGTTTGTAATCAAATTTACGTTTTTCGTTTTAATCTTAACTTAAATAAAATAAACTTTATGTCGATTATCACTTTGACAACCGATTTTGGCTATAAAGATTATTTTGTGTCGGTAACCAAAGCAGCCCTACTTCAAGAAATACCCGATGCGACTGTTATTGATATTTCCCATGAGATAAGTCCATTTAACCATACCGAAGCGGCTTACATATTAAAAAACGCCTATTCGAGTTTCCCTAAAGGCAGCGTCCATATTATTGGTGTAGACTCTGAACTTTCACCAGAAAATGCCCATTTGATTATGCAATTTGATGGCCACTTTTTTATAGGCGCAAACAATGGTATTTTCTCACTTATCATCGAAGAAAGAAAGTATGAAAAGTTGGCTGAAATCAACATTCACGATAGGCTTTTATCTTCCTTCCCTGTCCTAGATGTTTTTGTGAAAGTAGCCGCTCATCTTCTGCGAAATGGGTCTTTTGATGTTGTAGGGAAACCTATTAATCATCTCAAAGAATTGGTGGGTGTTCGCCCCGTTATTAATGAAACTGAAGACCAATTGATTGGAAGTGTCATTTATATTGATAATTTTGGTAATGTGGTCACCAACATCAAAAAGCATTTGTTTTTAGAAATACAAAAAACCCGAACGTTCACCATTTTCGCACAAAGTGTCAAGTTTCAAGCGATTTACGATTCCTACACTGAAGCTATTAACTTCTCTATTCCAAAAGAAAAACGAGAGGAAGATGGTAAAAAAATTGCCTTATGGAATGCTGCTGGGCATCTTGAGTTAGCAATTTACAAAAGTAATCCTTCAAAGGTGGGAAGCGCTAACAGTCTTTTTGGCTTAGATTTTAGAACGCCTATAACCATAAAATTTAACTAAATGTGGGGCATCTACCGTCGAGAAATCAATAGTTTTTTTCACACCCCTTTGGGCTACACTTTGTTGGGCACATTCGCTGTCTTAAACGGTCTGCTCTTATGGGTTTTCCCCTCCAATTTTAATATTTTAGAGGCTGGCTTTGGCGATATAAATTTGTTTTTTGAACTCAATCCTTGGTTGTTTATTTTTCTAATACCCGCCCTGGGAATGAAATCCTTTTCTGAGGAAATAAAATTGGGAACCCTAGCCTTATTACTCAGTAAACCTATTGGAAATACATCGATCATTTTGGGAAAATACTTTGCGCTACTGACACTTGTGATTATTAGCTTAGGATTTTCCCTTATTTACTTGTTGCTTCTTCGCAACAATTTGATGCCCCTGCATGTTATCGATTACGGTGTTTACATAGGTTCTCTAACAGGTCTTTTTCTTTTGGCAATGGCTTTTGCTGCAATAAGTTTGTGGGCCTCAACTCTTATCGATAGTTCCTTTTCAGCTTTTTTAATTGCAGTATTTATTTGTTTATTTAATTTTTACGGCTGGCAACAAGTTGCCTTCTTTTTTGATGATTTTACCGTCTATAATTTTATTAAAAGTATTTCTCTACAATACCATTATGGCGAATTGAGCAAAGGGATTATCCGCATGTCTAATGTCTTTTACACCCTTGGTTTAGCCTCATTTTTTCTTTATTGGACAAATTTAAACCTTAAAAAAAGAGCGCAATGAAAAGAGTGGCTCCTCCTGTTCAACTCCTCCTTTTTATTGTTGGATTTTCCTTCCTTATGCTTGCTGTAAAACAGTGGGATTTTCAGTGGGATCTTACCCCCAATCAACGGTATAGTTTCTCAGAAAGTACTATTGCCTTTGTCAGACAAATCGATAGTCCAACTAAAATTGATGTCTTACTTGGGGGTGCGTTGCCTTCAAATTATAAACGCCTACGGTCAGAGTTGACCATTATCCTTGAGCAGCTTCGATTACACAATGCATTTATACACTATGAATTTGTCGATCCCTTTGAAGATGCGGCTGATAAAGAAACACTGCTTGAAGAACTCTACCAATTTGGGCTGATACCAGAAATTGAAATGGAACAAGAAAACCAGTCTACCGAACAAACACTGGTCGTGCCGTGGATGATTATAAACAAAGATCAAAAGTCCGTTAAAATTTCTCTTCTCCAAAAAAATTTAGGCGATACTGCAGAACAACGTATCGAACAATCCATTCAATTATTGGAATATCATATTTTTGATGGCATTTATCAATTAGGTCTTAGGCAAAAAAAACAAATTGCCGTAATCACATCGCACAACACTTCAAGCGATATCGCATTGATGAGTTTACTTCAAAGCTTATTGCCATATTACAAACTGGCGCCTTTTGATCTGAAGGCTTTTCCAGACAATCCGGCAAAGACATTGGAAAACCTCAAACGTTTTGATCTTTTGCTGATCTCCAACCCTAGGAAAAAGTTTACAAATGAAGAAAAATTTATGTTCGATCAATATACACGTCAAGGTGGGAGTAGCTTATTTTTGATTGATCCTGTCACCGTTGCTCGAGATAGTTTATTCTCTCTACAAGGAGAGGCTGTCGTTTATCCTATAACCCATGAGCTGGACGAACTCTTTTTTAAATACGGTGTGCGTTTAAACAAAAACATTGTTAAAGATCTTTACAGCGCACCTATTGTCCTCGCCCAAGGTGAGAACGCTCAGTCTGACTATCGCCCCTATCCGTGGGTATATCATCCGTTAATTGAGCCCAATAAGGATCACCCTGTGGGCAATGGTATCGGAAGTGTTTTTCATCGTTTTGTCAGTTCTATTGACACTTTAAAAAGTAGTCTAAAAAAAACCGTATTATTAGAAAGCTCTACACGTTCTAAAGTAGAATTGCCCCCTTTTTTAATTTCACTTAAAGAAGCCACAGAACCTATTAAGCCATCGTTGTTTACTGATCGTAATAAGATTACGGGAGTCCTTCTAGAAGGCCAATTCCCTTCTTTATTTGAAAATAGAATTGCACCCTTTGAGTGGTCGCAAAACAAAACGGCGCAACTGGCGAAAATCGCTATATTTTCAGATGGCAATTTAGCCGAAAATCAAGTGAGCAAAGGACAGCCACTCGAGTTGGGGTACGATAAGTGGACAAATAATTTATACAGCAATAAAGCCTTTCTTCACAATACGATTCATTATTTAATGAATGAAGATCAGCGCCTTTCTATACGATCAAAAACAATACAATTGGCGTTTTTAGATCCCCAAAAAATCAAAGAAAATGGAGCGACCATTCGCCTTTTGGCCATGCTTATCCCCCTCTTTATTTTAGGTCTTATGGGCAGTGTCTTTTGGGGGCTTCGACATCGAAAATATCGTCGATAACTTTTAATAAGTTTCTTTTTGGGTTGCCGACTTTTGAGATATATTTAAACTATAAAATCGCAAACATGAAATTTATTGTTTCTAGCCACCAATTACTTAAACAACTCCAAATTCTCGGAGGAGTAATCAATTCAAGTAATACCCTTCCCATTCTGGATAATTTCCTTTTTGAGCTTCATCAAGATCGTTTAACCATTACGGCTTCTGATCTTGAAACGACCATGTCAACGAGTATCGCTGTAGAATCAACACAGACAGGCAATATGGCTGTTCCTGCACGATTACTTCTAGACACCCTTAAAACCTTCCCCGAACAGCCCCTTACCTTCACTGCTGAAAACAATACGATTGAAATTAGTGCCAACAATGGCAAGTACAGTTTGGCCTTTTTATCGGGCGATGAATTCCCCAAGGCGGTTAGTCTAAAAGATCCCAGCAAGACAATAATCATGGGAGACACCTTAGCTACGGCTATAAACGCCACGCTATTTGCCTCTGGAAATGATGATTTGCGTCCCGTAATGAGTGGTGTGTTTTTTCAATTTTCCAGTGAGGGACTCACTTTTGTCGCTACTGATGCGCACAAATTGGTAAAATATACGCGGACGGACATTACTGCCTCCAGTACGGCAGAATTTATTATGCCCAAAAAAGCACTGCAGATCTTAAAAGGAATTTTACAGGGAAGCGAAGAAGATATTAGCATCGAATACAATGAAACCAATGCACAGTTTTCATTTGGTTCAACGGCACTGAGTTGTCGCTTAATCGAAGGGAAATACCCCAATTACGAAGCCGTTATACCTAAAGAAAACCCAAATGTACTTAGTATTAATCGAGAAACGCTCCTCAATTCTTTACGACGTGTGAGTATCTTTTCCAATAAAACGACCCATCAAATTCGCTTAAAAATTGCGGGTGCAGAATTAAATATTTCAGCCGAAGATTATGATTTTAGTAATAAGGCAGAAGAGCGCTTGAGTTGTAGCTATCAAGGCGATGATATGCAGATAGGATTTAATTCTCGTTTCTTGATTGAAATGCTTAATAATATTGGTGCTGAAGAGATCTCTCTCGCCATGTCTTTACCCAACCGCGCCGGTATCATTA
>JBMZTS010000103.1:0-5604 GCA_049623905.1 Flavobacteriaceae bacterium
GCACGAAAAAAATGCCGGGCAACTTCTTGTCCAGCTCCAATTTCAGCAAAAGTACCGTAGATGAATTTATTTAGATTGATGCGCAAAGCCTTAGCTTCTATAGAGGGGCGATTTTCTAATTCAATTTCACCAGGGAGTTGGATTGACATAGGAATGGATTTGTTTTTCAAATCTACAAAGATTGTGGAATTAAAAGACATAGTTTACCTTTGAAAAACATGTTAAACGTAACTTTTTTAGGTACAGGGACTTCACAAGGTATTCCGATCATAGGGAGTCGCCACCCTGTCTGCCTAAGTCGTAACCCAAAAGACAAGCGATTACGTGTCTCCATCGCTATTGAATGGGACGATTATTTCTTTACCATCGATTGTGGCCCCGATTTTAGACAACAAATGCTGCGTTGCAATGCGCAAAGATTAGACGGTATTCTGTTTACCCACGAACATGCTGATCATACGGCAGGAATGGATGATATTCGTCCTTTTTTCTTTCGGCAGGGCAATATTGATTTGACAATGACCAATAAAGTCTATTCTTCATTAAAACAGCGTTTTAACTATATTATCAATGATGAAGATAAGTATCCTGGGACACCTTCTGTCAACGTGCATCTTTTTGATTCTTCCCTGCCCTTTACATTGAAAAACAAAACCGTGACTCCCATCAATGTTCAACATGATAAACTTCCTGTAACAGGATATCGCATCGATAATTTTGCTTACCTCACCGACGTCAAAACGATTGCTGAAGAGGAAATGGCTAAGCTTAAGGACCTCGATGTCTTAGTCCTTAATGCTCTTCGCATAGAACCCCACCCGTCTCATCTCAATTTGGAAGAGGCCTTGGCCATGATCGCCATTCTACAACCTAAAAAAGCTTATCTAACCCATATCAGTCATTTGCTTGGCTTCCATGACGAGGTTCAAAAAACATTACCTAAAAACGTCTTTTTAGCTTATGATACACTCAAAATAACGTCAGACTAATGAAATCAAAAATTTTTTTATACCTCTTTGTATTTGTGTCTCTTATCCTTGTTTTTCAATTGGTGAATAGCAGCAAAGTGGTTTCTTACCAAAGTGAATTGATAGCCACAAAGACAGACAAAATAGCGTCGCTTACCCGTGCATTTGAGGACTTGGAGTCGGCTTATGAAGACGATGTCTACTTTTCCTTAGAACGCAATCAGGAGGCGAGGCAATATTTTGGCGATCGCAACATAGATTCTCTCCTTCAACAAGTCAAAGACAAAGTTTACGAGAGTAATGCGGTTAAGGACAAAAACCCTTTGATTCCCTACACTGCCGGGGAGAGTAAATTTTTAATCAATAAAATTAAGGTGCTCAATCACAAATGGCTCATTGCTGATTTTTCAGATGGAACGGATTGGGGAGAAGTTTGGATTAAATACGACCTACGCGGAAAGTCGATTCGCCTAGAAGCTCTCGATTATTTTCTCTATCCAAGCGATTAATTTACTGCTTTTAGCCAAACAATAAGATCAGAAAAATTCTCTGGTGCAATGCCATGACCTGCAGGATATTCTTTATATGTGAGATCTAGATTATATTTTTTAAGCTCTTCTATCCCTTTTTGTGCCCACTGTATCGGAATGGTTGGATCTTGGGTTCCATGACTACTAAAACAACGCAACTTGTCTAAGTCCTCTTCGGCCATTTTAAAGATATCGTTATTGAGATATCCACTCAGGGCGATGATTTGTTCAACCTTATCTGGATGACTAAGGCCGACTGCCCAACTAAGGATAGCGCCTTGACTAAAACCGAGTAGAGTGACTTTTTGTTGGTCTAGCGAAAACTGTTTTAAATGATGATTGATGTTGTAAAGTATTAGATCTTGGGCTGCTTTGGCCTCATCTTCATCGGTCCATTTATCTTGATTTTCGTCAAAACGGATAGAATACCAGGCAAAACCACCAAAGCCTAGAGCGAGTGGAGCACGCAAAGAAACGACCAGATAGTCTTCTGGTAAATAAGGAGCAAATGAAAACAGATCTTCTTCATGACTCCCATAGCCGTGCAGTAAAAACATAATTTTTGGTCGCTTTGTTGAACTCAAAGGGCGTCTAATGCGATAATCCAAGATATGATCGTTCGCTAAACTCATGAAAAAAGAAATTTATCGCCTCTTATGGTTCCATACACTTTTCCTTGTACGGCATGACCTATGAAGGCACAATTTTTTGAGCTTGAGAAGAGATGCTCTGGCCCAAAGGTCGTACTACTATCTGGGTTAAAAAGGGTAAAATGTGCTTCTTCACCCTGCGCAATTATTGGTGATTGAAGTCCAAAGATAGATCGTCCCTGTGTCAGTAAATGAATGGTTTTATCGAGCGGAAAAAGCGTATTTAAAATTCCAAACATGGCTTCAAGACCGATTGTTCCTGTGTGGGCATGTTCAAACTCAACTTGTTTAAGTTCACTGTTTAACGGCTGGTGGTGTGAACTAACCATATCAATGGTACCGTCGAGTAAGCCCTCTTTAAGCGCATCGCAATCGTTTTGATGACGCAAAGGCGGAAGAAGTTTAAAACGGGTGTCAAAACCTTTTAAGGCCTCTTCGGTATAGGTTAAATTGGCTAAGGCAACACTGCAACTTATCTTTAAGCCCTCTTTTTTCGCCTTTCGAATCAAAGCCACACTTTGGGCACTTGAAATACATGGAATATGTAGCCGTCCTCCCGTGTAGGTTAATATGGCAATATCGCGTTGTATTTGAAGGGTCTCATTGAGCGATGGAATACCAGTCAGCCCCAGAGCGGTGCTAACATTACCTTCATGTGCGACACCATGTGCTCCAATGCTTTTATCCATAGGAGTAGAGAGGATAAGGCCGTTAAATCGTTGTGCGTAAAGGAGCGCTGTTTTAAGTAATTCAGGATTTTCTATCGGTTGTAAAAAGTCACCAAATGCAACGGCACCATTGGTTTGTAAATCATGGAATTCTGTCAATTGTTTACCGGCCCTCTCTTGCGTAAATGCGGCAATGGGATGTATAGCTGTCGGATAAATGGAGGAATACGTTTTGAGCTGAACAACGGCTGATTGTGTTTGGGTATGGGTAGGCGTTTCCGGTTCTAAAGCAATATCGGTAAACCCGCTTAGTGCCGCTGTCCTTAATCCGTTTTTTAGAGTTTCGCGTTCTTCATATCCCGGCTCCCCAAAACACACGCTCGAATCGAACCACCCTATTGAAAGATGAAGATTGTCTTTTTGAATGACCTTATCGGCCTGGGGGGTGAGCTGTTTTCCGATTTCTTGGATCCTGCCATTGACAATGAAAATATCAACCTCTTTTAAATGATAAGCCCCTTTAGAATCGATAATGGTGGCTTTTTTAAGGAGAATTTTCATTGAATGCTTGCGCTTATTTATCAGGTCAAAAATACAAAAACTTCTGTTTCGTTTGCCTCCAATTTATTTTGGAATTTAAAATTTTTCAAAGACGCCCAGTCCAAAGAGCGCAAAATCATATTTTACCGGATCATTGGCATCCATTTTTCGGAGTTGAGTGTCGAGTTCAAAGAGAGCTTTAGCATCGTTTTGTTTGCGTTTTAGCAACTTTAGTTTACGTGCAATATTTCCCGAATGAACATCGAGTGGGCAAGATAGCTGCCGTGTGTGAAGCGAGTGCCACAGTCCAAAGTCAACTTGCCTGATCGAGGGGCGGACCATCCAGCGTAAAAACATATTGATTCTTTTGGCTGCAGATCCTTTAAGTGGGTCGGAGATGTGTTTTTGAGTACGTTGAGGATGTGGAAGGCTAAAAAAAATATTTTTAAAACCGTGAATGGCCGTTTGAAGGTCATATGGGGTGGCCTGTTGGGCAAAAACGACTTCGAGGCCTCCATGTTTTTTATAAATATTGCGTAGGGCTTTGATAAAATAAACGAAATCATTTCCGTTGAAAGTTCGATGTACGAAGTTGTTGAAACGCTTTAGATCGCTAGGCCGATGGTTGATTATAAAGTCATAAGGCGCCTGATCCATCAATTCCATCATCTTATGTCCACTACTAATGATACTTTTTCTATTTCCCCAAGCAATGGTAGCCACCAAAAAGGCGCTGATTTCAATGTCTTCTTTTAAGTGGAATTGATGCGGAATTTGAATAGGGTCATTTGAAATAAAACTTTGGGACTCATAAAGGGCAGCCTTCTCATCGAGAAAGGCTTTGATTTCTGACCGTTTCATTGAACGATTTTTCCATCTTTTAAAACTATCGTACGATCGGCCATCTCTGCTAAGGTTTTGTTGTGGGTAACGATAACAAAGGTTTGTCCAAGTTCATCGCGAAGTTTAAAAAAAAGCTGATGCAGATGCTCTGCATTTTGAGAATCAAGATTACCACTGGGTTCATCAGCAAAGATTATCGCAGGCTTATTCATCAGTGCTCGTGCTACGGCGATTCGCTGCTGTTCTCCTCCTGAGAGGCTATTAGGTTTGTGGTTCTGTCGGTCTGCCAGCCCTAATAATGTCAGTAACTCAAGGGCTCTAGTTTTAACTTCTGAGCGTTTGCGTCCTTGAATTAAGGCAGGCATCATCACGTTTTCCAAGCCACTAAACTCTTCTAAAAGTTCATGAAATTGAAAGATAAATCCTAGCGACTTATTTCGGAATTGAGCCAATTGCTTTGTATCAAGTTTTAATATATCGGTGTCTTGAATTGTAAGTGAAGTATCGGTGCGAGAATCGGGCGAAGTCAATGTTCCCAATATCTGCAAAAGTGTTGTTTTTCCAGCGCCAGAAGGTCCAACAATTGCGACAATTTCTCCGCGCCTTATGGATAAACTAACACGATTTAAAACGGTTAAATCACCATACGATTTCGATAAATTGTGAGCTGAAATGATTGCTTCCATTGCACTGCAAAATACGTCATTTTCAAAAACTTAGATTTCTTTTCTTAGACAAATTTTGTTTCATTTTTTCACATATTATTGCCTTTATCTGTCTGTTTTCTCAAACAAAAATTCATTTTGTTTAATATAAATGATATATTTGTTAGACAAAATGGGAAAAGATAAAATAGCATATTTGGCTGGAGGTTGCTTTTGGTGTACCGAAGCTGTCTTTCAGCGTGTCTTTGGAGTGAAACATATTGTTCCAGGGTATATGGGTGGCGATATTAAAAATCCTGCCTACCGAGAAGTCTGTACAGGTCGTACAGGTCATGCTGAAGGCATAAAGCTCGTTTTCGATTCCGCCCTGATTTCTTACAAAGCACTTTTACACATTTTTTTCACGACCCATGACCCCACAACCTTAAATCAACAGGGAAACGATATTGGAACACAATACCGATCGGCGATATTTTATACTGACCAAGATCAAAAGGAAGTTGCTACTGCGGTTATGGCTGCACTTCAGAAGGAAGTTTTTGAGGCACCTATTGTGACCGAGCTCCTAGCGGAGATGCCTTTTTACGAGGCCGAGTCGGAACATCATAACTATTACAATCTTCACAGTGATCAGATGTATTGTAGTTATGTGATTAGCCCTAAAATCAAAAAACTTAAAGACACTTTTAACCATTTAATACGTACAACATGATGAATGAAAATTTTAATATCGATACTCT
>JBMZTS010000104.1:0-5601 GCA_049623905.1 Flavobacteriaceae bacterium
AAAGCTGGAATGATTTCATCGTTTACAGTTAGTAGTGTTGTGTTGTAGGCGTTTAGCTGCAGCTTAAGATCGGTAAGCGATTGCTTGATAAAAGTAAGATGTCGCGAACTAAAATGATTTTCTTGCACCAAAGAAGGTTCTAAAATATAGATAAGCAAAACGTTATTATGCCGCTGCAATGCGGTAAATAAAGGCGCATGATCTCTCAAGCGCAAGTCTCGTTTAAGCCAGACCAAGCCTATAGAGGGGCGATTAGTAGGCATCGGGTTGCAACATTATAGCCCCGGCACGTGCTTTGATTTCTGCAAGCTCTTCAGACGGAATTTTTTCTAAAAGCCTTAGCATCATTGCCATGCGATTATTTTTTGAGAAATAGTGTTTTTTATCGTCGAGGAAGTTCCAATATAAACTATTAAATGGGCAGGCGTCATCGCCAAGTCTTTTTTTCTTATTGTAATGACAGTCAGTACAATAGTTGCTCATCTTATCAATGTAGGCTGCAGCAGAAACATAGGGTTTAGTCGCCACAATTCCACCATCGGCCCATTGGCTCATTCCACGGGTATTGGTGATTTGAACCCATTCAATGGCATCGGCATAAATACCTAAATACCATTGGTCAACAGCATCGGGGTGAATTTGGGCGAGAAGAGCGAAGTTTCCAGTAATCATCAAACGTTGAATGTGATGGGCATAAGCGTTTTCGAGTGAATTGCTGATGCTGTGATGAAGACAATTCATCTTTGTTTTAGCTGTCCAGTAAAAATCGGGTAGTGGGTTGGTGTTTTCTAATGCGTTTTTTGTGGCATAACTAGGCATTTCTTTCCAGTAGATGCCTCGCATGTATTCGCGCCACCCGATGATTTGACGAACAAACCCTTCGACTTGTGAAAGTTCAATGTCGTTTGAATGTTTTCGATAGAAGGCGATAACGGTTTCAACAACTTCAAGAGGATGGATAATTTTGGTATTTAAGGCAAAAGATAAACGAGAATGGAAGAGATTGATTTCTTCGGTGTGGAGTGCATCTTGATAATCTCCAAAGTGCACCAATAAATGTTGACAGAAATAATCGAGCTGTTTAAGGGCTTCAGTTCGGTTGAGTGGATAAAGAAAATGCAGTTCATTAAAATGGCCGATAGTTTTCACTCCTTCAGAGTCTATCATCTCTTTGAGTTTAAGCAACTCATTTGTTTTGGGAAGGTATGGCGGAGGAATAGTGGGAGTTCCTTTCCATTTTTTACGATTGTTTTTATCGAAATTCCATTGCTCACCTTCGGGTTTACCCTGCTGCATCAGCAGATTGAATTTTTTTCGCATATCGCGGTAAAAAAATTCCATAATCAACTGTTTTTTTCCATGAAAAAAGACTTTGAGATCTTCTCTTTTTGTTAAAAAATGATAACTGTCTTCCATTTTGTAAGGCAATGCCAGCGTTTGACAAAATGCGCTTAATTGTTGGTCCAGTCGGTATTCATCTGGTGCCTGATATTCAAAGGCGGTTGCTTGATAGCGATCAAAAATTTTTGAAAGGTTATCGGTCAGATCATGCAAATTTTCAGGATCATTTAATGTGAGGTAGAAAGTATTGTGTCCGTTTTGTTTCAAGGTTTGATCAAAAGCGCGCATGGCTCCAAAAAAGGCGACAACCTTTTGAATATGATGAGTGATATAGTCGGTCTCTTGACGCATTTCCATCAAAACATAAAGTGTGTCATTATCAATATTATTAAACCAGGGATGATGGATATTGAGTTGATCACCAAGGATTAGCCGTATTTTCATTCGAATAAACTTTCTTGTAGCCACAGCCGTTGATACTTTCCATTTTCGTCGTAACGCTCGGCCTGTAATCGGACATTAAACTTTCTATCTCTTGGATCATTGCCTACACCTGCGACGTACATCCAGTTTCCATAATTGCTATGCACGTCATAATCTATGAGCATGGCTTCAAAATATGCGGCACCTAGGCGCCAATCCATATTTAGATTTTTAGCAAAGTAGGAGGCGACATTTTGTCTTCCTCTGTTACTCATCCATCCTGTTGTGCTCAATTCTTTCATATTGGCATTGACAAAAGGTTCTTTGGTTTGCCCATCAATCCACGCTTTTAGAACTTGAGGATTGTTTTTCCAATGATACTGTCGTTCCAAGATCCCTCCTAGCTGAAAAATTTTATTGCGATGTTTGAGAGAAACGTATTTAAAATAGTCGCGCCAAATCAATTCAAAAATCAACCAGTAAGTCGATTGATTTTTATCAATTTGTTTTTCATAAGCTTTAATTTGCCAATAGATTTGGCGTGCAGAGATACTGCCATTGGCCAACCAAGCTGAAAATTTTGAACTATAGTCTTGTCCTAGTAATCCGTTGCGGGTTTGTTTGTAGAAGGAGAGTTTTTTAGTGTTCCAAAAATAATGTTTTAGGCGTTCTAGTGCTGCATGACTTCCTCCTTTAAATGAAAAGGCGGCCTGTGGATGTTGTTTTTTTTGTGTTAAACCGAGTTCTTCCAACTTTGGAAGGGCAAATTTTTCGAGAGTGTCATTTTCTTTTGGCATTGTAATTGGTCTGGGGAAACAGTCCCTGACCGAGCAGTATTTTTCACATTTTTTCCGAAAGACGGTAAATACTTTTGGGAGGTTTTCTATGGCGATGGGAAGATCATCGGGATGAAACAGAAATTGGTCGTAGTAGGAGACGATGTTAACCCTATCGTTGATTTTTTTTTTGAGTTCTTTTTCAACATTTTTTTCTTCACTTGTCCATTCTTTTTGAAAATAGAGGGTATCGACCTTTAGTTGATCTATCCATTGGGGAAGCGAGGCTTCCGTTTGTTTTGTTTCAATAATGAGGGGGATATTGTATTGCTTCAGTTCTTTTTGAAGTTCAGCTACAGTTTCTAGAAGAAATGTTGCACGGTAATGTTCTGTTTTTTTAAAGCCCCATGGGGTTTGTTCAAATTGTCGCGGATCGAAGCTAAAGAAGGCCACAACCCGGTCGTGATGTTTGGTCGCTTCTGAAAAGCCATAATGGTCTTGGGCACGTAAATCATTTCTTAGCCATACGATGGCATTCCCTTTTCCTTGCTGCATTTTTTACTACAATATTTTACATTTTCCCAATTGCGTTCCCATTTTTTTCGCCAATAAAAAGGACGTAAACAGCAGACACATCTTTTTTGGGGAAGATTGTGTTTCTCTACCCGTTTAGCCATTCAACGCCTCTTTATAGGTTTTTAAACAGCGTTCACGTGCAAATTTGTGTTCTACAATAGGCGGTGCATAGTTTTTGTCTTGGTAATTGGGAACCCATTTTTGTATGTAACGGTGTTGCTTATCAAATTTTTTAATTTGATCGGTGGGATTAAATATTCTGAAATACGGCGCAGCATCGACACCGCAGCCAGCCACCCATTGCCAGTTGCCTACATTACTCGACATCTCGTAGTCCAATAATTTTTCAGCAAAGTAGGCTTCTCCCCAGCGCCAGTCAATGAGCAAATGTTTACATAAAAAACTGCCCACTAGCATGCGTACACGATTGTGCATAAAACCTGTTGCATTTAATTCACGCATACCGGCATCGACAAAAGGGTAGCCTGTATTACCTTCACACCAGCGTTTGAATTCTTCTTCGTTGTTGCGCCACTGAATTCTTTCATATTGGGGTTTGAAACATTGCTTAGGGGTATGGGGAAAATGCCATAAAATCTGCATAAAAAATTCGCGCCATATAAGTTCTTTTAAAAAAGTGATATTTTCTTCTGCAGCGGCTTTTTTTACCATTTTACGGATACTTAGAGTGCCAAATCTTAGATGTGCTCCTGTTTTTGAGGTGTTGTCAAGTGCTGGGAAGTTTCGTGTCGCTTCATAAGTTCGAATAATGGACTCGTCAAAGCGGTATTGAGGTTGTTCAATAGACGAGGGTTCGAATCCTAGCTCTTGAAGACTTACTTCAGGTTGGAAGACCTCAGCCAATTGATTGAGATGATTTTCTGAAGGATAATATTGGAGTCCTTCTTGATCAAAGCGTTTTAACCATTTCCTGGAATAAGGCGTATAGACTTTATAAGGAAGGCCGTCGTCTTTGGTAACCTCGCTTTTCTCAAAGATGACTTGGTCTTTATGTGTTTCGAAGGCAATGTCATTTTCTTTTAAGAGGTCAGCAATTTGGCCATCTCTCTCGCTAGCGTAGGGCTCGTAATCCCGATTGGTTACTACTTTTTTTATTGCGTATTTTTTGATTAATGATTCAAAAGCAGCCTTGGGTTTTCCCAAATACATTCCAACGTTACATCTGTTCCCCTTCATAGCATTAGTCATTTTTCCTAAGGCTGCATGAATCATTTCTATGCGAGCGTCCTTTGAAGGCAGCTTGTGAATGATCTCGGTATCGAAAATAAAGATGGGAAGGACTTTATGACCACTAGTGAGAGCCGCGTAAAGTCCAGCGTTGTCTTCTAAGCGAAGATCCCGTCTAAACCAAAATACCGTGTAGTATTCCATTTATGTTGTTTTTAAATGACCGATTCCACCATCGAGGTGCAAAACTTGTCCAGTCATCCATTGACTTTTCTCGCCCAGTAAAAAGGCGGTCATTTGTGCAATATCGTCGGCACGACCTATTTTTTGTAGGGGATGTCGTGACTGTGCTTTTTCCATTTTAGCAGGATTATTTAAAAACTTCTCTGCCAGTGGGGTATGTGTCAATGAAGGGGCAATACAATTAACACGAAATTTTGGGGCGTATTCGGCCGCCAATGAGCGCGTTAAGCCCTCTATGGCACCTTTGGCTGCCGCTACCGAGGCATGAAAGGGCATGCCCGTTGATACGGCCACAGTACTGTAGAAGACTAAACTGGCCTGTTGACTTTTTTTCAATAGCGGAAGGACGGCCTGTAAGCTTTTTACTGCGCCGAGTAGATTGATTTGAAAATCGTTTTGAAATGTCTCAGGTTTTAAGCCGTGAAAGGGGCGTAAATTGATACTTCCGGGGGCGTAAACAAAACCGTCAAGTTGCTCGGGTAAGGCAGTTACATCTAAATCATCACTCAAAACATCATACTTTAGGTGAGTAACTCCTGTATTAGCCAATGATTCATTGCTTCTTGAGGCCACATAAACCACGTGCTTATCCGATAAGATATCGACTAAAGCACGACCTATTCCACTTGAACCACCAATGATTAAAATATTCTTTTTCATAGCTATCTAATCCCTAAATTCTCCGAACAACTCAACGAGTTTATTGTATCTGTAATCAAAAATTTGTTTTAATTGTCTTTTAACAAACAAGGGGTGTGCGATTCTTCCAAGTATTCCTAACGGTAGTTTATAGTCAACAATGTCAATCATTTCGACACCCCCTGTTATGGGTTTTATAAAATGTTTATGATGCCATAAGCGGTAGGGGCCAAAGCGTTGCTCATCGACAAAATAGTTTTGGTCTTTTACGTGGGTTATTTCTGTAACCCATTTTAATGGTATACCTAGTACAGGGGTCACAATATATTTAATGATTTGACCACCATACATGCGCTCTTCTGCTCCCTCCAATATTTTGAACCCCATGTAGTCCGGGGTTATGGTTTTTAGATTT
>JBMZTS010000105.1:0-5556 GCA_049623905.1 Flavobacteriaceae bacterium
AAAGCCAATATGAGAAAGAATTTCACATGGTGTTCAATTTTTTGAAGCAGTTGAAAAAGACAATATGTGATGAGGAGAGAAATCAAAATGACGCCAAGGATTTGCAGCCCTAAGTTGAGCAGCGATTCTCCACTGATTAAGGTTTGATTGGTTTCAAACTGACGGATGGCGTAATTAAAGATCATGATGCCTAAAATGTCAGAAAAAGTAGATTCGTAAACGACAAACTCTTTTTCATAGGCGACCAAGCCTTTACTAGAGGGGATAGCTATAGCGCTGCTAATAATTGACAGCGGGATGGCATAAATAACGGCGGCTTCATAGGCCATGCCGAAGAATTCAAAGAGAGAAGTTAAGACGACAATATTTAAAATAAGAATGACCGCCGAGGCGATAAATCCTTTCAAGATCAGGGGTAATTTTTCAAGCGTTATATCGAGTTCTAAGGCCCCTTCTAAAACAATAAGAATAAGTCCGATTGTGCCGAGTACAGGAATCAGATTATCTAGGAAAGCAAAATCTTTAATTCCGTAGTAGGTGGTTCCTGCTCTAACAAGTGCTCCAGTCAACATCAACAAAATCACAGCAGGGAACTTTGTTTTCTTGGCAATAAGTTCGAAGAGATATGAAAAGATAATCAGAAGGGGAAGAACGATTAAAATAGACAAGGTGCTCATGGTGATAGTGTTGGTTTTAAGATACTAAAAAACTATCGGTATCAGGTCCAATTTTTGGGTTCTTTTAAAACCTTAATAAGCTCTTCCTCTGGGGAATCGGGAGAAGGAGAATGGTCATATTTCCATTGTACCTTTGGCGGTAAACTCATTAGGATACTTTCAATTCTACCATTGGTTTTAAGTCCGAAAAGAGTGCCTTTATCGTGAACTAAATTAAACTCGACATAGCGTCCTCTCCTTATTTCCTGCCAATTTTTTTGTGCCGCGGTGTAGGCATTATCTTTACGTTTTTCCACTATTGGCAAGTAGGCTTCGAGAAAGTTGTCAGCGACTTGAGTTACAAAAGCATACCATTGTTCCATGGGTTTTTCCTCTGCTTTTAAATAATCGAAGAACAAGCCGCCTATTCCTCTGGCTTCGTTTCTGTGGGTATTCCAGAAATATTCATCGCAGCGCATTTTAAATTTTGGGTAGAAAGATAAATCATGTTGATCACAAGCAGATTTACAAATACGGTGAAAGTGTTTTGCGTCTTCTTCAAACAGATAGTAGGGCGTCAAATCGAGGCCTCCCCCAAACCACTGATCGGCGATATTCCCTTGTGAATCGTATAATTCAAAGTAACGCCAATTGGCATGTACAGTGGGAACAAAAGGGTTTTTGGGGTGTAAAACAAGACTCAATCCACAGGCGTAGAAAGAGGCTTCGCTCACGTTGAAATGTGACTGCATTGTAGCGGGCAGGGTTCCATGAACCCCCGAAATATTGACCCCTCCTTTTTCAAAAACACCTCCGTTTTCTAACACCCGAGTTCGCCCTCCTCCTCCTTCTGGGCGATTCCAAAGATCTTCTTTGAAGCGGGCGCTACCATCAACTTTTTCTAATGCGTTGGTAATGGTATCTTGTAGGTCGCAAATGTAATCGTAGAATTTGGCTCGCATAATTTAGGGTTTATATTCTTTTACTGCATCGACAAATGCTTGAGCGTGGGCTACGGGGATATTGGGTAAAATACCATGCCCGAGGTTAACGATATATCTGTCTTTGCCAAAGGCGTCAATCATTTTTTTAACCTCAGATTTGATGGTGGGAATAGGCGAAAGCAGTCGTGAAGGATCAAAATTTCCTTGAAGTGTAATTTGCCCTCCCGAAAGATAACGCGCATTTCGTGCGGTACACGTCCAATCAACACCTAGCGCACTTGCACCAGATTGAGCCATCTCATGAAGAGCAAACCAACAGCCTTTCCCGAAGACGATTACTGGGGTTATGCCCTTCAATGCCGTTACTATCTGTTGGATGTATGGCCATGAGAAAATCTGATAATCGTCTGGTGAGAGCAATCCACCCCATGAATCAAAGATTTGAACGGCATCGACACCAGCATCAGCTTTTGCTTTTAAATAAGCAATGGTGGTATCGGTTATCATTTGTAAAAAACGGTGGGCCAATTCGGGCTGACTAAAACAAAAGGCTTTAGCCTTGTCGAAATTTTTAGATCCTTGCCCTTGAACGGCATAGCATAAAAGAGTCCATGGCGATCCTGCAAAGCCAATTAAGGGGACTCGATTATTAAGGGCTTGTTTGGTCATTTTGATCGCTTCGATAACATAGCTTAAAGCTTCTTTAGCCTCTGGGACAATAACCTCATTCAATTCCTTTTCACTCTGAATGGGGGTTGGGATCCACGGTCCGACTTCAGGTTTCATTTCGACCTCAATGTTCATGGCCTGAAGGACCACCAGTATATCACTAAAAAGAATGGCGGCATCGGTTCCAATTTTCTCTATGGGCATTAGGGTAATTTCTGTTGCCAGTTCTGGTGTCTGGCAACGTGTAAAAAAGTCATATTTGGCTTTTAAGGTCATGAAATCTGGGAGATAGCGTCCTGCTTGACGCATCATCCAAACAGGTGGTCGTTCGACAGATTCTCCTTTAAGTGCGCGTAAAAATAAATCGTTTTTGATCATATTTGAGTGGTCAGGTGGTTGCGTACCGCAGCAATAAGGTGCTCAACCGTGGGTTGCTTAGCGATAATTAATTTTTGAGTGTAAGGTTTAAGTGTTTCCGCGGTTGTTGTTCCAATGGCAAAACTCAGGGTGTCGTTGAGGCTGTTTTCAGTTAAATAACTGTTAACCCCTGCAGGACTAAAAAAGAGAACACCATCAAATTGGCCCATGGCTTTGGGTTGAGTATGCGTGGTATAAACTTCTACGATTTCAAGAGGAATTTTATGATGATGTAAGGCCTTTTCAATATCGGGTCTTCGGTCTTGGGTTGTAAAAAACAAAAAAGAGTCTTTTTTTGCTTGTTTTACTAAAAAAGAGGCTAAATCTGCCGAATTTTCGCACATTTTAAGCACTTTTTGTCCTTTTTCTTCTAAAAGTGATTTTGTCTTTTGGCCAACGCAATAGCACTTTTCAGCCACTACAAAACCCTGATTAAAGACGGCATTTACCGCATTTTGCGAGGTAAAAATATACGACTGACCTGTGTTTTTAAAGGTAAAAGGCAGTGGCAATGATACCATAAAATTCCATTCGCGGTAAGTTAGTCCCGCTTGAAGTAACCGATGACGTTGAGCTGGCTTTAGAATTTTAGTTGATAAAAGACGAAAAGGACTCATGTCGGTTGTTTGAATTCATTGATCAATTCTCTCCCCCCTTGATCGAGGAGTTTACGGGCGAGGAGTCTCCCCATTTCATCGGCGTTATCGCATGAAAAACAAGCATTAATTTCTTGTGGTGGTGATCCCTTTAAGGAATATAAACCACCTGAAAAATCAATTCTATCGGAGGTAAAATTCGCCAAAGCACCTATGGGTGCAGTGCAGCCTCCTTCCAAAGCGTTTAGAAAATCTCTTTCTATTTTTGTACACAGCGCACTCATTTTATGGTTAAGACGATTGATTTGTGTCCAGAGGGCTTCTTCGTTCTCACGGCAAACCACCATCAAGGCACCTTGTGCTGCTGCGGGTAACATGGTCGTAAGGGGTTCTGTTATTTCGTGGGTGATTTTTAAACGGCTCAGTGCTGCTTCGGCAAAAATAACCCCATCCCAGGCTTCATCTTTTAATTTTTTTAATCGTGTTTGAATATTGCCACGCAAGGGAACCACCTGGTCTTGTGGATAATGGGTTAGCCATTGCCCTTTTCTTCTCAGGCTACCCGTTGCAATGGTCTTATGCCCTTTATCTTTTGAAAGGCGATTCTTCCAGACCATAACATCTCCCGTCGGACCACGTTCGAGTACGGCCGCTTGTCTAATTCCCTTAGGTAAAAGTGTTGGGACATCTTTCATGCTATGAATTGCGATATCGATTTTTTTATCGAGTAGTGCGGCATCTAGTGTTTTTGTAAAGATCCCAGTGATCCCCATGGCATAGAGGGGTTGGGTTAAATTTAGATCCCCTTCGCTTTTAATGGGGACAAGTTCAGTAGGAATCCCGATATCGGTCAATTTATTTTGCAAGGTTTTGGCTTGCCAAAGGGCCAACGCACTCTCACGAGTTCCAATACGCAAGGGACTAGTCATGAGCGGAGGAATCGAGTTGAAAAACGTCTTTAAAAATGGTCAGTGTATCTCTGGCTTTACTGGGGTTTTCTTTGAGATAATTGGCCAATTGCCCTGTTATTTTCTGAATCATTTGGTCTGAGACCAATGTTGCCTCTTCAGAAAGTTGTTTTTTTCGTTTTTGTGCCTTGAGTTCCGCACTTTGTTGTGCGGTCAATTTTGCTTTTAAAGCACGCAGTGTTGGGGCATATTGACGATCGTGTAACCACTGTTGAAATTCGAGTTCTATTTCCTCCAAAATTTTTTCTGCCTGAGGGAGATGTTTTTTTCTTTCTTCAAGAGTTTTGTGGGTAATCTGAGAGAGGGTGTCTAAATTGACGACGGTAACATTTTCTAAGGTTTTCACGTCTTCGTGAACATTACTGGGAATAGATAAATCTAAAATCAATAATGGCTTTTTCGAATGAATGATTTCCTTGCTTACTGTAGGGAGTTGTGCCCCAGTGGCGACTACCATGACATCAGCTTGTCTAATTTGTACAGGGAGGTCGCCATATTCTTTTACAAGTACATTGAATTTTCCGGCGATATTTTGGGCTTTTTCATGGGTGCGATTGATCAACACAATATGGTCGTTGGAGGTGTGTTTTATTAAGTTTTCACACGTATTACGTCCAATTTTACCGGTGCCAAACAGCAAAATATTTTTATCAGAAATATCTTTAACGTGTTGAATTATATATTGTACGGAAGCAAAAGCGACTGAAGTTGCCCCAGTTGAAATTTTCGTTTCGGTTTTTATTCGCTTACTGGCTTGTATAACAGCGTTGACTAATCGCTCAGAAAAACCATTAACCAATTGGAGCTTTTTCGAACGATAGAAGCCCTGTTTTAGCTGTCCAATGATTTCAAAGTCTCCCAAAATTTGTGAATCTAGGCCGGTTCCAACCCGAAAAATGTGATGAATTGCTTCTTCGTTTTTTAAGATATAACCCAATTGTTCAAAGAGATCGAGCTCTCCGTTTGAGTGGGTACACAACAATTTGATAAGTTGATAGGGATGCGCAGCATAGGCATAAATCTCTGTCCTATTGCAGGTGGTGTTTATCAAGATTTCTTCTGTTCCAAGCGATTTTGCCTCATTCAGAAGCGCATTGCATTGTTCATTACTCAAGCTAAATTTTCCACGAGTTATCAGATCGGCTGTTTTGTAGCTAATCCCAATAGCGTAAAAATGTTTTGTCGTTGTGTCAACCTTCATAAATCAAATCTCAATCCGCCACAAAAATAGAGGACGAAACATGAAAAAAGTAACGCTAAAAGTAGATAAAGTAACGCAAAGCGTTTATTTTTGTTAAAAATCAAC
>JBMZTS010000106.1:0-5518 GCA_049623905.1 Flavobacteriaceae bacterium
TTAAAGGGTTTAATTTACCGAGTTGATAATTCTCAGGATATCGCGTGGCAAAGATTAAGTCTAAAATATAACGTTCAATTTTTTCATCCATATACACCTCCCGAACAGTCTGTTGGGCAGAGAGAATTTGTTTGGTGGTCACCACTGGTTTTATTTTTTCATGTGAAGACTGAAGATTTTGACGAACAATTTGCTGCTCATCGACCAAAGTTGGATAATCAATCACCGTCTTGAGCATAAAGCGATCGACTTGAGCTTCTGGAAGCGGATAGGTCCCTTCCTGCTCTACCGGGTTTTGCGTAGCCATAACCAAAAACGGTTGTTGCAACTTAAAGGTGGTGTCGCCAATCGTTACCTGCTTTTCTTGCATGGCTTCCAATAGAGCCGATTGCACTTTTGCTGGCGCACGATTGATCTCATCTGCTAAAACAAAGTGAGCAAAAATAGGTCCTTTTTTTATTGAAAAATCATTTTCTTTTATGTTGTAAATCATCGTTCCTACAACGTCTGCTGGCAACAAATCTGGGGTGAACTGTATGCGACTAAAACTCCCTTTCACCGCTTGGCTGAGCGTATTAATTGCTAGGGTTTTGGCAAGTCCTGGCACTCCCTCAAGTAAAATGTGCCCTTGTCCAAGCAAGCCTATTAGCAAACGTTCAATCATTTGCTTTTGCCCTACGATAACTTTGTTCATTTCGAGGGTTAGCAAATCGACGAATGCACTTTCTTTTTCAATTTTTTCGTTTATCGCCTTAATGTCAATATTGGATTGGGTACTCATGATATAGTTTTTATAGGAAGACAAATTTGCCCCTTTTTTTTGCGTTATCTTGTTAATAATTGGTTAAAAGTTGTTATTTCATTGAAGGCATGCTTCAATTCTTACTCCTTAAATTTAAATACATAAAATTTTAGGCCATACAAATGAAAAGAATAATTGTTGGAACGATGACTTGGGGGGCGTGGGGAAGAAAGTTCTCGCCATCAGAAATGACTTCTTTAATCGACCACTGTGCTGCTCTGGGGCTAAATAGTTTCGACCATGCCGATATTTATGGCGGCTATACCACAGAAAAAGAATTTGGAAATAGTCTTAAAAAGAGTGGCGTTAGTCGACACGACCTTTGCCATATTACAAAATGTGGAATCCAATACCCCTGTGAGCAAAGACCACTTTCGGTAAAACACTACAATTATACCAAAACCCACATTATCGCTTCAGTCGAAAACTCTTTACGCCATCTTCACACCGATTATCTCGATGTTGTACTGCTGCACAGACCAAGTCCATTGATGGAAACCGACCTGATAGCTGATGCTTTTTCGACCCTTGAAAAAGCAGGAAAAGTAAAGGGCTTTGGAGTCTCCAATTTTACACCTCAGCAAATGACACTCTTACGTCAAAGTGTTTCCCTTGACTGGAATCAAGTAGAGTGTTCACTTAGCGCTTCAAAAGTAATGTTTGACGGGACTTTAGACTATCATCAAACCCATGGTATCGGCACCATGGCCTGGAGTCCGCTTGGCGATTACTTTAAAGGTGGAGAAGAGAAAACACCCACGCGAGAATTGCTCGGAAAATTATGTCAAAAATACTCGGCTTCTCCCGACCAATTATTACTCGCATGGCTGTTACAACATCCTGCCAAAATCCACCCTGTGGTTGGCACCACTCGAGTTGACCGTTTAGAAAACGCTTTAAGCGCTCAAACCATTTCACTCGACCTTGAAGATTGGTTCGCCATGTTAGAAGCGAATAACGGCACACCTGTGCCATAATATCTCATACATGAAAAAAACACTTTTAATCACCGGAGCAACCAGTGGCATAGGAAAAGCCACCGCCGAATTATTTGCTTCAAAAGGCGCACGCCTTATTCTCTGTGGGCGCCGCCAAGAACGTCTTGAAGCACTTAAAAAAAAGCTTAACACGCAAGTACACACCCTTAACTTTGAGGTGAGTGATCGGGAAGCTGTTTTTAAAGCCATAGCTTCTCTGCCTGAGTCTTGGAAAAACATTGATGTCCTGATAAATAATGCGGGAAATGCTCACGGCCTAGACCCCGTACAAACGGCAAATCTGGACGATTGGGACGTCATGATTGATGCGAATGTCAAAGGTCTAATGTATGTCACAAAAGCCATTCTCCCCCAAATGGTTGAACGAAAACAAGGGCAAGTTATCAATCTCGGGTCGATTGCTGGCCAAGAAGTATATCCAAATGGCAATGTTTATTGTGCCAGTAAATTTGCTGTCGATGCCTTTACCCAAGGAATGCGTATTGATCTAAACCCCTTCAGTATTCGCGTCTGTGCAATACACCCCGGTTTGGTTGAAACAGAGTTTTCCATGGTTCGATTTAAAGGAGACCAGCAACGTTCAGATATGGTTTATAACACTCTAGACGCCCTGCAGGCTGAAGATGTAGCCCAAGCCATTGCCTATATGGTAGACGCTCCAGCTCATGTCACCGTAGCTGACCTGGTGTTGTTACCCACTGATCAAGCCAATGCCACAGTGATCAATCGAAGGTTATGATTAACAAACGTCTTTTAGTCAAAGCGCTTCTGTCACACAACGATGAAAACAGTTTTTACGACAAAAAGCTGAAAGTTAATTTATCGTCAAAAGAAGGAAAAGCGAAGTTTCTAAAACACATTTGTGCGCTTTCAAATTCCAACCCCAAAAACAATTCTTATATCGTAATTGGTGTAAAAGACAAAGCCAACACCATTGTGGGGGTTGACTTTTTCGACGACAGTAAATTACAAAACTTAATCAACGCTTACTTGGATCATCCTCCGCTGGTGCTCTATGAAAACATCCCCTTTCCACATCTTCCCCCTGGAAAAGTTGTTGGACTGGTGACCATTCGCCCCATCGACCGAATTACGGCATTGCGTAAAAACATCTGGAAATACTATGGAGGCAATGTGTTTTTTCGAGAAGGAAGCATGTCTGTTCCGCAAAATTTTGATATAGAACTAAAAACTACCAATCACAAAAAGGTAGAAACCATAGAACGCCATGCACAAAACAACATTCAGTTGACGCTCGATGGCGTTATCGACTTCATTCAAAACCATCACGATGAACTTACGACCGACTATAAAGTCTTTAAAGAAACCTTTGTCGTTTGTTGGTCTGGTCTTCCTAAAAAAGCGAATCATAAAACCTATTATTCGCGCGTCGATATTGAATTAATAAACGAACAGGTGAAATTGTTTTATTCCAATTTTGATGAAGTGGAAATTGACTATACCGACGATGCTTTTACCCTTACCGAATACGTTCGCCTTGGCCTTAATGATCAATTTAAGTATTACCCCCTAGAAGAAATTAAAATTACGTTTGAGGAAAATGGAAATTACACTCTTCAATCCCAATTGTTATTTACGCCACCCCAATATGATAAACGCAGTTTAAGACATCTTTACAATGCCAACAATTTGTTGCTGGAAAAACTCAAAAAAGGGGGGCATTTTTCACTGCAAGAAGAAAGTGAGCTCTTTAATCTTTGTATGCTTTATATGCTTTGTGTTTTGAATGAAATCCCTCAGGCACTCCATCGATTGGAAGAAGCCAAACCCTATCTGAAAAAACGTGAAGAAGCCCTTTATCAAACCTATAAAGACTGTCAACGGATATTAAGAAAAGTAAAGTACAATTAATTCCTTACTTTTATAATCTACCTAAACCTACTTAATTATGCCTAAAATAAATGTAAAAAAGTCCATTTTCATTGACACACCACCCCAAAAAATATACCCTGTTGTTAGTCACTTAAAAAATTGGAAAGCATGGTCTCCCTGGGATATCGCAGAACCCTCAGCCAAAATTACCGTCGCTTCTGACGGAAAATATCACGATTGGGAGGGTGAGATTATCGGAGCTGGAAATTTAAAAATTGTAGACGAAATTCAAAATGAAAGTGTGGTCATGAACCTCACCTTTTTAAAACCTTGGCGATCGAAAGCAACCACCATTATCAAACTAATCAAACGCAACAAAAGAACCGAAGTGGTCTGGACCATGCACAGCCGCTTACCCTTTTTTCTGTTTTGGATGAAAAAACAAATGGAAATCTTTATTGGTATGGATTACGACCGTGGACTTAAAATGCTCAAAGATCTTCTGGAAACAGGAAGTACAAATTCTCATTTGACGTTTAAAGGCGAACAGCTTTTTGAAACGACTTCCTATATTGGGATAAAAACCCAATGCCCAATCAATGAAATGCCATCTAATATGGAACGAGATTTTACCCAGATCATGACATATGTCAATACTATAGGTCAAAAGTATAGCACCGGTCATCCCCTGTCTATTTACCACAAATGGGAATTGCTAAAGGGTAGCGTTCAGTATACGGCATGTCATCCCGTGAATGAAATTCCAAACCCATTACCCGATGGTTTTATCTCGGGTGAAATTCCAAAGACCAAAGTCTATACTATTCGACATCGGGGGCCCTATCGTCATATTGCCAATGCGTGGGCAGCCGGAATGATGCACCAACGCAGTAAACAATTTAAACCCGCCAAATTGCCCCCAATGGAAGTCATGTATAATAGCCCAAAAAACACCCCTGAGAATCACTTAATTTCAGAGGTGCTTTTTGCGGTGAAATAAGTGAGCCCTGATCTTCTCCTAATCAGTGGGGTATCCATAATCATTCCTGTAAAACCATAGGTAAACAATACACTAGCAGGCGATTGTATCTCGGTCATAAAGTTACTCTCTAGGGTTTTGTTTTGGTTTATTTTTTTTAAATTTAACTTACAATAATTCAACTATATTTAAGTATATTTTTTATGAGGCATCTAATACGAGTGTTTTTTATCGGAATTTTTTTATTGTTCAACTATTGTTCCTCTGACGAGCCTGATGAACTTGATAACACTCCTACTATCGAGGAAACCTTTGGAAATTGGACACCCGATTTTATAGATCAAACCTCAAATTTTACACAAACGCGTACAGGTTCCCAAGGGACTCAACAAACGCGAACAATTAATGTAACCGCTGAAACAAATACAGCATCGGCTACTGAAGGACAAATAAACCAAGACATCAACGAGGATGGAGATTTCCTCGAGGAGATTGAAGTGATCACTATTACATATACCAGCTCTGAAAACTTAGGTTCCTATCAAACTATAACTTACACCGTTCTTCAGGACAATACTCCCGAAATGGATTATTCTTCTACGGGTATTGCCATCATTAGAATTAATACCAACAATATTCCCATCGAAAATAAAGACGATTATGTGGTCGGTACGGTATCTATTGAGGGTCGTGGCGATTTACCCAGTTTGGAAGAAACCGAAATGAAAATCAAAGGCCGAGGAAATTCGACTTGGTGGCAAGGTGGAATATGGGGGAAAAAACCTTATCAAATTAAGTTTGGCGACAAAACTCCCGTCCTTAACATGCCTGAAGATAAAAAATGGGTGTTATTAGCAGAGCTGAGCGATAAAACATTCATCAGAAACCAAATTGCACGTTATTTAG
>JBMZTS010000107.1:0-5508 GCA_049623905.1 Flavobacteriaceae bacterium
GTTATCGAAAGCGCTATCGCTGATCAGGGCCTTGGCCAAAAGCAAGCCCGAGGCTCCGCCACCGCAAATAATGATATCAAAAGCGCTTTTTTTTTCCACTTCAAATCAAAAATAAGGAATTGCCGTGAGAGCATAGACGAATTATTTTATAAATCCTTAGTTTTGTCAACAGTAATCACAATTGAATTTCCAATGGACGCGATCCTGTCTTTTTTTGAACGAACAGACCCTGTGTTAGGGGCTTTTTATGCGACGCTTTTTACGTGGGGTCTCACGGCACTTGGTGCCTCTCTGGTTTTTTTTGTAAAATCACTGAATCGTGCAGTTCTCGACGGGATGCTTGGTTTTACTGGTGGGGTAATGGTCGCGGCGAGCTTTTGGAGTTTACTTGCTCCAGGCATCGAGATGAGCCCAGGTGAGGGCTTTGAAAAAGTGATGCCAGCAGCCATAGGTTTTGGCTTGGGAGCCCTTTTTATTTTTGGCTTGGATAAGATTCTTCCGCATATTCACATTAATTTTAAAGAAAGTGAAGGCATTAAAACCCCATGGCATCGAACCACATTGTTGGTTTTAGCCATTACGTTGCACAACATTCCCGAGGGTCTGGCGGTGGGTGTCCTTTTTGGTGGTGTGGCGGCAGGATTGCCTGAGGCTTCTATAGCTGGCGCCGTGGTCTTGGCTTTGGGAATCGGAATTCAAAATTTTCCCGAAGGGATTGCGGTTTCAATGCCCTTACGTCGTCAGGGAATCAGTCGTTTTAAAAGTTTTTGGTACGGGCAACTCTCGGCGGTTGTAGAGCCTGTGGCTGCTGTTTTAGGAGCGGTAGCCGTGACCTTTTTCACACCGATTTTACCCTATGCATTGGCCTTTGCCGCTGGTGCCATGATCTTTGTGGTAGTCGAAGAAGTTATTCCCGAAACCCAGCAGGATAAATTTACAGATATCGCTACTCTCGGCTTTATTGGAGGGTTTATTGTCATGATGTCCCTCGATGTCGCTTTGGGTTAGTCCTCCTCCGTTTTGTTTAGCGTGGTCCACCCTTGAGCGGTCAGCTCGATTTGTTGGCCTAAGCCTGTAACAAGGTTACAGCCTGCAGCGGCCTCAGTAACATGGCCGATGACCGAGAGTAAGGGATGATTTTTTAATGCCGCATAATGTTTTTGATTGACGGTAAACAGCAGTTCGTAGTCTTCACCTCCGTTGAGTGCTGCGGTGGTATTGTTGATGGAGAGTTCTTTACAAATGCCCAAGACTTCCGGATCGATAGGGATTTTATCCTCATAGAGTTGGCAGCCTACTTTGGAGGCTTGACTCAAGTGAAGGAGCTCGGAAGAGAGGCCATCGCTGATATCGATCATGGCCGTAGGAACAATTTTCAGGTCGTCTAATAATTCGATGATGTCTTTCCGCGCTTCGGGCTTAAGTTGACGTTCGACGGCATAGGCATAGGTTGACAAATCGGGTTGTGACTGCGGATTGACCTCAAAAACAGCTTTTTCGCGTTCCAATATTTGAAGTCCCATATAGGCCCCACCCAAGTCGCCAGAGACCACTATCAGATCGTTGGGTTGTGCTCCCGAGCGGTAAGTGATGTTTTCTTTTTTCACTTGTCCAAGAGCACTCACCGAGAGGATCAAACCCGTTTGTGAACTGGTGGTATCGCCACCGACTAAATCTACGCCATAGCGTGAACAGGCCAAACCAACACCTGTGTAGAGTTCATCAATGGCTTCTAGAGAAAAGCGATTGGAGACCGCGATACTGAGAGTGATTTGCGTTGGATGCGCATTCATGGCAAAAATATCGGATAGGTTAACAATCACAGCCTTGTAGCCGAGATGTTTGAGCGGCATATAGCTCAGATCAAAATGCACCCCTTCGATTAATAAATCGGTAGAGACCACCGTCTGATCGGCATGGGTAATCACTGCAGCATCGTCTCCAATACCTGCGATTGAGGTGGGATGTTGCGGATTAAATTGCGCTTTAATTTTATCAATAAGACCAAATTCTCCGAGGGAAGAGAGCGGGGTACTGCGGGTGTTTTTATCTTCAAGCATGCTGCAAAAGTACACTCTTTTGGATGATTTCAGAAAAAGGGAGAGAATCTCTTTTGGCAAGGTTGTTGTAAATCCTATATTTGATTAACCAAGGTCAAGCGGCATCACGATAAAATAAAGCATAGTTGTGAAACATACCCTCATTATACTATTATTGATAAGCCTCTTCGGTGTTCGTTGCTCAAGTGAAGAGATGCCTCCTATACCTGCCCCAGAACCCGATGTTTCTAAACCTCTAGACCCTGTCCCGAATCCTCAACCGATCCCTATACTCAGATCGCTTGTTGTCGACTGTGATAATGGTTTAGCCAACGTTTATCCCTGTTTTAATTACAAGCTGGTAGGAAGGGCAACTTTGTCTGAATTGGGAAGCTCCTTTGCCAATGACAATTGGGGGTGGACCGATGCCGAAACAGGAAAAGAATACGTCTTACAAGGGCTTGACAATGGGGTGGCTTTTTTGGATATTTCGAGTCCAACGGCCATTCGCTATATTGGGAAATTACCGACAGCGACAGTGAATAGCACTTGGCGTGATATCAAAGTGTATAACAACCACGCGTTTATCGTTAGTGAAGCAGCAGATCATGGGCTACAGGTTTTTGATTTGACCCGTCTGAGAAATCAGGTCGATTTTCAGCAATTTACAGCCGATGCTCTTTTGACAGATTTTGGCAGTGCGCACAATATTGCCATCAATGAAGACACGGGGTATGCCTATGCCATAGGAGCCATAGCAAACGAAAGATTCTACTTTAGCGGTGGCCCAGTGTTTATTGATATTTCTGATCCCAAGGCTCCAGAAGTAAGGGGCGGCTATGCCGATTCTTCCTATACCCACGATGCTCATGTGGTGATTTATGAGGGTCCCGACGCCGATTATCAAGGCCGCGAAATCTTGTTTGGAAGCAATAGTAACTTTGGCGATAACAACAAAATAGTGATTGTTGATGTGACCAATAAAACCAATCCACGTCTTATCTCTACGACCGACTACAGTGATAGTGGCTTTACCCATCAAGGCTGGATTGATCCGGCGCAACGTTACTTTTATCTCGGTGATGAGGGGGACGAACGTCAATTCGGCAACCTGACCAGAACGTTGGTGTTTGACGTGCAGGATTTGGATAACCCAGTATTGCATTACACCTATTTAGGGGCCACCCCAGCGACCGACCACAATGGTTATATCAAAGGCGATTCCTTCTATTTGTCCAATTATACGGCGGGGATGCGAGAGATTGATATCAGCAATATTGCCAATGGTCAGATGGAAGAGGTGGGCTATTTTGATACCTATCCTGAAGATGACAGTGTGGGTTATAACGGCGTTTGGAATGTTTATCCCTTCTTTGCGAGTGGTTTTTTAGCCATTAGTGACTCGAATCGCGGTTTGTTTCTCGTTCAAGCTATAAACGATTAAACAAGATGCGCACTTTAGGTTGGAAATCATTTCTTTTACTCCTGCTTTTTTCTTGCAAAAAATTCACACTTGAAGACGTGCAGCCCCATTTGGTGACCCATGAATTAAAATGGGTAAAGCACTTTGGTGGGAGTCTTGAAGACGTCGCCCATGCGGTAATTCAAACCCGAGATGGCGGCTTTGCTTTTTTAGGAAACACTAAGAGCACTGATTTCGATTTAAGGGACAAGACACGAGAGGGATCCGACCTGTTGTTGGTGAAGTACACCGCCGATGGCGAGCTGGCGTGGTCCAAAACGTATGGGGGGTCTCAGGATGAACGAGGTCACGCGTTGGTTCAAATGCCCGACGGGGGTTATGCTCTTCTAGGCTATGCCATGAGTAGCGATGGCGATTTATCCGACAACGCAGGTCAACACGACAACTGGGTTGTCCGTGTTGATGCTCAGGGGGAACTTTTATGGCAACACAGTTATGGCTTTTCAGGACATGATCATGCCTACAATATTATTGCGACCCAAGATGGTGGTCTTTTTTTCAATGGCTTTTTAGATGTGACGTCTTCTGGTGGTCTTGGCACAACAGCGAAAGGCAACTCATCTTCTTCCCGCCACGGGGTTGGAGAGTTCTGGTGCCACAAAATTGACGCAACAGGCAAACTGGAATGGCGACGTTATTACGGGGGAACCAATAACGATCGCTCTTATGATGCGATTGAGACCCCAGAGGGTGGTTTTGTTGTGGTCGGCACAACGGAAAGTACCGATGTAGACATTAGTTCTCCACAGGGCGACTACGATGTGTGGGTGATTGCTTTAGATGGCTCGGGAAATATGCTTTGGGAACGCTCATTGGGGGGATCAAATTACGACGGGGCAAATGCCATTGTATTGGATGAAGAAAACAGACTTCATGTTTTTGGAAATACTTTTAGCCAAGACAAACACATTGCTGCTCCTTTGGGAGCCTCAGACTTTTGGCTGGTATCGTTAAATTTGCAAGGAGAGCTCCTTTCCGAAAAAACTTTTGGAGGCTCCAATTTTGATTTAGGCCGCGATCTAATCATTACAAACAACACCCATTTTTGGCTTACAGGCTACAGCCGAAGTCAAGACCTCGACTTGTCCAACAACAAAGGCAACAATGATGTGGCTTTATTACAGTTGGACGCCCATTACTTTCCACTACAGTCTTTTTCTTTAGGAGGTTCCGGACAAGACCTGGCCCATGCCTTAGTCGAATGGGGTGAGGGTGGAATATTGGTGGTAGGCAGTAGTGAGAGCAATGATCATGCCTTTGAAAACAACCGAGGCGATAAAGATGTTTTTCTTGCCTTTTGGCATGCGATTTCGGAATAACTCTATTGACTTTATCTATGATTAAATTCAGCGCAAACTAAGCGAAATACTGTATATTTGTGCTAAAATTAGAAAACGAAGATTTAACCATGATTAAGGTCTCCAACCAAGCCAAAGAAAAAGTGTCAGTCTTGATGCAGGAAGAAGGTTTTAACCCTTCTGCTGATTTTGTCCGTGTTGGGGTAAAAAGTGGCGGGTGTTCGGGTTTGTCCTATGACTTGAAATTTGACGATGCACAAGAACCAGACGATCGTCTGTTTGAAGACAACAATGTCCGTATTGTTGTTGACAAAAAGAGCTTGCTGTACTTGGTCGGGACGACCTTAGAATACTCAGGAGGATTGAACGGCAAAGGTTTTGTGTTCAACAATCCAAACGCCAATCGCACCTGTGGTTGTGGTGAAAGCTTTTCGCTCTAAAAATAAGTGCTATGGCTTACACAGAAGAAGAATTAAAAAAAGAACTGGAGACCAAGGAATACGAGTATGGCTTCTACACCGATATAGAGTCTGAAACATTTCCAGTGGGACTCAATGAAGAGGTAGTTAGAGCGATCTCAAAACGCAAAGAAGAACCAGAGTGGATGACGCAATGGCGCTTGGACGCCTTTGCTGCTTGGAAAAAAATGGAAGAGCCCGAATGGGCCAATGTGAATTATAACAAGCCC
>JBMZTS010000108.1:0-5488 GCA_049623905.1 Flavobacteriaceae bacterium
CGGTGTAAACCTTTGAAAGTGACGATGGATAAATTCCAATGGCTGAAGCAGCGATGACTTTTTTAATGTTATGCGTTCCCTTGGACAGGCGAATGCCCTCGACTAAAAGCTGTGTCCCGTCAACACGACTGGTTAGAATTGCGTTTTTGTGCTTTGCTGTCCATCGTTGAGAAATAGAAGCTCCGGCAAGATGAATGACGGCATCAACCCCTTCAAAACACGATACATCAATTTCTTTATTTTTTAAATTCCAATAAAACCCTTTAAGGCCTTTATCTTGCGTTAGTTTTCCTCGCCGAGTGGTGAGAAAATGGACGTCATGACCTTTGGCTCGCGCTTCCTTAACCAGAACAGAACCTACAAGACCAGTTGCACCTGAAATCAATAACTTCATTTCAATTTTTTGTCAAATGTACTATAAATGTGGTTTGAACGCGCGTATCATCTCACGTTTTCCTGGAGGTCCAGTAACCAATTCAACTTCCAGTCCAAGTGTTTTTAACGCTCTTTGCACACTCCCTTTTGCAGAATAAGTCACCAATACCCCACCAGGGTTTAGGCTATTTACAAGCGGTGGGAAGCAATCGTCCTCCCACATTTCAGGCTGGGTGCGAGCGCCAAAAGCATCATAATAAATCAAATCGATTTGATGGTGTAAAATGAAATTTTCGAGTTTAACCTTTATTTTCTCTAATGAAAAAAAATCGGAGAGAAACGCCTTTTTTTCCCAAGCAAGAGCATGTAAATCTTGGTAGAGTTGACCCTCTTTTGCTGCTAAAAAAGAGGCGTAATCTAATGCCTTAATTTCACTTGCTGATAAGGGAAAAGCATCTATGGTGGTGTATCTGATTTTTCGCTGTTTTTGTTCTGCTGCTCTAGCAGTCAAAAAGGCATTTAAGCCCGTACCAAAGCCCAATTCAAAAACACAACACGAATTTTTATTCGTGTTGTGCATCTCCCAAAAGTTAAACCCCATTTCGAGATAAACATGCCGGGCTTCTTGGAGAGCTCCGTGCTTGGAATGATAGTATTCATCAAATTGCGGGAGGTAGAGCGTTGGACTCCCATCTGCGGTTTTAAAGATTTTTTTTTTAGTGTGTTCCATAAAAAATCAAATCCTTTTATTTTTTAGCTTTTCACATCAAAAGAACAAAAAAATGTGTAGGGGATTGATATTAATTTAAATTTAATACTAATTTTGATACCTATACCTACTGTTTATGAAAATAGAACGCGCATCTCCTTCTAAGATTGAAAGTGTTGATTTTAAGAATCTAAGCTTCGGACAGACTTTCACCGATCATATGTTTGTCTGTGATTATAAAAACGGACAATGGGCTGACCCCAAAATTATCCCGTATCAAGCATTACAAATAGATCCCTCGTGTAGCGTATTCCACTACGGTCAGGCCGTCTTTGAAGGCATGAAAGCTTATAAAGACGAAAAGGGGAACGCTTGGCTTTTTCGTCCGGAAGACAACCATGCCCGCATCAACATATCAGCAAAACGTTTAGCAATGCCAGAATTTCCTAAGAAGTATTTTATGGCTGCACTGAATGAATTGCTCACCCTAGACCACGAATGGATTAAGCCGGGAATTGGAAATTCACTCTATGTTCGCCCATTTGTTTTTGCCAATCAAGCTGGGGTTTCTGCCGCAGCTTCCAATCAATATAAATTCATGATCATTTGCGCTCCTGTAAGTGCTTACTATGGAGGAGAACTCAACGTGCTCATTGCCGAAAACTTTTCTAGAGCAGCCAGTGGAGGAGTCGGATACGCCAAAGCAGCAGGGAATTATGCCGCACAATTTTATCCAACCCAACTAGCCCAAGAAAAAGGGTATCAACAAATCATATGGACCGATGCAAATTCACATGAATATTTAGAAGAGGCAGGCACAATGAATGTTTTTTTTCGAATAGATGATACTCTCATTACAGCCCCAACAACCGACACCATCTTAGATGGGATTACACGCAAAAGTGTCATCCAAATTGCTCAAGACGAAGGTCTTGATGTCGAGGTTAGACCAATTAAGGTGTCTGAAGTACTTGAGGCCCACGATCAAGGTCGCCTCAAAGAAGTCTTTGGCGCTGGGACTGCGGTTGTCATTAGTCCCATTAATAGTCTCGGTTATCGCGACAAACAGTATCCTTTACAAGAGCAACCAGATTCCTTTGCCCTGCGTTTAAAAGATAAAATCATGGGAATTCAGTACAACCAAATAGCCGACCCCTATGGTTGGCGCTATGCGGTTAGTCCTGTTAGTGTTTAAGAATTTTCGCAATATCAGGTTTAAAATAATTAGGTCCTTTCATGACCTTTCCGTCTTCTCTGTAAATTGGCTGTCCATCGCCGCCTAGTTTACTCATATTAGACCGTTGAATTTCATCAAAAACTTCTTCAATTTTATGTTGCATCCCATGAGATATAATTGTCCCACACAAAATATAAAGCATATCGCCAAGGGCGTCGGCAACCTCAACCAAATCGTTGTTTTTTGCCGCTTCTAGATATTCTTCGTTTTCCTCTTCCATCAAACGAAAACGCAGCATTTTTATTTTTTCAGGGATCTCGACTGTTGGAGCAATCGCAAAGTCGATCTTAAAAGCATTGTGAAAGGCCTCTACAGCCTTCAGTTCTTTTTGAATCATAAATATTTGATTAGTGTGAGCATTATTGCCTAATTTAGATAAAAATTTAAGAATGTTCTCCTCTGGTCAATTACTATTTGCACTCTTTTTTGTTATATCCTTCACAGCTATTATCATCCTTATGTATCGAAAAGATACCAAAGGACACAAAATTCACTATGCTGGAACGTATAAAATACTGATTGGGTTCATTTTGGCCATTATTGCCTTGTTCCTTATCAAAGTTTTTGTTCACTAAAACGCTTTGATATGCTAAAATTGTTTCGAACGTTTTTAGGCTTACTTTTCTTTGTTTTCTTTATTGGTGTATTGGTCGTTAAAAACCAACCCAACACGTATGAATTGATTTTGCGGCAACACATCGACCATCCTTCAAGCAGTTATATTGATTACCTTAAATCGATCGAGGGGGAGAATTTTTGGACGCATATGCAGGATAAAAATCACTGGTTAAAGGGAGAACAAATAAGCATGCTAAGAGCCGATAAGGAAAATATAGAACGACTTATTCCCAGCACAGAAGGTTTTGCGTTAAGCGAAAATTGGGTTTTGTCGGACAAAGACCAAACCCTTGAGCTTTATTATAATTATGAGGTTGATTTTTTGACTAAAGCATTCTTTCTTTTTAATCCCTCTTTTTTTTCAGAATTGAGACAGTTGGCACATCACAGAATTAACAACGTCATTAGTGATATTGACACTCGGTATCAAAGTCATCAATGGAAATACCAAGGAAAAACAACTTATCCGTCTTTTTATTACCTCGCTATGGAAGGAGAGGCCAGTTGGATTAGTTTAAAAGCACATACAATCGAAGCCCAATTGAAATTAGTTGATTTCGCTAGAGAAAATAATATTAGAACCATTGGAACACCCTTTGTCGTTTACCCCCTTTTACTCAATAAAAGAATCAAATGGCGTGCAGCCCTTCAAGTGGAACAATATTACGATGTAAAAACATCTGATATTCAATGTCGAAGATTTCGTGGAGGTGAGGCACTTGTCTTAAACCACATAGGCGACGAACGTTTTTTAAAAAAGAGCTGGGGAATTTTATTGGATAGTCTGCAAAACAGAAGACAGGCCTATCCTGCTTTTCAAAAGGAGACATCGCCCCATCAGTACATTCAAAACCCATTGCAATGGGAAACAACTTTAATACTTCCAATACAATAATGGATTACAAAGCAATTTTAGCCGTTTTTTTAGGCGGTGGTCTTGGCAGCAGTATTCGCTATTTGATAAGCCTTTACTTTAAACCCCTTGTACAATTTCCACTCGGAACACTCACAGCCAACACCTTAGGTTGTCTGTTTATAGGAGTATTTGTAGGCTATCTCAATCGTGCAGAATTGATTAGAGAAGATCTAAGTTTATTTTTTGTTGTAGGGTTTTGCGGAGGACTAACGACATTTTCGAGTTTTGCTTTAGATTTTTTTAATCTCACCAAATCCGCCTCTATTATTTCACCCCTACTTTATTTTATAGCAAGCATCGTCTTGGGGGCACTTTCCCTATTGCTCGGTCTTTGGATGGCCAAGTAGATAAAAATTTACTCACTATCCCTTTAGAAAATTATAAAATATCATTTTTTTGTACTTAAAATTATTTACCCCCTAAAAAATAGGGGGTTAATTTTATATATATCATAATTAATAAATATACTCCCCTATTTTTTTAATGTTATTTTAAAAGTTGAGATAGATTTGCATCATAATCATTGAATATTAATTATGAAAAAAATCGAAGCAATTATCAGAAAATCAAAATTTACTGACGTGCGCGATGCGCTACACGCAGTAGAGGTTAACTTTTTTAGTTACTGGGATGTTACCGGTATCGGTAATGAAAAACAGGGACACGTTTATCGTGGTATTAGCTACAGTACATCAGACATTCAACGTCGTTACATTTCTATCGTGGTTAACGATGACTTTGTAGAGCGCACTGTTAAAGCTATTGTCGATGCAGGTGCTACTGACAAAATTGGTGACGGAAAAATCTTCATTCTACCCGTAGAGGAAGCGGTTCGTATTAGAACTGGTGAACGAGGCGGAGCAACTTTAAATTAAAATTAACACTATATATAAATGGAATCTACAGCACTTTTTACAGCTAACAATGTATGGATGATGATCTGTACAGCTTTGGTATTTTTTATGCACCTTGGGTTTTCTTTCTTGGAAATTGGCCTAACACGTCAAAAAAATACGATCAATATATTATTTAAAAACTTTTTTGTCATAACCGTTGGGCTTTTGCTTTACGCTCTAGGCGGTTTTAATCTTATGTATCCTGGATTCGAAGATGGTGCCTTGGGGATTTTCAAGTTCGCTGGATTTGGAATCGCTGCACCTGAAGGTGGAATGACCACAGCTTATGCAGATGGTGGATATACGTGGTGGACAGATTTCCTTTTCCAGGGGATGTTTGCCGCAACAGCAGCTACTATAGTTTCTGGTGCAGTTGCTGAACGCATCAAGCTCAGCGCTTTTATGCTATTTTCTATCATTTATGTTGGTTTAGTCTATCCTATTGTCGGGTCATGGAAATGGGGAGGCGGATTCCTCGATGGTTTAGGTTTCTACGATTTCGCTGGTTCAACCCTAGTACACTCTGTAGGCGGATGGGCTGCTTTAGTGGCAATCTATCTCTTAGGTGCGCGTATTGGGAAATTTAGCCCAGATGGCAAACCATTGGCCATTCCTGGACACAATTTACCACTGGCTTCTGCAGGTGTATTAATCTTATGGTTAGGATGGTTTGGTTTTAACGGTGGATCTGTACTTTCTGCTGATCCAGAATTAACCTCTCTAACGCTTGTTACAAC
>JBMZTS010000109.1:0-5479 GCA_049623905.1 Flavobacteriaceae bacterium
GTTGAATTTGATATGGAAAACGCCATGGCATTTCGTCAGCAATACAATTCCCTTCCTGAAACTAAAATATCATTCAATGATATTTTAGTGAAAGCGACCGCAAAAGCTTTAAAACAACACCCACAAGTTAATTCTCGTTGGTTCGATGATAAGATTGTCAAGCACCATCACGTTCATATGGGCGTTGCAGTTGCAGTAGATGACGGTTTGGTTGTTCCTGTTGTAAAATTTGCCGATGAATTGAGTCTGCCACAGATTGGTACTCAGGTCAAGGACTTTGCAGGCCGTGCTCGAGATAAAAAACTTACGCCAGCCGAAATGGATGGAAGTACTTTTACGCTCTCCAATTTAGGGATGTTTGGAATAGAGACCTTTACCTCTATTATCAACCAGCCCAATTCAGCGATTCTCTCTGTAGGTGCAATTGTAGAGAAGCCAGTAGTGAAAAATGGAGAGGTCGTTGTAGGACACACGATGAAGCTTACCCTTGCCTGCGATCATCGCTCGGTAGACGGAGCTACAGGCGCACTTTTTCTTCAAACCTTGAAAGGTTATGTAGAAAATCCGGTGACCCTTTTGGTCTAAAAGAATCTATTTAAAACCATAACCCGCCTTTGAGCGGGTTTTTTTATCTTTATAAAAAAACAAGTGAAAACAATTTTAATCACTGGGGCAGGGAAGGGAATAGGATACCATACAGCAGTTTTAGCCGCTCAAAAAGGTCATCGCGTGATGGCTTTATCTAGAAATATTTCAGCGCTAGAAGGAGAATCGGGCATTACGGCCTATTCGGTTGATTTATCTTCGGTAGAAGCTATATCATCTTTTGTCAAACGGCTCGAAAACACATCAATTGACCTGCTAATAAATAATGCGGGCTTACTAACCAATACAAGTGTTGAACAAAGTAATTTTGCACTTTTTGAAAAAATATATAAGGTTAATGTATTTGGTTTAGCGGAATTGACACGTCAACTATTACCCCGACTTTCAAAAACAGGACATGTTGTGAATATCAGTAGCATGGGAGGAATCCAAGGGAGTACAAAATTCCCAGGATTATCTATCTACAGCAGCAGTAAAGGGGCCGTTATTACTCTCACAGAAATGTGGGCGGAAGAATTTAAGGCGACTGGGCCTAAGTTCAATGCACTGGCCCTCGGGGCTGTACAGACCCAAATGTTGGCCGAGGCTTTCCCTGGTTTTCAAGCGCCAATAACGGCTGAAAATTTTGCGCCTTATCTCTTAGATTTTGGCTTAAATGGCCACCAGTATTACAATGGTAAAACATTGCAAGTTTCTTCTAGCACTCCTTAAGCCCATTTGTTGCCGATGACTTTTTTTAGCTTTTTGCCTTTATCTGCTATTGAAAAAGTAGCTCACCTCTTAGCTCGATATCCGATTGAAGTCAGAGTGGTTAAAAAGCGAAAAACAAAACACGGTGATTTTAGGCAATTGCCCACGGGGGCAGTTCAGATCACCCTTAACGCGCAACCCAATCCCTACCGTTTTCTAATTACTTTTCTCCACGAGCTTGCACATCACATCGCCTTTCAAGAACATGGTTTTCGTATTCGACCACATGGTCAAGAGTGGAAGCAGACCTTTCGCAGCATCAGTATTCCCTTTTTATTGGAGACGATTTTTCCGCAACCCTTATTGGCGGCCTTTGCTCAACATTTGAAAAACCCCAAAGCAAGTAGCGACACTGATGAAAAATTGGGGAGAGCTTTAAAAGGATTCGATCCCGTCACTGATAAAAAAACTATCTTTGAGCTTCCTTTGGGGGCCCAATTTAGTCTAGACAATGGTCGTGTTTTTCAAAAAGGGGAACAGCGTCGTAAACGTTTTGAATGTGTTGAAATAAGAACCCAAAGAGTTTATCTTTTTCAGCCCAATGCTGAAGTCAATCGAATGGAGAAACTATGAAAGAAACGAAAGATTATTTTGCTCTAATAATGGCCGGTGGGGTAGGAAGCCGATTTTGGCCGACCAGTCGCTCCGCTTTTCCTAAACAATTTCAAGACCTTACAGGAAGTGGAAAGACCTTACTTCAGCAAACATATGATCGTTTAGAGGGGGTGGTGTCTCCAGAACAAATTTATGTACTTACCAACGCAAATTATATTGCCCTTGTCAACGATCAGTTGCCTCAATTGGGTTTGCATCAAATCATATGCGAACCAGTCATGCGCAACACCGCCCCATGCTTGCTTTATGCCGCTTTAAAAATTCATCATCGCAATCCTCAAGCGAAGATGATAGTTCTGCCCAGTGACCATTTTATTGCCAACACCAGTATTTTTCGTAAAAATGCATTAGATGCCTTTAAACGGGCGACGGTCAAAAATGAATTGTTGACGTTTGGAATTCCACCACAATCGGCCCATACAGGCTATGGTTATTTGCGCGTGGAAGAAAAGGACTCCTCATTTTCACCAATTGTTAAATTCACTGAAAAGCCAAGCGAGCAAAACGCCCGCTCTTTTTTAGCCTCAGGAAATTATTTTTGGAATTCAGGAATTTTCGTTTGGTCAAGCCAATCGATTTTGGCCGCTTTTGAATTGTTTCAACCAGAGATGCTTGCCCTTTTTGAAGAGGCGATTCCTTTTTTCGGCACTCAGGAGGAAAAGATATTTCTGTCAGAACAATACGCCCTAGCCGAAAACATTTCGATTGATTACGCCATTTTAGAAAAGGCAAAAAACATCACCATGATTAAAGCAGGATTTTTTTGGAATGATTTAGGCACATGGTCCGCGCTTCACGAGCAGTTGGCTGAAAACAGTACTGACAATGTGATGGTCAATGCCAAAGTGATTTCAGAAGCTTCAAAAGGTAACATGATTTATACCGCCAACGAAAAAATAGTGGTAACCCAAGGGCTCGATAATTTTGTCATTGTAGATGAGGGAGATGTCCTACTGATTTATCCCAAAGGAAAAGATCAAAGCGTAAAGGCACTTCGGAAAAAGACCACAGACGAATTTGGAGACTCGTTAGCTTAATTATGTGCTTTCTTCAAGATAGACTCGGCGAGCTTTTTTGAACAATTCTGAGGAATAAACAAAATCTGTAACGGCTTGGTTGTCGGTTCTAAAGATCTCTTTGTTGGTGCCTTCCCATTTTTTCTCACCCTCCTGAAGAAAAATGATATTCTCTCCGATTTCCATCACAGAATTCATATCGTGTGAATTGATAAGGGTCGTAATTTTATATTCTTGTGTAATTTCCTGAATAAGATTATCAATCAAAATGGCTGTTTGTGGATCTAATCCAGAGTTTGGCTCGTCGCAAAAAAGATAGTTTGGGTTCATGACGATGGCGCGCGCAATGGCGACTCTTTTTTTCATCCCACCTGAAATTTCTGCGGGGAGTTTTGCATTGGCATCTACTAGGTTGACACGGTTAATAGCGATGTTGGCCCGTTCTCGAATTTCGTCTTCTGGCGCATCGGTAAACATTTGCATGGGGAACATAACGTTTTCTTCTACCGTCATAGAGTCGAAAAGGGCACTCCCCTGAAAAACCATCCCCATATCTTGTCGCAGGAGAGAACGTTGTATTTCATCCATTTTAGACAAGCGCCTTTCGTCGTAAATGATTTCACCTTCGTTAGGGGTGAAAAGCCCTAAAATACATTTGAGAAAGACGGTTTTACCCGAACCACTTTGACCGATGATTAAATTGGTTTTGCCACGTTCAAAAACAGTACTAATTCCTTTGAGTACCTCTGTAGTGCCAAATGATTTTTTTAAATTTTTTACTTCTATCATTAGGTAAGTAGCAGGTTGGTTACGAAAGAATTCATCACAATAATAGCGACACTTGTCCAAACAAAAGAGGTCGTGCTCGCTTTGCCCACTCCCAAGGCTCCTCCCTTCATATAATAGCCGTGATAGGCAGGAATGGTGGCCAAGAGCATGGCAAATAAAAAGGTTTTTATAAAGGCATAAGTCACATGAAAAGGATTGAATTCCAGTTGAAGACCTTCAATAAAATCGGCATGGGCTGAAAACCCTCCCATAATACAAGCAACATAGCCGCCAAAGATGCCTAGAAACATTGAAATCACAATGATAAAAGGGTATAAGGTCATGGCGGTAATTTTCGGAAAAATTAGATAATTATAGGTATTGACTCCCATGACTTCAAGTGCATCGATTTGTTCTGTCACCCGCATTGTTCCAATAGATGAGGTGATGAAAGAACCTACTTTCCCGGCCATGATAACAGAGATAAATGAAGGTGCAAATTCTAAAATGATAGATTGTCGCGTAGCAAAACCGACTAAATACTTAGGTAATAATGGGTTGTCTGTGTTGATGGCAGTCTGGATGGCTACCACACCTCCTACAAAAAATGAAATAAAGGCCACGATGCCCAAAGAACCAATGATGAGGTCGTCAATTTCTCTGATGATTAGCTTCCACAGCACCTTCCATTTTGTAAACTTTCTAAACGTTTTTTGGAGCATAATGAAATAGCGTCCAATGTGCTCGAGCAATTTTACCATGCTTAAAAATACACAATTCGAAGGATTATTCGATGAATTAATCGGGGATAATAAGTTAGCTTAGAAACTACACGCGATAGGTGATCGCATTGATGTTCATCCCAGCACCTACACTGGCAAATAAGACGATATCGCCTTTATTTAATTGATGATTGTCTAGCTCGTTATTGATTACCTGATCATAAAGTGTCGGGATTGTAGCGACAGAACTATTACCGTGTTCCTGAATATTCATGGGTAATACGTGTTCTGGTATAGGTTTTTTATACAGCCTAAAAAACCTTTTTACAATGGCTTCATCCATTTTCATATTAGCTTGATGGATAAAAATTTTCTTAAGGTCATCAATGTCAACTTCAGAGGCATCAAAACAGGCTTTCATGGCTTGCGGCACATGGGTTAGGGCAAACTCATAAACTTTTCGCCCTTTCATTTTGATGTATTTCGTTTTATTTTTAGGATCATAGGAATAATCGTAATACAACATGTCTATTTCGTTGTTTGCCGTATAGGTCACGGTTTTGTGCGATAATACTCCTGCTTTGCCTGCTTTTGTTTCAATAAGCGTAGCTCCAGCGCCGTCGGCAAAAATCATTCCATCTCGATCGGAAGGGTCAACGACTCTTGATAAGGTTTCTGCACCAATGACAAGACACTTTTTGGCCATATTAGCTTTTATAAAAGCGGTTGATTGGATAACTCCTTCAACCCACCCAGGACAGCCGAAGAGAATATCGTAAGCCACGCAGTTGGGATTGGCAATTCCAAGATTTGTTTTCACTTTAGAGGCGATGCTTGGTAAGGGAGCAGATTGCGTCGTCCCAGTTTGTGTGTCTCCAAAGTTGTGTGCCACAATAATGTAGTCTATTGTTTCTTGATCGACTCTGGCAGAGGCTATCGCCTTTTCAGCGGCAATGGTGGCCAAGTCAGAAGAGTTGATATTGGGCGAGGCATAGCGCCTTT
>JBMZTS010000110.1:0-5456 GCA_049623905.1 Flavobacteriaceae bacterium
AGGGGCGATCCCCCTTGAAGATTGATATGGTCTGTTATGAGCATAACCTCACCTTTATGGTATTCTAAGTTGAGGGCCCCAGCAGCATTGCTAATGATTACTGTTTTCACCCCCATAGCATGCATCAAACGAATAGAGTATGTGATTTCAAAAAAGTTAAGCCCTTCGTAGGCGTGGAATCGCCCTTCAAAAACCATTACTTTTTGTCCATTGAGCGAGCCGTAAAGTAAACGCGCTTTGTGATAGGGCATCGTTGACTTCGGGAAATGAGGGATTTCTTCATAGGGAACATCACGTTCAATGACGATTTCATTTGACAGACCATCAAGGCCTGTTCCGAGGACAATACCAATGGTACAATCTTTAATCCCCTTTGCTTTTAGAAACTGCTGGCTTTGCTCTAAGAAGTCTTTTTTATTCATTTGATAGCTGCATTAAATCGGGATGCTTTTGCAAGTCCTCGAGTGTGTCAATATCGTTTTTTTCTTCCAACAAAGAAAATTGTTCGTTGGTCAAATCGCTTAAGGTTTGTAACAAGACGGTATCGCTTCCCCATTTTTTGTTCTCAAAGAGTTGAGGAAAATAGCGATTTAATCCCAATAAATAGTACCCCCCGTCGTGAGAGGGGCCAAGGACAACATTATTTACTTTAAGAGATTCGAATGCTTGGATAATGTCTTTTGCCTCTAGGGACCACAAGTCTGTTCCAATAATTACAATCGGACTGTGGGTTTTAAAACTCGCTTTAAAAGCGTGACTCATGCGTTCGCCAAGTGATTCTCCCACTTGAATTTTTTCTTGCTTTGCCACAGACTTAAAATAATTATCCTCTTCTATATACTCGGAGTAATAAACATGAATGTCGGTGTTTATTTCTTGAAGAACAGATGCTGTTTTCTCGAGTAAATGGCAATAAATTAACAAGGCTTTTTCTTCGCCTATTGCGCTTGCAAGTCGAGTTTTGACTTTTCCCCGTCGAGGGTTTTTACAAAAAACAAGTAAAAGTGGTTTTTTCAAAAGTTCAATTTATACCGTACTGCCTTGACAGCTACTTCCCGCACCAGCAGTGCAACCGTAACAATGTTGAGAAATTTGTATCGTTCTATTATCGAGTTCAACGGGATTGTATTCGTTGATATGCGGGCGATTAACGTTGGCTTTTAAACCAAGCATTTGGTTAAAATCACAGTCATATAAAAACCCTTCCCAATCAACAGATAGGGTGGTCGTGCACATGACTTTTTCAACCGCCATTGGATTAAAGGCCTCTACCAAAGTATGCATGTATTCTTCATAATTTTCAGAAGCAATCAAATAATCTAAAAAACGACTTATGGGCAGATTGGTGATTGTGAAAAGCTGATTAAATTCAATATTAAAGTCTTGTTTTAACGCGGCCTTGTAGTCTCTTTCTAAGGCGCTCTGATCGCTTGGAAGAAATGCCCCAGAGGGATTATAAACCAGATCGAGTTCAAGACGGCTTCCTTTTCTCCCAAAGCCCACTTCATTTAACAACTGAAGCGCTTTTATAGATTGCTTAAAGACGCCCGTACCGCGCTGCCGATCGGTTTTATGTTCTTTGTAAAAAGGAAGAGATGAGATCACATGAATGTTATGCCTTGCAAAAAAAAGCGGAAGATCCCGATACTTCTTATTGGCCAAAAGGATAGTCAGATTTGATCGCACAATGATTTCTTTTACTCGAGTTCGCGTTCTAATTTGTTCGATAAACCATCTGAAATGTGGATGCATTTCGGGCGCACCTCCCGTTATATCAACGGTGGCTATTGCTGTTTTTTTCATCATTTTGAGGCAATCTTCCAGTGTTGTTTTGGTCATGATTTCTTTTCGATCTGGACCAGCATCGACATGACAATGTGTACAAACTTGATTGCACATATATCCAATATTTATCTGAAGAATAGACAATTTTTTAGGGTGTAGAACAGACAGTCCAAGAGAGGCTAACCTTTCCTTGAAGGTAGGAAGTTCCCCCGAACTAAAAATCCCCTCTGAAAGTATTTGCAACTGTCGTTGGGTATCTGATAATTGACTTTTTCTTGCTTTTAACGACTTGGTTGCCATATTACATACTCAATTGGTCGTGCCGATTCATCATTTGAACACCATGAACCAAAACAGCCCCACTTTGAATTGCAGCACCCACATGGACCGCCTCCATCATTTCTTCTTTTTCGATCCCCCGCTCTAGGCCATCTTTGGTATAGGCATCGATACAATAAGGGCAATGAACAACATGGGAAACGGCAAGTGCAATAAGTGATTTTTCGCGAGCACTAAGATGACCTTCTTCAAAGACACGGGAGTAATAGTCGAAAAACTTTTCGCCTAGGTCTGGGTTCCATTCGCTAATTTGACTGAATTTTTTTAAATCTTCTGAATTGTAATATGTTTTTTTCATCCTGTTAAAATATAAGATTCTTGATTATAAATTGATACAAATCATTAAGTTTTAATAACTTTAACTTCGAAATCTACATTTATCCCTAAATCGCATGTACTTTAAAACGTACTTCCTTGTTCCTATACTCGTTTTAGCAGCGTATCCGCTAGAGAGATTCTCTTTTCCCTTTTTCGTTTTATTAGAAAGTAGTATTGCCCTTCCTATTTTTGTGAGCAATTTTGTTACGATCGCCTTGATTGTTTTTTTTGGTCGCGATAGAACCAAACAACGTGAAGCCTATAAAAATCAAATTGCCCGTTTAGAATCACAATAGCTTAAGGCTCAAATGAATCCTCACTTTATTTTTAACACTCTAAATGGGATACAAAGTGTAATGATTCTTAAAGGGGAACAGGTGGCCAATCAATATATGGGTGTTTTTTCAAAAATGTTAAGAAAAACCCTCGACATGTCTATTACTGAAAACCTTAGTTTAATGGAAGAAATTGAGTATCTACAAGGATATATTGATTTACAAAACATTCGTCTGAATCACCCAATTGAATTTACGGTTGAGGTTGATCCTTTGATTGATCAAGAAAAATATATGATTGCCCCAATGTTGTTACAACCCATTGTGGAAAATGCAATTATTCATGGAATAAGCCCGCTTAAAACCCAAGGCAAAATTCTCCTTAAAATCAGTAAGAAAGGGAAAGGCCTCCATCTTATTGTAGAAGACAACGGGGTGGGCCGATCCAAAGCACAGTTGTTAAAAAAAGAAAAAGAAAAAGAAAAAGACGGAAAAAAACACGTTTCCTATGCCACGAGAATTTTAAAAGAAAGAGTAGACATATTTAACTACTTACACAAAACTAAGTCTGAATTTTATCTTGAAGAGTTAGTAGAGCAAGATCAAGTTTGCGGTACTCGAGCCGTTCTTATTATTCCCATAATCACAAATAAAAAACAATGGATTACTTAGAGAAATTAAAAACTATATTGGTTGACGATGAAAGAAACAACATTGTCATAATGAAGCATTTCATCAAAAAGTATTGTTCAAAAATAGAAGTAGTAGCGGCATGTACGACATATGACACTGCTCTTAAAAAGATTAAAGAGTTAAAGCCTGATTTAGTTTTTTTAGACATTGTCTTGGACCGCGACACCTCTTTTGATCTTTTAAATGAACTAGGGACATATGATTTTCAAATTATATTTACGACTGCTTTTGACGAGTATGCAATTAAAGCCTTTAAGTTTAACGCCGTAGACTATATCCTAAAACCCGTGGTAATCGAAGATTTATTGATTGCTGTAGAACGCGTCAGAGAGCGGATTCGCGACAATCAAATTGTGGATATGAAACGGATTAGGGCGCTCGCGAGAACATTCAGAAATGAACATCCTTCCAATTATTTAATTGTGGCTGGAATGGATCGTATTGATTTTATCAACCCAAGAGAACTCATTTATTTAAAATCTTGTGGACGATACACAGAGTTTTATACCACCGATAAAAAGCGTCCAATTTTATCGTCAAAAGCTTTAGGTGTTCATGAAGAACAGCTTAACAAGCTACATTTTTACAGGGTTCATAATTCTTATATTATTAATCTCGAACATTTAGACAATATTGATAAGAAAGGAGGAAATTATTGTGTCATGTCTGACAAGAGTAAAATGCCAATTTCAAGAAGACGATACGAGGGCTTGATAAAATTTTTAAAAACTGTTCAAGCCAAGTGAAAAGGCAATGCGTTGATTATTTTAAAGCGGGATGGATGCCCAAGATGTTCTCATTAAAATAGCGATTGATAAAATCGGATGAGAGATATTCATGCCCTAAAAGCAGGCTGTCTTTTGTTACTTTTGAAAGAAGGTTTTTCTCCACATATTGCTTTAGAATGCTGACCGACAATGGTTTGTAGCTATAATGCCAAGGCTCATATAAAAACCCTTTTCTCGAAGAATCTTTGGTATAGACCAATATAAACCCATACGTGGAGGCATGTTTTTCTAGCCAGAGCCTTAATTTTTGATATGGCCCTTGATGAAAATGTTTGGTCAGGAGGACATCCCCGTCCACCTTCATATTCCCGTCGATAATATCAATATCGGTCCCCCAATGATGGCGCGATGTTCCTGGAAGTGTAGAGTATTCTATGATCTTGTCAATGGCTTGTAGGGGTGAAAAACCTTGTTCAATGAAGGCGTAATATTTTCGGTTCCAAATTTTTTTCTGTGTCTCATAGCTTCTAAAACTGGAAACAATTTTAATGGCAATGCTATCTTTGGCTGCTGCCAGTTTCATGGCTTCAAAGTGCTCTGCCACGGGGGGTAGCAAAACATAATCTTCACCTCCGATGAGTTCTTTTTTTCCCAAAAGTAAGGCATTGTCAATTTCTAATTCTTGTGCCCCAACAGAGGATAACAGAAACAACCAACCGATAAAAAATAAACCTTTATGCATCATGAATAAATTTAAAAAAACAAAAATGAGTTCCTATTGATGCGATTTCAAAAGCTTCTCCGTGCGGAGTATAGCCGAGCGAGATATAAAAGGCTTTGGCCTTGACACGAGCATTGAGCCAAATTAAATCGGCTTTTTTTTCCTTTGCTAAGGTTTCGGCGCTGTGCATCAATTGTTGTCCAACACCTTGCCTTTGAAAGGCATCCATAACCGCCACGCCTCTAATTTGAAAGCTCATTGTCGCCTTGAGTTCTGGGTGGGGTTGCTTAAAGGCAGATAAGACTCCAATGAGTTTATCATTGCGATACGCTCCGAGATGAAATGTCGAGTCTAGTTCATCACCACTAAAGACACAATCCTTTTTAGGTCGTCCTTTGCGCAAGATAGGATGCCGAACGGCATGTGTTTGTGCAGAAGTAATTGCGATAATGGTGAGTGTTGAAGTCATCGCTGTAAATTACAGAATAAATTAGATCTAAGGATTAAAAAGCGCAATCAAATCTTTTGGTATATTTGTTCTTATGCGGGAGTAGCTCAGTTGGTAGAGCGTCAGCCTTCCAAGCTGAATGTCGCCGG
>JBMZTS010000111.1:0-5392 GCA_049623905.1 Flavobacteriaceae bacterium
TCGGCCCATCAAGATGATTGGCAGTTATTTATGAATCCTAACGTTTATCACAGTATAAAAACTCCTGGAGATAAAACTGTGATTGTACATACAACAGCTGGTGATGCAGGGGAAGGTTTAGGGAATGATGCCTATTACAAGGCAAGGGAGGAAGGAAGCTTACGGGCCATTCGCTTCCTATGCAATACTAATACTTCGGGAGCGGGTTATGGGACCGAAATGCAACGCGAGCACCTTAGCATCAATGGGAAAAAAATAGTGCGCTATGCCTACAAAAATGCCGTCGTTTATTTTTTGCGATTACCCGATGGAAATTCAAAAGGACAGGGCTATAAGCGCCACGATTATAAAAGTTTAAATAAACTCTTTAAAGAGGAAGTAAACAATATTCACACGATCGATCATTCGGCCATCTATAAAGATAAACAAGACCTTATGCGCACCCTCGCACTTCTTGTTCAAACAGAGCGTTTGACGGGAAGCATAGAGTTTCACTTGCCCGATACTGATCAAACTATAAACCCCAATGATCATTCTGATCATCAAAATTCATCAAAATTATTTCAAGTGGTGGGGCGTCAATTGGGTGGGCTAACATTTTATTTTTATGTCAACTATTTTTCTGCACAAAAACCCCTCAACAGTACACCAGAAGAATTGCTTATTGCTGCTGGGACATGGGGAGCCACTACCTCGGGAATTGGCGACCTGCGGCACTATAGCACATGGGACCGTCAGCACAACGTATGGCTAGGAAGGCAATATTTTAGAACAGAGAAGATTAAGTCAAATCCAAAAGAATAAAAAATGTTATAAATGCGACCTCATTGCGAGTTGTGTCAAAAAAAGCTCCCCCACACAAGCAGCGAGGCCTACATTTGCTCATATGAATGTACATTCTGCAAAGATTGTGTAGAAACCAAACTCCATAGGCGTTGTCCAAATTGCTCTGGAGATTTCCAAAAACGACCCAATAGAAATCCTTAAAATTTAATGATGACATTACACCCCTACCTTATTATGAATGGGCAAGCTCGCGAAGCACTGGCTTTTTACACTCAAGCCTTAGGTATAGAGCATAGCGAAATCAAAACCTATGAAAACAGCCCTATTCCACATTCACAAGAACAGAAAGAATGGGTCATGCATGCCGAATTGCTTTTTAAAAAACAAACCATTATAATGATAGCCGATAGTTCGGATATCCCTTTAAATGACAACCCCAATATTCACCTTAGCTTAAATTATACCGATTTAGAAAGTATGAAAAGTGCGTTTGCAAAATTAAGTGAAGGCGGAAAAATCATTCAGGACTTAGCATTACAACACTGGAACGCCACCTTTGGCCGACTAACCGATAAGTATGGTCTCCATTGGATGATGAATTGCGACCACTCGAACTAAAAGCTAAATAAAAGGTTTGAATAATCTCTGCCCATCCAGGCGCTTGACTTATGGAAGATTTAGTATTTTAACAAAAAAATCATTGCGATTGCAAGGATAGAAATTAAAAAAAAATGAAACTATTACTCAGCTTCCTCAGTCTCATCAGTTTACAAACTTGTATTTCCAGTCCTCAACCGACACATCGAGAAAAAGCGATATGGGAACCTCCAACTACCACACAAAAAGGTTTAGAAAAAGCCTATGTAGCCGCTGGGTGTTTTTGGTGTGTAGAAGCCATCTATGAAAGTGTCAAGGGAGTTCACGAGGTATACTCTGGCTACGCTGGAGGGCATACAAAAAATCCAAATTACAATCAGATAGGAACTGGAAGGACCGGTCATGCAGAGGCGGTCGAAATACTCTATGATCCCAAACAGGTCTCTTTTGGAACATTAATTCAAGTGTTTTTTGGGTCACATAACCCTACCACGCCCAATCAGCAAGGACCCGATCGTGGATCGCAATATCGTTCAATTGCTTTCTATCAAAATGAGGCAGAACGCGAAATAATTCAAGAATACATTGCTCTATTAACTGAAAAAAAAATGTTCTCAAAGGAAATTATCACGGAAGTTAAAAGAATGGATATCTTTTACTATGCCGAAGAATATCATCAAAATTATGAACGGTTAAACCCAAACAATCCATATGTACAAAATGTTTCTATCCCACGATTGAGGCGTTTTCAAGAAATGTATCCTGAGCTGTTAAAAGCAAATCACTAATATGCTGAGAGGGAAGAACCAGCCCATTTGTTCATCAAAGTATATATCAGATAGGCTATGAGTATTCCTGCTAGAGCGCCACAAATAATGTCTAAGGGATAATGTACACCAATATAAATTCTGCTGTAAGCAATTAAACCAGCCACAAGAAACAAGGTGGGCATCACCCATTTGATTCGCCTAAAGTAGAGACCAAATAGACAGGCAAGGGCAAAAGAATTGGAAGAATGTCCTGAAAAAAAACTGTATTGACCTCCACAGCTTGCTTTGACCAAGCGGATTAAATTCTCCAATTCTGGCGTGTAGCAGGGCCTGAGGCGCATCACACCATATTTAAAACCATTGGTGAGTTGATCTGTAATTCCAACCATAGCCCCTCCAACGACTAACAAAAATAAGGCCGCCTTCCACCCTTTTTTTTGAGCATAAACGAAAACTAATAGAAGATAAATGAGGGCATTGGTCGCTTTTTCACTCAATAAGAGCCAAAAAAAATCATAGGGCTCTGACCCGAGTTGATTGAGATACAAAAATAAAGACCGATCCCATTCAAGGAGTTGTTCGAGCATTAGGCCATGTTTTCGATTTCGGCATCAAAAAAAGCAAGGGCTTCATCTATCAGATCAGCGGCGACTTTTTGAAGTTCACCCTGGTCTTCTTGCGAAAATTCTTCTAGCCAAAGTATATCGTCATTTGAAACGTTGAGTAGAAAACGAGGGTAGTCTGTATGTAAAACGAACAATTCATCTTTTAAAGAAGAATTGTCTGCGATTAAAAATTTTGGAACCTCCATAGTTTATTTTTTTAAAAGTTTTTTGGTTTGAAATTCAAAACGTAAAAATAATAAAAAGGCTGACGTGCTTAAACCTGTGAGAAGACCAATCCATATTCCCATAGCTTTTAATTCAGTGTGAAGCCCGAGATAGTAAGATACAGGCAAGCCAATCACAACATAAGAAATGAAGGTCAATAAGGTTGGAATATTCACATCTTGAATGCCTCTAAGTGCACCGAGGATAACCGCCTGTAAACCGTCAGTAATTTGAAAAAAGCCTGAAACCAACAACAGTCCTGAAGCAATCCCAACGACCTCTAGAGTACGTGCTGGGGTCTGCTCTCCATAATCTTCAAGATAAATCCAAGGTAAAATATCACTGAAATTCAAATAAATGACGCAGAACACTACATCAAATAAAAAGATTAACAGAAAAAGAGAAATTGCAATTCTTCTGAGATCAACATAGGCCTTTTTACCCCATTGATTTCCTACCCTTATCATGGCCACTACGCCAAGACCCATAGCAAACATAAAGGTCATAGCAGACAAGTTAAGAGCAATCTGATTGGCAGCTTGAGCATTTTCGCCTAAAATACCAGACATCCAAATGGCCATGGTGAAAAATGACACCTCAAAAAACATTTGCAAAGCCGAGGGCAGTCCTAAACTAAATATTTTTTTAAACAGGGTTATTCTAAGATTTTCGAAGCGAACACGCAAAGAATAGGCTTCAAAAACAGGGTGGAATTTAATGTAGATCATAATAAAAATGACCGCCACAGAACGCGCAATCAATGTTCCCAACGCAGCGCCTTCTACTCCTAACTGAGGAAAACCAAAGTAGCCAAAAATCAATAAATAATTCAATAAGATGTTAACCACATTTGAAAACACCGTGGCATACATTGCGGGTCTTGTTCGGGAAAGACCATCGGTAAACTGCTTAAATGCTTGAAAAATAATGAGTGGAATTAGTGAAGCAGCGACCCATTTAAGATATGGGAAGGCCAATTCAACCACATTTGCTGGTTGCCCCATGACGTACATGGTATTTCGTGCCGTATAAATGATCAGGAATAAACTTAATCCTAAAATCGTACACATCACAATTCCGTGAGACAAGATATTTTGTGCCTTAGTCGTATCCTTTGTACCATCGGCTTGAGCAACCAAAGGGGTAAGTGCTGTTGAGAAACCAATCCCCAATGACATAGCGATAAAAACAAAGCTATTCCCTAGAGATACTGCGGCTAATTCGGTTGTTCCCAATTGACCAACCATAATGTTATCGACCAACTGAACTACCGTGTGGCCCAACAGGCCTAATATTACTGGAATGGAAAGACTTAAATTATAGCGAAACTCTTTGGTGTAATCTTTTAAATTTATCAATGGATTATAATTTAAAATGGTCCATCAAAAACACCAGTGACGCCATCGTAGCAGCCCCAAGTTCTAACTCACGCTTGTTAATCGCATCAAAGGTGTCGTTTGCGGCATGATGAAAGTCAAAATAGCGTTGAGAGTCGGGACGTAAACCGGCTAAAACATTATCCGCTGTTTTCAGCGGCGCAACATCTGCACCACTCCCACCCTTAACAAAGAGATGGATTAGATAGGGTTCAAAATAAGGGGCCCACGATTGGATGGTTTTTAGTTTTTCTGGCGTGGTATCTATGGAAAATCCACGGGGTGAGAAACCACCCGCATCGGACTCTAACGCAAAAACATGCTTTTCCCTTTTCTGTCGTGCAACCTCGGTATATTTTGCTGCACCACGTTGGCCATTTTCTTCATTCATATATAAAACGACACGGAGAGTGCGTTTTGGGCGATATCCAATTTTTTTCATCAAACGCAATACTTCCATCGATTGAACAACACCGGCTCCATCATCGTGCGAACCATCACCAAGATCCCAAGAATCGAGATGCCCACCAACGACCATGATTTCTTCAGGGTATGTTGATCCTTTGATTTCTCCTATAACATTATACGACAGAACATCTGGTAAATTTTTACAATTTTGTTTTAAATAAAACTTGAGCTTATTATTTAACGCGAGCATAGAGCTCAATAATTCTGCGCCATTGGTGCTAATTGCTGCAGCTGGAATACGCTTTTTGAGGGGCAAATCGCCGTAACTCATTGAGCCCGTATGTGGAAAGTCGTCTAATCTTAAATTCATCGATCTTACAATGACCCCTACTGCACCGTATTTTGCCGCTTTTTCGGCACCGCTATAGCGTTGATCTACACAACCAGAATAAGAGGTAAAGGTATTGATAAGGTCGGCTTGCATGGGTCGATTGTAAAACACAATTTTGCCTTTAATTTGCTCTATTCCTATTTGATCTAATTCATCAAAACTGGCTACTTCTATCACTTCAGCTCGAATACCTGCCAAAGGAGTAGATATAGATCCGCCAAGAGCACAAACCGG
>JBMZTS010000112.1:0-5384 GCA_049623905.1 Flavobacteriaceae bacterium
CTTAAGAATTTTAAGGCTGTTTCGTTTAACACGAATCTTTAAGTTTGGCCGAAAAAGCAATTCGCTAAAAGTTTTTACGAAAGCACTCTTTTCGGTCAAAAGCGAACTGACATTCACTCTGTTTTTGTCTGTCATTACTGTTCTTTTCTCTGCTTCGGCCATCTACTATTTAGAATATGATGCGCAGCCTGAAAAATTTTCAAGTATCACCGAATCTATTTGGTGGGCGACAGTTTCTCTTGCCACTGTTGGGTATGGTGATGTTTACCCAATTACTGTTGGGGGGAAAATTTTTGCGTCCATCATTTCTTTAGTAGGAATAGGAATCGTTGCTATCCCAACCGGGGTAATCAGTGCGGCCTTTGTTGAAGAGATTTATAAAGAACGCATCAAGCGAAAATCTTAGTCCAATAAATCCCCCGTTCAAGGGAACTAGTTTCATCAATTAAGCAGTATCTTTAAAACTGTTATGAAAAAAATTATTGTAATCGGTTCTGGATTTTCATCCATCTCAGTGGCTTCCTATTTGGCGCAATCTGGTCATCAGGTTGAAATTTATGAGAAAAACAGTACCCCTGGTGGGCGGGCACGTCAATTTAAAAAAGAGGGCTTTACCTTTGATATTGGCCCTTCATGGTACTGGATGCCAGATGTTTTTGAATCATATTTTGGAGATTTTGGTAAACAAGTGAGCGATTATTATCAGCTGAAAAAACTCGATCCAGGTTATGAAGTTTATTTTGACAACCAAGACTCGATAAAGATTGGCGATTCTCTTGAGAAAATTTACGCTGCCTTTGAGAAGGAAGAAGCGGGAAGCTCAGTTCCTCTCAAGCGCTTTATCAAAAAGGCTGAAGAAAATTATGACATCGCCATCAAAGATTTGGTTTATCGTCCAGGCATTTCGCCCCTTGAATTAATCACCCCAGCAACCGTAAAAAAAGTAGGCTATTTTTTGAGTACCATCAAACGGGAAGTCCTAAAGGAGTTCAACAATCCTCGACTTGCTCAAATTTTACAATTTCCTGTTCTATTTTTAGGCGCAAAACCAAGTCAAACACCAGCCTTTTACAACTTTATGAATTTTGCAGATTTTGGTTTGGGCACTTGGCATCCCGATAGAGGCATGTACAGTGTGGTCAATGGAATGGTAAAGCTAGCTGAAGATCTTGGGGTTCGCTTTTATACCGATCATGCAGTCGATAAAATCTTGGTGGAAAAAGGCAAGGCAATCGGGATTTTAACCCAAGGAAAAACAATCAAAGCTGACGTGGTCATTAGCGGTGCCGATTATCATCACTCGGAAAGCCTGTTAGAGGCATCCTATCGTGCTTACTCTGAACAATACTGGGATAAAAAAACTTTTGCCCCTTCCTCATTACTCTTTTTTGTTGGCCTAGATAAGAAGCTGAAAAATGTTTCTCATCACACCCTGTTTTTTGATGTAGATTTTGATGCGCATGCGGCCGACATCTATGACCACCCAAAATGGCCCGAGGACCCTCTCTTTTATGCCAATTTTCCGTCGATAACAGACGACACCATGGCGCCAAAAGGAAAAGAAGCCTGTTTTCTATTGATCCCTATTGCTCCAGGATTGAAGGACACACCAGAGCTGAGAAAAAAATATTTTGATCTGGTGATTGACCGGATGGAACGCTTAACCGACCAATCTGTCAGAGACGCTATTCTTTTTAGTGAATCGTTTTGTGTGAATGATTTTATCGAAGCCTATAATTCTTACAAAGGCAATGCCTATGGCATGGCGAATACCCTAATGCAAACGGCTTTTTTAAGGCCTAAATTGAAAAGTAAAAAAGTTGAAAATTTATATTTTACTGGTCAGTTAACGGTTCCTGGGCCTGGGGTGCCTCCGTCGCTAATTTCGGGGAAGATCGTAGCCAGTTTGGTTTCTCCCCCCACCACCAAATAACCGTCCACTCGTCTTCCTTCATGGCGATAACAGAATCTAAAACTGAAATGTTTTTAGCTAAGGTGTTATTGTATTCATTGAGTTGCTCATTGATCTGAATCCAAAGCTCTATTCGCTTGAAAAGATTGTACTTAATAAAACGATCTTGTTGTATGTATTTTCTGTTTTCTACCCAGAAATCAGTGTCTTCAACGTCGATCTTATTAAGATCAAAAACCCATTGATTCGCTAACCTTCTATTGAAGGCATCCACATAATTCTTTTCTTCTTTGTCGGTGTTGATCATCAGGTATTTCAGGTCCGTTCCATCATAATTATCATTGACCAAACGGCCAATATCCGATCCTAGATGACGAAAGGTTCCATCGAGCTTAATGGCATCATAAACCACCCGAGGCGGATTGAAGGGATCGCGATTGGTGTAATAAGTCATGGGAGAAAAATGCCAATCTTGTTCTTCGTCGTAAACAATAAAAATGCTGTCGTTATCTATTTCCCAACGCTCATATTGATTCCGATATAATTCTGTAACCCACTCATTTTGCCCAATATATTCAAGGGTGTAGGCCTGCATTTGCTGAAGCTCGTTTCGAAGACCAACGAGGTTATCAATATTGTTTTGTCTATCATCAAATTCTCCCCCTTGCTTTTCAACTGAAAAAGAGACCAATACACCAAAAAAGACAATCAAAAATTCGACAAATCCCTTTTTTAAACGATCGTAAAAGTCACGAAGGGAAAAGCGGTCTCCAACAGTAAATAACCTGAGAAACCAATTGAGTTCGCTTCTATCTTTAACCTGTTTATCCGACATTTAAATATAGTTTTGGTAAGACAATGAATGCCTCTATTATTTCAAAGATACAAAACTGTTTTGCTCATCAAAGATTTCTTTGATCAAGTCCTTTAAAAAGGTCTCTATATCGTCAATAAATGCCCGATCAATGTGAGAAAGATTGTCCGTCTTTGGCAGATTCTTTCTTTGCAGACTAATCAGGTCACTCTTTGGTTTTTTTAATGACATTATTCCGGCTTGAAATGGAAGTTCCATTAAATATTCTTGGTGTTGTGACCAGGCATAAAGTAAAACCTGAAAAAGGGGTTGACGCTTATAATCTCCTTTAAAGATGTCCCAGTCATTCCAATACAATTGGCTCTTCTCAACGGTTCCTGTTTTATAGTCAATAAAACGTAACTGCTTATTGTAACGGTCAATTCTATCGATTTTTCCACTTATAAAAACTGGACGGGAAGAATCAAAAACAGCGATGGGAACTTTAAATGGTTTTTCAAGTGCTAAAACGGTTAAACGATTTCCTGCCTTGACAAGTTCCATCTCATGCCTTAAAAACTGATCTACAGCTCTTTGATAAGCCGAAATAATCAAATGATTTTCACCCACCAAAGGAGTCTCATTTGAATAAGCCAATTGAAAATTATGTGTAAACAGCTGGGGCAATTCAGAAAGCATTTTTTTATAAAATTCTACTTCCATGGGTTGTCCAATGAAAGGGGCATAGAGCGCTTCTAGCGTGTCGTGAACGATTTCACCTCTTTTAAAATGAGTCAACACCTTCTGGTCCTCAATGACCTCTTTTATGCCTAGGACATAACGATTGTAAAAAGCCATGGGATCGAGAAGGTACATTCCTAAAGAAGTGGGTGAAAATCCATTTTGAGCAAGCCTTTGAATGCGCTCAATTATCGCTTTATTCTTTTTTACCGCAGGAACCTCTTCCACAAATGAAGGAATCGGTTTTACATCACTTTCATCACTAAAATGATGATTGGGGTGCTGATTAAAGGCAAGAGACCGAATAAATCTACTTTTTTCACCGGCATTAAGCCCTTCGCTGTTGGCGTTGTAGAGCAGATAAATATTTTTTGCGCGTTGTAACAAACGGTAAAAATGATAGGAATAGATTGCATCATTATCGAGATAGGTGGGTAAGCCGTAATGCTTTTTTAAAGCAAAAGGGAAAAAGCTTTGATCATTCTTACCAACGGGTAATATCCCTTCATTTACATGAGTAATAATGATGGTTTCAAAATCTAGGGTACGGGTTTCTAACATTCCCATGATCTGAATTCCTCGCGTAGGCTCGCCTTTAAAATCAAGTGTTTGAAGTTGTAGAGCTTCCTTAATTAAGAGATAAAGTGCTTGGTTGGTAATCGCCATAGTGGTTCCTTCCAACTGGACTTTCGTTTGATGAAATAATTGTTTAAGTTTTTCTAATACTGCGGAGAATAATGGCGATTGTTCTGTGGCATCTACGTTTCGTTTTAAATAATCGACGAGAGTTAAACATTGTTCTAAAAGCGCAAGAGCTTTTTTGGGCTGAGTCAAGATTGTAAGCCCCAGGCGACATTCCTTAATCCGAGAAATCGATTCTGAAGAACAGGACCAACTGTAGTGGTGAGTCATGCGCTTTAATTCCTCAGCAGCAGCAGCACTCTCCTTTTTTAACATTTTGCGAATTGGGGCATACTTAAAGAGGTCCGTGACTTTTTTTCTCTCTAAACCCTGAGGATCTTCTAAGGCATGTAGAGCAATAAAATCTAACATAAACCGAGTTACTGGAAGTTGTTCTATAGGGTATCCCATTGTAACATTCCAGTCCTTTAAGTCTTCGGGAAGGTGAGCAAGGACAGGGAGTAATAGGCTTTCATCACCCAAAATAATAGCTGGCTGATCTCCCTCTTTAAGATGTTGTGCCACAATCTCACCAACGTGTTGTGCCTGCGGTATAACCCCTGAAAACCCTTTTGCACAAATGCTTTTTGGCGATGAAAAAGAAGATGAAATAAAAGAACTAGGCGCTTTCCGATAATAATTCCATTCGTTTTGATACTTTCTAATAAAGCGACCAGAAGCGTGACTACTATCGTCATAAAAATGTTTATCTAGATCCCACAGTGCTGTGCCTTTTTCAGCATTTAAGAACTCTTGAAATAGGTATTCCTCAGAAGTATTTAAGGCATTAAATCCTACAAAATAGTGATGGTGTGTGGTTTGGTCAAGATAGATTTGAAGGGTGTCGAGCGCCTCTCGGTATAACATCCCCATAGTTCCCCATTCTTTCGCTATAAGGTGTGTTTGGAACTCGTAAAACAGTTTTGGTAAAGCAGTCCAAAAATCTGAACTAAACGAAGAGGTATTGTCCTCTTTGTTGATGGCTTCTATGAGATAAAATTCTCCTAAATTCGAAAGCGCGTTTTGAGCTTCTAACCGATAAGCATCAATGTCATTAAAATCCTTAATCAAACGAGGGGCCCATTGTAAAAATTCTTCGAATGTCTCTTGCTGCTTTTTTTCAATAACATTTGTATAAACCTCATAAAGCGAAAACAACAGATGAACACCAGGGGCCTTATTAAGGTGAGATAAGTGCGCTACAAATTCCTCGATACTGAAAATTTGTGGAGCTAGTTGAGCTTTATTGGTCAATTT
>JBMZTS010000113.1:0-5167 GCA_049623905.1 Flavobacteriaceae bacterium
GGAGGACCAGTTTTAGATTCTTCCCATCGATATTCGAGTAGATGGGCATTTTTTAGTCGCGTAAGTAAGGGATAGAGTGTACCTTCCACCACGAGGAGTTCAGATTCTTTTAATCCATTTAGAATCTCAGAGGAATATTTGGGTTTTTTGTCGATTGTTGATAAAATACACAATTCTAAAATTCCCTTCCTCATTTGAGCTTTTGTATTTTCTATTTTCATATAAGGTTAATTTTAATTCGGGTACTGTTCTTTGCAAATATATATATAAAAGATAGTATTATGCAATACACAGTACTTATTTTAACATTTTGACAACATTTGTCAATGACTTAAAAAAATACATTTGTTTAAAATCAATAGTAATGTCTCAACTTGAATTTTACAAAACCGTTCTTCAAAAAGTCAATTTTGATGATCACCTATTTAAGAAGGAGTATAAAAAAGCCATGTCAGAGCTTTCACTGATGGATCGGATGGCTCTTTATCGTTGGTGCAAACAAAAACTTCGCCCACAAATGGGTTGATTTTACATTGGGCTTAGGGGGTCACAATTTTTACATTCTCAATGGCGATCGCTCCTCTAATGATACCTTCAATGGTTTTTTTAAGCGCCTCAATTATTTGAATTTTTAATTGACTTTTAGGGAAGACAAGGCTAATTTCTCTGGCCGGTGGTGGTTCTTGGAAAAAGCGAAGTTTTTCTTTGTTATCTTGTGAAAGGGTGAGGGTGTTAAGGTAGGGCACAAGGGTCATTCCCAGTCCTTCGTTAGACAAATTTATCAAGGTTTCGAAACTGCCACTTTTCAAATCAAACGCCATATTTTTGCCTTTTTTGTTTAAGCGGCATAAAGAGAGGGCCTGATCTCTAAAACAATGTCCGTCTTCCAAGACCAAAATAGTTTCCTCTAACAAATCTTCTTGGGTCAGTTCTGCTACTTTGCTTAAACGATGGTGTTCTGGAATATAACCCACAAAGGGTTCATAGTATAGTGGCCTTTCTACAATACTTTCTAACTTCAGTGGGGTCGCTGCAATCCCCGCATCAAGCTTTCCTTCTTTGAGACTAGCGATGATTGTATTCGTATTCATTTCCTCAATTTTGAGGTTAACTTTAGGGTGCTTTTTGATAAAGCTATTTAGAAACATGGGCAGGAGTGTAGGCATGACCGTTGGTATAATGCCCAATCTAAATTCACCTCCGATAAATCCTTTTTCTTGCGCCACGATATCGTCCATGCGTTTCGCTTCTCCAATAATGTTTCGAGCTTGATTCAGAATTTGCTCTCCAATCTTAGTCAGGCGAATGGGCTTTTTGCTGCGATTGAAGATTTGCACCCCCAACTCGTCTTCAAGTTTTTGAATTTGCATACTAAGCGTCGGCTGTGTCACAAATACCCGTTCTGCTGCTATGGTAAAGTTTCCTGCCTCTGCTACGGCGATCATGTAGGCGAGTTGTGTTAAGGTCATATTGCGTTATCTTATACTTTATCAAATATAATAAGAAAAACTAATATCCGTTGTAAATTTCCACCTGCATTCGAATATTTTCGATGGGTGCTTCTCGTTTGTCAATGGGTTGAGCACATATGGCATCAACGGTTGTCATTCCCTTAATAACACGCCCAAAGGGGGTATAGTTGCCGTCTAAATGATAAGCGCCGCCTTCTTGTTGAACTATAAAAAATTCATAAGGCGATGCTAAACGGTGTGGATTGTCCATCTCACTACTGGGCATGGAAACGACACCTCTATGATGTTTTAAGCCTTTTTTAACATCTGGAGGGAGGAGGTAGCGTCCTATCTGACGCCTTTTTTTATAGGTGTTTGGATGGTCCGAATTTCCTCCTTGAATAACAAACTTTGGAACAACCCTATGAAAGAAAGTATCATTGAAATAGCCCAGGCGGGTGAGATAAACAAAATTTGCCATGTGATAGGGAGCTTCATCGTATAATTCAATGATGATTTCCCCGAATTTTGTAGTGATTTTTACCTGATTGGGAAGTGTCTTTTGTTGATATTCATATAAAAACGGAATTGCATTTTTTTCTGTCAGAATAACGTCAGGTTTCTGCTTAAGTAAGGTTTTCTTTTTTGGTTGTGAAATGCTTTTGGCTGGTGCAGTTTTTTTTGCAACTGTTGATTTCTTTTTGGGTGTAGAACAACTCAACCCAAAAAATAGTATTAATATTAAACAATAGAATGATTTAAGTCTCATATGTCAATAGATTTCGCTTCGTTGATAAATTCAAAAATAAGAGAAATTCCAAAACCAGGTTTGACTGCACAACTCAAAATGGCTCCACCGCAGCGTTTTGGCACTAAAAAGACATTGTTAGAAGTCCCTGATAGCGTGCGTTATGCCGCCGTGATGATGCTTTTATATCCCTCTGATGACGATCACACCCATTTTTGCTTGATTCAGCGTCCTGTCTACGATGGCAAACACTCAGGGCAGATAAGTTTTCCTGGCGGTAAGAAAGAAAAGACAGACCGTGATTTTTGGATCACTGCGCTGCGGGAAACCGAAGAAGAAATAGGGATTGATAGAAATAAAATAGAATATTTAACTCAGTTGTCTTCCACTTATATTCCTCCAAGTAATTTCTACGTTTATCCCTATTTGGCGTATACACATTCGCGTCCAGAATTTACTGCCGAGCAGGGAGAAGTTGACCATGTTATAGAAGTTCCATTGTTTGATTTGCTTCACGAAAAATCAATGACAGAAGGAAAAATAAAAGCCTCTTATAGCGATGAAATCACTGTACCCATGTTTGTGTTCAATCGCTATGAAGTGTGGGGAGCAACAGCAATGATTTTAGCTGAAGCCCGAGAATTAATTCTCTTAGCGAAATAGTTCTATCTTTACTCGATTTTACATACTTATGCGTTTATTCAAAAAGAACCCCTTTGGGCATTACCTTTTCCTCAAAAAAATGTTAATCCGGTATTTGGGTATTTTAACCCATCGCAGGTACCGTGGATTTAACGAACTCTATATTGAAGGATCAGAGGTGATTAAAGGGCTACCCGATAATAATGTACTGTTTGTTTCAAATCATCAAACCTATTTTGCTGATGTTGTCGCGATGTTTCATGTCTTTAATGCGAGTTTACACGGTAGAATTGATAACATTAAGAATGTCGGGTATCTTTGGAACCCTAAGTTAAACATCTACTATATTGCTGCTAAAGAAACAATGAAAGCAGGAGTGCTGCCACGTGTTCTAGCTTATGCAGGGTCGGTCTCTATTGAACGCACATGGCGCGAATCGGGTAAAAATGTAAATCGCCAAGTAAAAATGAGTGACATCTCTAATATAGGTGTTGCCCTAAACGACGGTTGGGTGATTACCTTTCCCCAAGGAACAACGACACCTTTTAAGCCATTGCGTAAAGGAACTGCACACATCATAAAAAAGTACAAACCCGTGGTTGTTCCTATTGTTATTGATGGTTTTCGTCGATCATTTGATAAAAAAGGTCTTTTGATTAAAAAGAAAGGAATTTTACAATCGATGGTTGTTAAAGCCCCCTTAGAGTTTGACTATGAAAACGATTCTATGGAGACCATAATAGAAAAGTTAGAGTTCGCCATTGAGCAACATCCGTCATTTTTAAAAGTCCTTTCTTCAGAAGAAATTGAAGAGCAACAAGCCTTGGACAAACAGCGGGAGTGGTAGCGGTTAAACAATTTTCTTTAACTCTTTTTCATTTCGTTTAAGCGGTCGCAAAAATGGACCATAGACCAGATAATAGATGCCGCCAAAAAGACCCAAAACTATACCGATGATTAAAATGCACAAGGCAATGGTCACTAAAACAATGTGTTTCTCTTCTATAACGGCCAAGTTTTCATCGTAACGGAAGGCATAAACAAGTACCACACAGCTGAAAACAAAAAGGACACCTAGATTGTAGAGGATATACTGGTTAACCGCTTTTCGTGTATTTAAAATCGTACTTAAATGATCTTTGACAGAATCACTAATTGAGATACGTTGATAATTTTTGAAAAAGCGGTACATAAAATACAGTAACAAAACATAACCAACCACCGTGGTGGCAATAGCAAATTCATACAGGTTCAATGTTCTGTAGTAATCGAACGACTCGAAATAATTAGGCAATAATAATGGCAAAGTAATGTAGAGTACAAACTCAATCAGGCTAAGATAGAATATCCATTGAATTGAGCTCTTCGACTTCTTTTGTAAAAAGCTATTCAATTCATCTTTAGTGAATTGTTTTTTAATGGTCTGTTGTGCCCATTGTGTTTTTAATTGTTTTAATTCATCCATTTTTTCCATCCTTTAGCATTACTTTTAGTCTTTTTTTAATGCGATTCATTTTCACACGTGCATTTCCCTCTGAAATCCCAATAGTCAATGCAATTTCTTCATAGCGTTTATTTTCCAAATACAGTAGTACTAGTGCTTTATCAATTTCTGAAAAGGCCTCAATCTTTTGATATAACCAGTTCATTCGTTCATCAATTAGGGTATCGTATTCTTGCACCTTAACCTGTGTAATACCATCGTTTAAGGGCTGAGTATCAATCTTTTTTTTGTTTTTTCTATAAAGCGTAATGGCCGTATTTAGGCCTACGCGATACATCCATGTAGAAAATTTAGATTTTCCTTCAAAACGATCAAAAGAACGCCAAAGTTGAATGGATATCTCCTGAAAAAGATCATCGTGTTCTGCTTCACTTTTGGTATACATATGGCAGATTTTATGAACAATATTTTGATGTTCATTCAGAAGCGATACAAAGGTAGATTCATCTTTCAATGAGCTTGTGTTTTGGGGGCTGTTTTAACTTATTCAATTATTCCAGCACAACTAATTCTTTTACCTGCCGCTCCAGAGGGTTGAGAAGTAAAATCATCTTCACCCTGATGGACAATAATTGCTTTCCCCATTAAATTTTTGGTTTCATCTTCACAACCAAGGCACCAAAGATCGGTGCTAAAAATGATCATACCATGACCCGATTCATCTGCTGAGAAATTTCCTATATCTCCTCGGTGAAATCCATTTTGATTTCCCCATGCTCCATGTGATTCAAATGTAGGATTCCAGTGACCACCCGTCGATTTCCCATCAGAAGAAGAGCAATCGGCTTTTTCGTGTATGTGGATAGCGTGAATCCCTTGCGA
>JBMZTS010000114.1:0-5156 GCA_049623905.1 Flavobacteriaceae bacterium
TAAAAATTCAATCCGGGTTTTGATTTCCTTGATGATTTCGCCCCCAATTTTAAGCTCATTTGAACTGAGTTTTGAAGGAATGCGATCAATCCATTGATACAAGTCACTCAAATCCATCGCTGAAAGCTCAGCAATAGAAACATTATCAATTTTAAAATTTAACGCTTCTTTCTTTAAACGCGATCCTTGGCAACTAGAACAGGTTTCTTGATCCATAAATTCACTTGCCCAGCGCTTTAAATTCATCGAATCTGCTAGCTTATATTGATTTAAGATAAATGTTTCTATCCCCTCATAATCGATAGTGTATTTCCGCGTAACCCCTAAGGATTTCGATTCAATAGCGAAATTTTCATTACCACCACGTAAAATAATATCCATGGCTTTTGGAGGAATATTCTCAATTGGGTCGGCCAATGAAAACTCATAACGTTTAGCGATGGTTTCAAGCTGTTTAAACCCCCACGATCCTTTTTTGTTTCCTAAAGGCTTGATTCCACCGGCATTGATTGAAAGAGAGGGGTCGGGGATGATTTTTTTGGTATTCACCACATATTGGGTGCCTAGACCTTTGCAATTGTCACACATTCCCTTTGGGGAGTTAAAAGAAAAGGAATTTGGTTCGGGTGCTGGATACGATATCCCCGAACTTGGGCACATCAGATTTCGACTAAAATAGCGGGCTTCTTGACCCTCAATGTCTAAAACCATAAGTGTATCATCGCCTTGGTACATGGCCGCAATCATCGACTCTCTCAGGCGTTTTACGTTGTTTTCTGTTTCCGTGATGGTCATGCGATCCACTACCAATTCAATATCATGGGTCTTGTAGCGATCAACCTTCATGCCTGGCGACAGTTCAACAACGACGCCATCTACTCTTACTTTTACAAAACCCTGTCGGGCCAGATTATCGAATAATTCACGATAGTGTCCTTTTCTCGATTTGATAATCGGCGCAAGGAGCATAACCTTTTTGTTACTGTATTCGGCTAAGATGAGCGAAATGATTTGGTCATCGCTATAGCTCACCATTTTTTCTTTGCTGACATAGCTATAGGCACTTCCTATTCTGGCATACATTAGCCGTAAAAAATCATATAACTCTGTGATGGTGCCCACGGTTGAACGCGGGCTTTTAGAAGTGGTTTTTTGTTCAATCGCGATTACTGGCGATAAACCATCGATTTTATCTACTTCCGGACGTTCTAAATTCCCTAGAAATTGTCGGACATAGGCCGAAAAAGTCTCCATATAACGGCGTTGCCCCTCAGCGTAAATGGTATCAAAGGCTAGAGATGATTTTCCGCTTCCAGAGAGTCCTGTAATGACAACGAGCTGGTCGCGTGGAATTTTGACGTCAATGTTTTTGAGATTGTGAACTCGGGCTCCTTGTACATCAATACAATTATCTTCTATACTTGGTGTCTTTTTTTTCAAAGAAATATCATTAATACGTTGCGGCGGCATCGTCTCCACGAGGGTCAGCACCTACCGATAAATTTTTATTTTTGTCCATTAGAATTGCATCTACTTTTCCAATTATTTTTGAATACTGAGCTGATAAATTATGTTCCATTGCCTGAAGTTCATTGACGATTTCAGAACTAAATTTCTCTGGTTCTAACACGACCATGTCGGGTAACCATTGATGATGAAATCGTGGTGCATTGACTGCTTGCTGCATGGACATCCCGTGTTCATAAACATTGAGAATGGTTTGAAATACAGAAGTAATAATGGTCGATCCTCCGGGTGTTCCAACGACCATATACAAGTTCCCATTTTTTTCAACAATGGTTGGGGTCATAGAGCTTAGCATTCTTTTTTTAGGGGCAATGCTATTCGCTTCACTGCCGGTCAGGCCAAACATATTTGGTTCGCCAGGTTTACTGCTAAAATCGTCCATTTCATTATTCATGAATACGCCAATTTCGTCCACAAAAACTTTAGACCCATAGGCCCCGTTTAAGGTAGTGGTAACCGATACGGCATTTCCCAGATGATCGACGATTGAAAAATGGGTGGTTTGATCACTTTCTTTAACGATAATATTGCCGTGGGCTACTGCCGTGGAGGGTGTCGCTTTGTTTTGCTCAAAGCTTTGCATTCTTCCTAGCAGGTAGAGCGAGTCAATCAATTGATTTTGTGGTATAGACACAAAGTCGGGGTCTCCTAAGAAGTGACTGCGATCTGCGTAAGATCGTCGCTCGGCTTCAATCATTAGGTGCATGGTCTTTGAGCTATTGTGCCCCATGGCCCGAAGGTCGTAAGGCTCAACCATTTTCATCATTTGAGCCAAACAGATTCCACCACTTGAAGGAGGGGCCATTGAGATGATATCTAACTCTTTATATCTGAACTTGATGGGCTCACGCCATTTAGGAGAATATGCCTTTAGGTCTTCAGCTGTCAAAATCCCTCCAGTGCTCTGGACCTTATTGACCATGGCCTCTGCGACCCAACCTTGATAAAAGCCAGCATTTCCTTTTTCAGCTATCGCACGTAAGGTATTGGCCAATGGAAGGTTGACAATCGTATCTCCTGCCCGATGGTTTTGGGCAAAGTAAGTGTCTTTTCCATTAACTTTCACAAAAAGATTGCGGTAGCGCTCAAAACTATTGGCTTGTTTTGTTGTTACGACATAGCCTTTTTCGGCAAGGTCTATGGCAGGTTGTATTAGTTCAGCGAGAGGTAGGGTACCCAGTTTTCGATGCACTTCTAAAATGCCGGCGACCGCCCCAGGAATTCCGACGGCGAGCCCACCAACAGTACTTTTATCAGGAATAACATCTCCTTTGTCGTCTAAATACAAATCTTTAAACGCCGATAAAGGCGCCATTTCCCTGTAATCGAGTGTACCCGTTTCACCTTGTGCGGTTCGGTAGACAAAAAAACCACCTCCTGTTATGTTTCCTGCTACAGGATAAACAACCGCTAAGGCAAAACTTGTGGCGACCATTGCATCGTATGCATTGCCCCCTTTTTTCATGATGTCTCTTCCGACCTCAGAAGCCTCTATTCGCGCTGAGACTACGGCACCTTTTACGGTCCTTGTTTTTGTTGGTGAACAACTTAAAATACTGAGTGCTAAAAAAGCAATAAAAAAAGATTTCATAAATAAATTTTAAGCTTTAAATGTAAAAAAACTTAAAGAACTAAAGGTGCAATTCTGAATGATTCTTGCAGAAGGACTTAAGATCTAAAAAGAAAGTGTCAAAATCAATTTGCATGGCTTCTTTTTGATTTTCAATTATTTTAATAGCTTCTGGAAATTGGGAAGGAAAAGAAGTGCGTTTGTTCATGTGAAAAAGGATGTTGTGCAGCCCTTCGAGCGTCGCATATTGCAACAGCCAATTTTGTTGGTTCATCATTTGAAAAAGTTTTTTCATCCGAGACGGTAATTCGTTTTCTCTTAATGCTACAGCCTGATAAAATTCTAAAGCAAAAAGGGGTAAACTCTGCCTGTGATACTTGTTCCAGTTACTCGCCAAAAAATGATCATAAATTACATCCATGATGACGCGGGCATAATGGCCGTGTTCAGGATACAAAACTTTGCAATGTTTTCTAAATATAGGGTGTTGATCGGTAAAGGTGTCAATAGCGCGGTGCAACAGAATTCCCTTTTGAATCTCTTGGTTGTATTGACTGTAGTTTTTTCCGCGAACAGCATCTCCAATAAAATTCCCAAAACGAAGGTCTTCTCTGTCTCCAGACAGATATAGGTGGGCCAAAAAATTCATAAATTAAAGGTAATGCTCTTTTGTAAATATTGCATTCTTTTTAGTGAAAGACTATGCGTATCTTTGAAAAAAAACATTGAATGACGCTCATTAAATCGATTTCAGGGATCCGCGGAACTATTGGTGGAAAGCCCGAAGATAATTTGACTCCTATTGATACTGTAAAATTTGCGGCGGCTTATGCCACTTTCATTTGTTCTTTGCATGTAAACAAGCGCGTATCTGTTGTTGTTGGTCGAGACGCCCGTATTTCTGGTGAGATGATTCAGGGTCTGGTTGTCCAAACTTTAGTCGGAATGGGAATCGATGTGATTGATCTTGGTCTGTCAACCACCCCAACAGTAGAAATGACAGTACAAAATGAAAAGGTTCAGGGGGGCATTATATTAACCGCAAGTCATAACCCTAAGCAGTGGAATGCTTTAAAGTTACTAGATGCCGCAGGAGAATTTTTAGACGCTGCGGCGGGAGAAAAAATTTTAGCACTAGCTGAGGCAGGAGATTTCGATTTCGCTCCCGTAGGAGCTTTGGGGAAAATTACTTTTAAGCCAGATGCCATTGCCCAACACATTCAAGCGGTATTGGCCCATCCTTTAGTTCAAGTTGAACACATTAAAACAGCTGCTTTTAAAGTAGTCGTCGATGGTGTAAATTCGGTTGGTGGTATAGCTATTCCCAAGCTTTTGGAGGCCTTAGGCGTTGAATGTGTTGAACTATATTGTGACCCCACAGGAGACTTTCCTCATAATCCGGAGCCACTCAAAGAACATTTGGGGGATCTGTCAAACGAAGTCCTAAGCGCCAAAGCCCATTTTGGTATTGTGGTTGACCCCGATGTTGATCGTCTCGCCTTTATGGATGAAAATGGGGAGATCTTCGGCGAGGAATATACCTTGGTGGCTTGTGCAGATTATGTTCTATCCAAGACGCCAGGGAATACCGTTTCCAACCTTTCTTCTACCCGTGCTTTGCGTGATGTTACCGAAGCACATGGCGGAGAGTACTTCGCTTCAGCGGTTGGAGAAGTTAATGTTGTGACAAAAATGAAAGCCAAAAAAGCCGTCATTGGCGGTGAAGGCAATGGCGGGATTATCGACCCTTCTTTGCACTATGGTAGAGATGCGCTGATAGGGGTGGCTCTATTTTTATCGTTATTGGCCGAACGACACTGTTCTGTCTCTGCATTAAAAGCTTCTTACCCTCAGTATTTTATGAGTAAAGGTAAAATTCAACTAGAACCGACCATGGAGGTTGATAAACTCTTAAATCTGATTGAACAGCAATATAGAGCTCACAATCCATTAACCATCGATGGCGTAAAAATTGATTTTCCGGAAGGCTGGGTTCATTTGCGTAAATCTAACACCGAACCGATCATAAGGGTGTATGCTGAAGCAAAGTCACAAGCGC
>JBMZTS010000115.1:0-5081 GCA_049623905.1 Flavobacteriaceae bacterium
TGCTTGAGATGAAAATAGCGTTCTTGGCCTAAGCTCAAGGAAGCAATTACAGGATTTTTTCCGAGTTCGGGTTCATCGTCGGCATGCCAACCATTGCTGTCTTGCCCATTGCGATAAAGATTGATTAGCACTGAGTTGAACTGATGTGCAGTGCGTGTTTCAATCCGCTTTTTTATCTCCATCAATTCCTTCGTCATCGGATTGGGGTGCATGGTAATATTAGAATAGGTATAGGGTTTTTGATGAACGGCATGAAGAGAGGTCAACCGCGGTTGATCGTAGGTTTTTCCATATACTGTGATTCGATCTTGCTGCCAAGGACAGCGATCAGATAAAGTTTTAAATAAGCGATGGCCCTCCGCTTCCGATATGAAAGAACCATAGTAAAAGAGGTCTCCGTTGGGTATGACAGGGGAAAACCTTATTTCTTGTTCGGGAAATAATTCTAACATTTGGACGCTTCCATTAGGGAAGTAGATCAGTCGGGCATTTAGGGTTATCTACAATAAACTAAACAAGGACAAAATCAGCGTAATAAGGTATACAAGCAATTCGATCATGGGTATAGATTTATTTTGTGTTTCAAATATAATCTAATTTGTTAAACAATGGTTGTCCAATGGCCTTTATTTGATTAAATCTACACTTCTTTGTATGAACTTTGTCAGCTCTTCACCTTTGAGCAAGTTTTGAGATAAACGCGCGAGATCAAGGGTCTGCTGAATGAGTCGATGGCGTTTTTTCTCAGTCTTAGTACTCAGGATTTGTTCCACCAAAGGATGGTTGGTATTAACCACTAAGTTGTACATTTCAGGGAAATTGCCAAACATGGCATTACCTCCTGCCTGCTGCATTTCTTTCATGCGTCGCATAAATTCGGGCTGAGTGAGCACAAATGGCATTTGTGAACTACTGAGCGCTTCAAGTTGAATCGTGTATTTTTCTTTTGGAACGACCGCCTCAATGATTGGTTGTAGCTTTTCTTTTTCTTCTTCGCTCAGTTTAGAAACGGCACTGTCTTCTTTTTTGATAAGGTTTTCTAAAGCATCACCATCGACACGAGCAAAAGACAAATTCTCTTGACTACTTTCCAATTTTTGAATCAGGTGCGCTATAATAGGCGAATCAAGTAATATAACCTGATAGCCTTTTTCTTTGGCCGCTTCGATGTAAGCGTGCTGTTCATCAATATTTGAGCAGTAAAGGATAACGGTTTTACCGTCCTTGTCGGTCTGTAAATCTTTGATTGCTGTTTTGAGCTCTTCAAGGGTAAAGTATTGTCCATCGACAGTTGGATAAAGAGCGAATTTTTCGGCTTTGTCAAAAAATTTATCTTCCGAAAGCATTCCGTATTCAATTACAACTTTAATGTCGTTCCATTTCTCTTCAAAGCCCTTTCGGTCTTTTTTGAAGAGACTATTGAGCTTGTCACCAACTTTTCGTGTAATGTAGTTGCTAATTTTCTTTACTGCACCATCGGCTTGTAAATAACTTCTCGACACGTTTAAAGGGATGTCGGGAGAATCGATAACCCCTCTTAAAAGGGTTAAAAATTCAGGAACTATACCTTCGACATTATCGGTGACAAAAACTTGATTTTGGTAAAGTTGGATTTTGTCTTTTTGAAGATTTAAATCGTTGCTAATTTTTGGGAAGTACAATATTCCTGTCAAATTAAAGGGGTAATCGACATTGAGATGGATATTAAATAGCGGTTCTTCAAACTGCATCGGGTACAATTCGCGGTAAAACTGGTTGTAATTCTCGTCGGTGAGTTCAGAAGGTTGTTTCGTCCAAGCAGGAGAAGGGTTGTTGATTATGTTGTCAACGGTAACGGTTTCGGGCTTCGTCTCTTCGTCGGCTCCTTCTGGGAGTGGGAGTGTCTCCTCTTTGGTTCCAAATTTAATGGGAACGGGCATAAACTTATTGTATTTACTCAACAGTTCTTTAATTCGACTGTCTTCTAAAAATTCTTTGGAATCTTTGTCGATATGAAGAATGATTTCGGTGCCGCGTTCCTTTTTTTTATGTTCTACCAAAGTGTACTCAGGTGAACCGTCACAGGACCAATGTGCTGCTGGTTGATCTTTGAAAGATTTGGTTATGATTTCTACTTTTTTAGCTACCATAAAAGCAGAGTAAAAGCCTAAACCGAAATGCCCGATGATTCCACTATCAGCTGCACTGTCTTTATATTGTTCTAAAAATTCTTCTGCTCCAGAAAAAGCCACTTGGTTGATGTATTTTTCAACTTCCTCGGCGGTCATGCCAATCCCTTGGTCGATAATGTGGAGGGTTTTCTTTTTAGCATCCGTTTTAATTTCAATCGTTGGTGCGCCTATGTCTCCTTTGATTTCACCGAGACTACTGAGATGTTTGAGTTTAAGAGTAGCATCTGTTGCATTTGAAATGAGCTCCCGTAAAAAGATTTCGTGGTCACTGTATAAGAATTTTTTGATGAGCGGAAAGATATTCTCTACCGATACATTGATTTTACCTGCTGACATTAGTGTTATTTTTTTTCTCTAGGTTTCAAAAATAATTCCAAAGGAGAATAGCTGACAAATTGACATTTTTTTAAGCATTAAAATTGTTTAATATTTTTTTAGAAAAAATAAACATTCATTATCTTTGTGCCTAACAATGTAGATGATTATGACACCGAAGAAAGAGAAACTCTCCCCCGATATTTTATCCCTTTACATGCAGCAGACTCTCGCACAAGAAGCCTATCCTACTTCTGTCTATAAATTTTGTAAAGAAAATGAAATAGATGAAGCTGACTTTTATAAAAACTATGCTTCTTTGGAGACCATCAAACAGAATATTTGGCAGGTCTTTTTTGATAATACTCTGCACTTGCTGCACAAAGACAAAAACTATTCTTCACACTCACCCAAGGATCGTTTATTGACATTTTATTACACTTTTTTCGAAGTGTTACTCCTCAATAGAAGCTATGTTTTGTTCGCCTTAGAATCTGGGCAAAGTCCTATGAAATACATGGCCCATTTTAAGCACCTTCGTTTGGCGATGAAAACCTATGCAACGGAGTTGATTGAAGAAGGAAATGAACAAAAATCACGCTTCACACAAAACCCTGTAGAGTTATTTTCTGAAGCTACATGGGGACAGTTGTTTTTATTAATTAAATTTTGGTTAAAAGACAGCTCAAAAGGTTTTGAAAAAACAGATGCCTTGATTGAAAAATCGGTTACCGTTGCCTTTGAAGTCTTTGACAACACGCGACTGGATTCTTTGCTAGACTTAGGGAAATTTTTGTGGAAAGAAACAACTGCTAAAGCTTAGTTGAAAACACTCGATCACATTCCGACCGGAAAATTAGAACGCGCTGGTAAGTTAATGACTACGGGTGTAAAGCTCGGAGGAAACTACCTCAAGTATATTGGCGATAAAATTGTTGATCCAGACAATGCAAAAGACAATTTGGATAAAGAAAATGCCAAGGATATTTACGATGGCCTAAAAACTCTTAAAGGGAGTGCGCTAAAAGTTGCTCAAATGTTGAGTATGGAAAAAAACCTTCTACCTTCGGCCTATGTAGAGCGCTTTAGTTTAGCCCAATTTTCTGTTCCACCACTTTCTGGTCCATTAGTAAGAAAAACGTTTAAAACGTATTTGGGGGAATATCCCGAAAACTTGTTCGATACTTTTGCCACCCAATCTGTAAATGCTGCTAGCATTGGCCAAGTCCATGAGGCAACAAAAAACGGGAGAAAACTTGCTGTGAAAATACAATATCCTGGGGTGGCAAATAGTATCAGTTCAGATTTAGCTTTGGTTAAACCCATTGCGACAAGAATGTTCAACTTAAAAGGCCAAGACACAGAAAAATATTTTCGAGAGATCGAAGGTAAACTCTTGGAGGAAACCAATTATGTTCTAGAATTAGAACAAAGCAAAAGCATCAGTAAACGCTGTAACATAATTCCCAATTTGCGCTTCCCCAATTATTATCCCGACTATTCGTGTGAAAAAATATTAACTATGGATTGGATGGAGGGAATTCATCTTTCAGAATATACACAAAACAATACTGATCAGGATAGAAACAATCGTTTAGGACAGACCTTGTGGGATTTTTATATGTTTCAAATTCACGAGTTAAGAAGTGTTCATGCAGATCCCCATCCTGGAAATTTTCTTGTGACCGAAAAAGGAGAGCTGGTCGCAATAGATTTTGGATGCATCAAAGAAGTCCCAGAAGAATTTTATGTGCCTTACTTTGAATTATCGCGCAAAGAAGCCATTGATGACTTGCCTTTCTTTACGCAAAAAATAAGCGAACTTGAGATTTTACGTCAAGATGATTCCCCTGAGGCACGAGAATATATCGTGTCGCTTTTTCACGAGATGCTCAGTGTATTTACGTATCCTTTTCACACCAGCACATTTGATTTTTCTGATGCAGGGTTTTGGCATAAAATCGCGACAATGAGCGAACGCCTAGCCAATGATGACTACTTACGAAAACTAAACGGAAACAGAGGCTCAAGACACTTTTTATACATCAATCGTACATTTTTTGGATTGTATAATTTGATGCATGATCTCAAAGCAAAAATTAAGGTAAATAATTACAAAGGTCTGATTTAATTTACTTTCATTACTTTAGTTAGATAGTTACAAAACATTAAACTCACTTAGATGTTCAATTCTCGTATAATAGGAATGGGTAAATATTTACCCGACAATGTGGTTACCAATGCTGACTTATCTCAATTGATGGATACTTCTGACGAATGGATTACCGAACGCACTGGTATTAAAGAACGCAGACATATTGTCAAAGGAAGTGGTGACACACCCGCCACAATGGGCTATAAAGCTGCTTTAATTGCTCTAGAGCGTGCTAATCGTACGCCTGAAGATATTGATATGATCTTGTTTGCAACTCTTAGCCCAGACTATTATTTCCCTGGCTCTGGGGTGCTGGTGCAAGAAATGCTGGGGATACCAGCCTGCCCTGCTATGGATGTCCGTATGCAATGTTCAGGGTTCATCTATAGTTTATCAACTGCCGATCAATTTATCAAAACTGGGATGTATAAAAATATTCT
>JBMZTS010000116.1:0-5063 GCA_049623905.1 Flavobacteriaceae bacterium
TGGTTTTACTTGTTGGCAGGGTTTCCCGTGCCCATTTTATTTCCTTTTCTTGCCACTGCCCTGCTTCACCCTAAAGGATACACCTTTGTGTTTTGGGTGGCCAGAAATATTTGGGCGCCCATCATTTTAACGGGGTGTGGCTTTTACACTAAAATTCGCTACGCGCGACCATTACCCACGGGAACCTCCTATGTTTTGGTTGCGAATCATACAAGCTACATCGATCCTTTTGTTATGCTGCGGGTGTCCAAAAACCCTTTTGTTTTTGTGGGAAAAAAGGAACTGGTTAAGATCCCTATTTTTGGCTACCTCTACAAAAGAGCGGCAATTATGGTTAACCGTAGCGACCGCAAAAGCCGATGGGCCGTTTATGGCCGAGTCAACGACAAACTCGACTTGGGCTATAGTGTTTGTATTTTTCCAGAGGTCTCCTATGAAGACGACACAATTTTCTTGAACCCATTCAAACGCGGGGCCTTTAAAATCTCTATCGACCATCAATTGCCCATTGTTCCAATGGTTTTTTATGACTGCAAACGCAAGCAGCCATGGTCACCACGTTTTGGATATCCAGGAGAACTCCGGGTCGAAACATTTCCCGAGATTTCCCCTCCAAAAACAATAGAAGGGTTAGAGGCTTATCAAGAAAAAACACGAACGATTATTGAAAAAGGACTTCTCAGCGACGTAAAGAAAAGACAGTTTGAAGCGGTGGCCTTAGAGAAGAAAATTGCAGCCAATACCTGAGAAGACTCGTTTTTCATCGGCCCACAAAGGATTAGAAGGCCTAAATTTTTTTTATATTTTTGAGCAACAAACAACATGGATTCTTCAGCATCACTTTTTTTAACCATTGCCATTATGGTCATTATGATGGGCATGGGTCTATCTCTGACCCTTGCCGATTTTAGGCGGGTGGCACAGCATCCGAAACCCGTGCTTTTGGGGCTTACAAATCAAATAGTTCTTTTGCCCGTGGCCGCCTTAGGATTGATTTATGTATTTCAACCACCAGTTTTTATTGCCGTAGGTATGATTTTGCTGGCCGCTTGCCCAGGAGGAACCTCCTCCAACTTGGTTACCTTGTTGGCCAAGGGCGATTTGGCCTTGTCGGTAAGTATGACGGCCATTAATAGCATTATCACCATTCTCACTATTCCGTTTTGGGTGGACTTTGCCTATAGCGCTTATTTATCCGAAACGGCCAATATGGCCGCTCCAACGGCGGATATTTTTAAAACACTTGTCGCGATCTTGGCCCTTCCTTTGAGCATCGGAATGTTAATTAATAATCGCGCACCAGAATTTGCCCGAAAGATGGAACGGCCCGTGCGGATTACCTCTTCTCTTTTCTTGGCAGCTGTTATCCTTGGTCTATTAGTACGAGAATTTGACCTGTTCCAGAAGCATGTAGGCGATACCTTGGCCCTTGTGACCTGTCTTAATGTTTTGACCATGACCGTGGGCTATGGCCTGTCCAAGCTTTTTGGTTTAAATCGCAAACAAGGCCTTACCATCGCAATTGAATCTGGAATTCAAAATGGCACCCTTACCATCAGCTTAGCTGTGATTACGCTCAATGCGCCTGACTTTGCCATTGTCGCTGCCATTTATTCATTGGTGATGTACGCTCTTTCAGCTGTTCCTATTTATGCGGGGCTGAAGGCAGCAAAATCTGATGCATAGGCTGGGGCTTGTCTTGTGTGAAATTTCGCATTGCATTGATGAGCTTAAAGTGTGTAAAGGCTGAAAAGTCGTTAATCGTAATTTCTGTAGGATGAATTTGGCCTGTTTGCAGCAAATGCTCTCGTTTGGTCCCCTGTAAGAGAGGTTTTTTGGGAGTTACCCAGTGTTGGCCTGTCCAAAAACAAATATTGGCATAGGAAGCATCGCGCACGGCTCCATGCTGAAGAATCAACACATCATCACAATTTCCCTTGTGTTTTACCAGTGCGTCAAGAGCTGAGCGATTGCTGTATTTTAACGGGTAGTCGATTAAAGGAGCCTCGACACATTGCAGGCTGTGTAGCGGGTGGTAGGGATACTTGGAAAACTCTGCTTCTCGACGCGATTGGTTGTACCACACCTTTAGTTTGACATGCCCTTGTTGGAAAGAAAGCGGAATTGTAAGCCCATGGAGCAAGTCCTGTGAGGGGTCGTGTCCATAGAAGCCTCTGCAGGTTTTTTGGTAGCGTTGTTGATGCAATTCGGGGAACTGTATATGGCCATTGATAACACAAAGTGTTTCAAAAAACGGGTAAGTAAACTTTTTGGAGGAGTTCATGGTATTCGTCGCTTGCTTCGCTTAGGGATGTAATTCCTCCTCCGCTGCGGAAGAAGGTTTGTCCCTTTCGTTGCTCAATATAACGAATCATCACGCCACTGTCTAGAGTTCGACCATCGAAAACGCCAAACACTCCCGTGAAATAGCCTCGTTTTCGACCTTCGGCTTCCCGTATAATGGCACAGGTTTTTTCTTTGGGTGCTCCGCTAATGGAGCCTGCCGGCAGAAGGGACAGTAAAATTTCCCCAAGCTCTTCTTTCCAGTTGGGGTGGAGTTTTCCTCTAATTTCTGAACTGGTTTGAATTAGTTCACCCTTTTGTGTGGTTAGTTTTTGCGGATATCGAAAACGGGTAACGGTAACTTCACGTGCCACTTGTGAAAGGTCATTGCGCAACAAATCGACAATGGTATTATGCTCATACTGCTCTTTGCGGTTCTGATGCAGTTCTTCAAGGGCATTAGGGGTTATTGCATCGATAGTGCCTTTCATGGGATAGGTATAGATGTAGCCCTCTTTAATTTTGATAAAACACTCGGGCGAAAAAACAACAAAGTCGTTTTTTTTGTACAGTTTGTAGGGGGCTTTTGCTTGATCAAAAACCGCCGCTAGGGATTCGTTGAGCCGGATGGGGGTTGGAAAAGTCAGATTTACCAAAAAAGAGTTTCCTAGGTTGAGGTTCCTTTTTACTTGATTAAAGGCGAGGGTGTATTGTTCTTCGCTCATGGGGTATGCGTTAAGTTCGGCTGGACGACTTGGTGTAGAGCGTGTGTGGGCATTGGTTTTTCCGTGAATGTCAAACTGATATCCAGCCTTAATTGCTTCTTCCCAAGAGAAGACCTGTGGCCGGGTTTTTTCAAAATCGACAACAAAGAAAAAAGGACTATTGCTGGCCATTAGGCCGGCAATTTTTGTTGTGAATGAGGACTGCATGATTGAGGATCAAGACACGCTTATTCGTCTACTGCTTTGAGGGTATTCATGATTTTTTCTTCCAGCTCGTCCATCAAATCGGGGTTGTCGGTGAGAAGGGTTTTTACCGCATCGCGACCTTGTCCAAGTTTGGTGTCGCCATAGCTAAACCAAGAGCCCGATTTTTTGATGATTTCATAGTTGACGCCCAAATCGATAATTTCTCCAATTTTAGAAATCCCTTCACCATACATGATGTCGAACTCGGTGGTCTTAAAGGGCGGAGCGACTTTGTTTTTGACCACTTTAACGCGTGTTTTGTTTCCTAACACTTCCGCATCCGCACTTTTAATTTGCGTTGATCGTCGAATATCAAGGCGAACAGAAGCATAAAACTTTAGAGCATTTCCCCCTGTGGTTGTCTCAGGATTTCCAAACATAACGCCTATTTTTTCGCGCAGTTGATTGATAAAAAAGACCGTACAATTGGTTCGCGCAATTGATCCGGTTAGTTTTCGCAAGGCTTGTGACATCAAACGCGCATGGAGCCCCATTTTAGAATCGCCCATTTCCCCTTCAATTTCGCTTTTAGGCGTTAAAGCCGCAACCGAGTCGATGACGACAATGTCAACGGCACCTGAACGAATAAGGTTGTCGGCGATTTCAAGCGCCTGCTCCCCGTGATCGGGCTGAGAGATGATGAGTTCAGAGATGTCCACGCCCAGCTTTTCAGCATAAAAGCGGTCGAAGGCATGTTCGGCATCGATAAAGGCAGCGATTCCACCTTGCTTTTGACACTCAGCAATAGCGTGAAGCGTTAGCGTCGTTTTTCCAGAAGATTCTGGCCCGTAGATTTCTACTACACGTCCACGAGGATAGCCCCCTACACCTAAAGCGATGTCGAGCCCAATGGAACCCGAGGAAATGGCCTCGACCTCTTCTACTGCTTCGTCTCCCAGTTTCATGACCGAGCCTTTGCCATAGGTTTTATCGAGTTTGTCTAATGTCAGTTGTAGTGCCTTCAGTTTGGCGGCTTTATCATCGGCCATAATTGTTTCTTTTTCTGTTGGGATAAAATTAAAACTTTCTATCATTTAAGAAACATTTTGGACTAAGGGTTTATCAACAAGTTGCGGTTTTTTATTCTCTTGTAAGAACATGTTAAGCCTACGACCAGTGGAATTGCTACAAACACCCATCATCCTCAAAAATGAGGGCAACCCTGTTATGCCCTTTCACCACGTTATCACCTCTTTTAAGTTGGCCTAAAAGTGTATCTTTGTTCCACACTTAAAAGGTTTATAGCATGCAACTGTACAACAAATTAAGTGCGCAAGAACGAGCTATTCTACTAGAACAAGCAGGGACTGAGCGATTGACACTTTCGTTTTATCAATATGCGCACATCGGCAACCCACAACTTTTTCGCGATCACCTTTTTTTGGCGTGGCATCCACTGGAGGTCTTGGGCCGGATTTATATTGCCCATGAAGGCATCAATGCTCAACTTTCAGTACCCGCCCCAAAATTCGAGGCCTTTAAAGCGCATATAGACAGTATCACTTTCTTAAAAGGGATTCGTCTTAACATTGCCGTAGAGCACGACTTAAAGTCTTTTTTAAAACTCACAATAAAAGTTCGCGATAAAATTGTAGCCGATGGCCTAGAGGACACAAGTTTCGACGTGACACAAAAAGGGGAACATGTCAATGCCGAACAATTCAATCAGCTCTTGGCAGACCCCAACACCATCTGTGTCGATATGCGGAATCACTATGAAAGTGAAATAGGTCATTTTAAAGGGGCGATTACGCCCGATGTAGACACTTTTCGAGACTCCTTACCCATCATCGAAAAAGACTTGGCCGC
>JBMZTS010000117.1:0-5058 GCA_049623905.1 Flavobacteriaceae bacterium
CTAATTTTCGACAACCAAAAGGCTAAGCAAGTAGGTTTTCCTACCGATCGCCCGTTTCAATTATTCGGTCTGGGGAGTCAACCCGCTCTCCTCGCTTACAGAGCGACTATTGAAAGTATGACAATAGACACGATAGAATTCATAGATCAAGAAGTATTGATTCTCCCTGATGATCAATTTTTTCTCAGTCGTCGCTTGGGAACTCAAATCGATGGAATTATAGGATATAATTTATTTGCTAAATATCCTGTTTTGATTGATTATCAACGAAAGTTTATTCACATTAACCCACCCAGATTTAATAAGTTGATTAAAAGGAAAAGAACATTGGCGTTCCCGTTGAGTATTCACAAAAGAAAGCCCCATATCCAGATAGACTTTCCACAAGAAAAAACCAACCAAAATATTCAAGGTACACTCATGTTAGACAGTGGGTTGAGCGATGCTTTATGGTTGTTTTCATCCTCAATAAAGATTAAAAAAAAGGAGCCTGTCTTCGATGATTTTTTAGGAACAGGCATCAATGGAAATGTCTATGGACAGCGGGGGAAACTACCCTTGCTTCGGCTTTTATCGCGCGATCTTCGTGACGTTAAAGTTGCCTATCCCGAGGTCGAATCTTACCACCGATCTCAGTTGGCCAATGAGCGCATTGGGAGTATGGGTGCAGAATTATTGAGTCGTTTTAGGGTTCTATTTGATTATCCCAATAAAAAGGTCTATTTGCACCCCACACACCAGACAAAAAAGCCATTTTATTACAACCTTTCAGGAATTGAATTTGAACACGGTGGTGTTCAATTGGTCAAAAAGAAACTTCCGCTTATTGCAAGAAATAATACCTCTAGCTATAGGGACGGTATCGAATTTTTTTTCCAAGATCGCTACGAGTTGGTTTTTAAACCTGCATTGACAATCACTTATGTTCGCCCTAATTCTCCGGCCGATAGGGCGGGTATTGAACAAGGAGATATCATTATTGAAATCAATGGAAAGGAAGTTTACAACATGCCACTCGAAAAAGTACATGCGATATTGCATAAAGAACCAGGTAAGCGGATAAAGATGCTTGTCCACCGACAAGACGCGCGTTTAAAATTTGACTTTATACTGCGCTCTATTTTCGATACTACAATACCGTCCCCTTGATTTTAAGGGATACGATAGGTGTGCTCTTGGCGTTGGAGTTGACAGTAATGGTTTTTCTAATATATCCCACGCGATTAGTGTCATATTTTACCTGAATTTCTCCTTTTTCACCAGGAGGGATGGCTTCCTCTGGCTTTTTAGGTATGGTACAGCCACAAGAGGAATATACTTTTGCAATGATTAAGGGCTGGTCGCCAGTATTTGTAAATTCAAAAACGCGAATACCGTCACTTCCGCGTTGAATTTCGCCGTAGTCAATTACCTGAGAGGTAAAGACGATTTCAGGGCCTGTTTCTTGGGCATAAAAGGTTATAGTAAAGGCAAGGAACAAAGCACAAAAAAGAATAGATTTTTTCATGATTAATTATATTTAGGTGTTTTAAAGATACGCATTTTTGTTTTTTGATTGATTAGAAAGTCTCGGGTTTTCTTTCGTTTTCACTTAACTAGGATTATTTTTGTTTTTAAAACAAAAATCAGACCCTTTTATGGCCATTCCCGCGAAATTTGAAGCCGCTCAGTTAGAAAAGAAATGGTATGCTTATTGGATGGAACAAAATTATTTTGCTTCTAAGCCCGATCATCGCGAATCGTATTCAATTGTAATTCCACCACCTAATGTGACAGGAGTACTCCATATGGGACATATGCTGAACAACAGTTTGCAAGATATTTTAATACGTCGTGCGCGCATGAAAGGGCTCAATGCGTGTTGGGTTCCAGGAACCGATCATGCCTCAATTGCGACAGAGGCCAAAGTGGTTGCTCGCTTGAAAGAACAGGGAATTGATAAAAGCATGCTTTCACGCGAAGAGTTTTTAGCACATGCTTGGGATTGGACCGAAGAGTACGGAGGGGTTATTCTTCAACAATTAAAAAAATTGGGATGCTCTTGCGATTGGGATCGCACAAAATTCACCCTCGATCCAGAGATGTACGAATCGGTCATTAAAGTTTTTGTAGACCTGTATAATAAAGGGTTGATTTATCGTGGTTATCGCATGGTCAATTGGGACCCGGAGGCGAAGACAACTCTTTCCGATGAAGAGGTTATTTTTGTTGAACAACCAGGGTTTTTATATCATATCGCCTATGCTGTTGAGGACAGTGATGAAAAAGTGATTATTGCGACAACGCGACCAGAGACCCTCCTTGGCGACACAGCCGTTTGCATTCATCCGGAAGACGAGCGTTACTTCCATTTAAAAGGAAAACGTGTCATCGTCCCGATTGCCAACCGGTCTATTCCAATTATAGAAGATGACTATGTCGATCGTGAATTTGGAACAGGCTGTTTGAAAGTTACCCCTGCACATGATATTAATGACAAAGCTTTAGGAGAAAAGCACCACCTAGAACTCATAGATATTTTTAATGAAGACGCCAGCCTGAATAGTCATGGGTTGCACTATCAAGGACAAGATCGTTTTGTGGTTAGAAAGGCCATTGCAAAAGAACTAGAGGCCTTGGGTATCTTGATTAAAAAAGAACCTCATCAACACAATGTAGGGACATCTGAACGGACAAAGGCAGTTATAGAACCACGCCTTTCTGATCAATGGTTTTTGAAAATGGAAGATTTGGCAAAGCCCGCCATTGAGGCTGTTTTACATTCTGATAGTGTAGAACTGGTTCCCTCAAAATTTAACAATACCTATCGCCATTGGATGGAGAATATTCGCGACTGGAATATTTCGCGACAGTTGTGGTGGGGGCAGCAAATACCTGCCTATTATTTTGGCGATGGAAAAAATGATTTTGTGGTGGCGGAAAGTCCAGAAGACGCTCTAAAGTTAGCGCATAAGAAAACAGGAAATTCAACGCTGACCCTTGCCGATTTACGCCAAGATCCAGATGTTTTAGACACCTGGTTTTCTTCTTGGTTATGGCCCATTAGTGTTTTTGATGGGATTCGCTTTCCAGAAAATGAAGAGATCAACTATTACTATCCGACCCAAGACCTAGTAACGGGCCCCGATATCTTATTTTTCTGGGTCGCACGAATGATTATTTCAGGATACGAATACCGCAACGAACACCCCTTTTCTAATGTTTACCTAACTGGATTGGTCAGAGACAAACAAGGGCGTAAGATGTCTAAACAGCTAGGAAATTCTCCAGATGCCTTAAAACTTATTGCCGATTACGGTGCCGATGCCGTTCGTGTAGGACTTATGTTGAGTGCTGCGGCTGGAAACGATTTGCTGTTTGACGAAAATTTATGTCAACAAGGGAAAAATTTCACCAATAAAATTTGGAATGCTTACCGCCTAATTGATGGATGGACTGTAGCGCAGACTCAAGAAATAAACCCTCAAAATGCGGAGGCCATTGAATGGTATGAGCAAAAGTTTTACGCCACGCTAGAACATGTTGAAGACCATTTTGGAAAATACCGTATCTCGGATGCCTTAATGGCCATTTATAAAATGATTTGGGATGATTTCTGTTCTTGGTTACTAGAGGCGGTCAAACCTTCCTATGGATCGCCAATAGATGCTCAGTCGTTGAAAAAAATCAAGGCGTTATTTGAACTTAATTTAAAAGTATTACATCCATTTATGCCCTTTTTAACCGAAGAATTGTGGCAACATATGGCCAAACGCTCTTCTAAAGAAGCCTTGATTATTTCTTCATGGCCCCATCTCAAGAGCGCAAACACCGATACATTAAAAGCCTTTGAATTGGCGACCATGGTCGTGAGTGGTGTACGGAACTTTAGAAAAGAGCGCAACCTTTCGCATAAAGAAGAGTTGACCCTCTATGTTATTGCTGAAGCGACACAAGTAAAATATCATTCTTTGATTAAAAAAATGGCAGGGATTAGTGAAATTCTATGGGTTAACGAGACGCCGAAAACCTCTGGAGCTGCCTTTCGTGTAGAGACTTTTGAATGTTTTATTCCTCTCGAGACCACTATAGATGCTGCCGAAGAGAAACAAAAATTAGATGAAGAACTCACTTATCTCAAGGGGTTTCTAAAATCTGTTCAAAAGAAGCTAGAAAATGAGCGATTTGTTAGTAATGCGCCGGCCAAAGTAATTGAAATGGAGCGTAAGAAAGAAGCTGATGCTTTAGAAAAAATCACTCTCCTCGAAAAAAGCTTGGCTGCGCTTTAATTTATTTTTCAGCAATAATGGTTTCCCCTCCGCGTACAACTTGGTCGAGAGCGACATTAACAGGGGTTCCAACGGGAAGAAATAAATCGACCCGTGAGCCGAATTTAATAAAACCAGCATCTTCTCCCTGCACGGCGGAATCACCAACTTTAGCATAATTGACAATACGTCTGGCCAAGGCCCCCGCAATTTGACGATAAAGCACTTCACCAAATGTTTTATTTTTTACGACAATAGTGGTACGTTCATTTAATTCGGATGATTTTGGATGCCAAGCCACCAAGTATTTCCCAGGATGATATTTACTAAATTTAACTTCTCCACTTATAGGGTAGCGGGTTACATGCACATTTATGGGCGACATAAATATGGAAACTTGTAGGCGCTTATCTTTAAAATACTCTTTTTCAAAAACCTCTTCTACAATAACAACTTTACCATCAACTGGAGCTATGAGATGCTTGTCGTTTATAACAGTATTTCGACTGGGATTTCTAAAAAATTGTAAGATTAACACCAATACGATTAGGGCGCCAATTTGAAGCGCAATTTTGAGAATCTGATGGTCGATAAAATATTCTGCACATAGCGCTATAGCGGCACAAATAATAAAAGTGCTAATGATAATGAAATAACCTTCTTTATGAAACATGATTTATATAAATTTTAAAAATAAGTAATAAAATGGTGCGGTGTAAATCACGCTATCCATGCGGTCGTAAAAGCCTCCATGTCCAGGTAATAAACTTCCACTGTCCTTCACTTGGGCGCGTCTTTTAAAATAAGATTG
>JBMZTS010000118.1:0-5003 GCA_049623905.1 Flavobacteriaceae bacterium
TTGGGAACCAATGAGGCAAAATATGCCTGGATGGATGAAGGGTTTACTTCTTTTTTTGATATGCTTTGTGAGGCCGCAATCCTAGGAACAGAGAATCCGTATTCCAGTTTTTATGATCGCTATTATCAACTTGTGAGTTCTGGTGTTGAAGAACCCTTAACAACGCACGCAGACCGTTTTCAATATAATTTTGCATATGGGATTGCTAGTTATTCTAAAGGCGCGGTTTTTCTGGCCCAACTCGGTTATATTATTGGTGCTGACAACCTCATGAAAACGATCAAAAGATATTATGAGGTGTTTCAGTTTAGTCATCCCACACCGAATGACTTTAAACGCATTGCAGAGAAGGTATCTGGAATTCAATTGGAGTGGTATCTCAACGACTGGGTGCGCACGACAAACACTATTGATTATGGAATTCAACAAGTTGAAGAAGTAAAGCAAAAAACAAGAGTTACTTTAGAGCGTGTTGGTAATATGGCAATGCCAGTTGAGGTCTATGTGGAAACCATTGATGGGACTTCAAGCTATTACTATATCCCTTTACGTATGATGCGTGGTGAAAAAGCTTTTTTGGATCGTCCTGTCACCACATTAGGTGACTGGTCTTGGGCAATTCCTACTTACCAGTTTGAAATCGAAAGCCCTTTATCAGACATTAAGGTCATTCAATTAAATCCAACGGGTTTAAAAGCTGACATAAATTCAAATAATGATATCTACATAACTGAATAATGGCTTCGTTTCCGAAAAAAATACGCATCACAAACGAAACACAGTTTAAGACTTTGTTTGAATCAGGAAAAACCTTTTCTTCTGGAGGGATTACTTTAAAATATGTCCAAAGTCAAACAGATTTTAAGGTCGGGTTTTCAGCACCAAAGCGGCTACACCCAACCGCTGTTACTAGAAACTTGCTTAAACGAAGAATGCGAGAGTCTTTTCGATTGCAACAAAACTTGCTGGGTGATTCTTTCTTAGGAGTGGGTTATTTTATTTATAATAATAAAGAAGTGAAGAGCAGCCAAGACATTTATCGTGCCTTTACAACTTTACTTACAAATTGGAAGGGTTGCGAAACATAGCGATATGAGGAATGCCGTCTTCTAAATAGGTTTTTCCAACAGAAACAAAACCATTGTTTTGATATAGTTTTTCAAGGTGATATTGAGCGGATATTTTGATTTCTGTATCAACACCCAACTCTTGAATAGAACGTTTTACGAGTTCGTCTCCTAATCCCATTCCTCTATAGTTTTTTTTGACAACAGCGCGGCCAAATGAGTGTTGCTTAAAATAATCCCCTGGATTAAGTAGTCGACTGTGAGCTACTAAAATGTGGTTGTCATAACCTAATAAGTGTTTTGCTTTCTGATCATTTCCATCAATGTCTTGATAGACGCAATCTTGCTCAACAACAAAGACTTCAGAGCGCAGTGCCAGAATTGAGTACAGAACATCTGTCGTGATTTCACTCCATTCGTACACGACCCATTTTATTTTCATGTATCAATTTTTTCAATCCTTCTTTGATGTCTACCCCCTTCAAAAGAGGTTGATAAAAAGAGATTTACGATTTCTTTCGCTTCGTCTAAAGAAATAAAACGCGCAGGTAAACTTAAAATATTTGCGTTATTGTGCTGACGTGCCAAAGATGCGATTTGTGAATTCCAACAAAGAGCAGAACGTATATTCTTATGTTTATTCGCTGTCATATTTGCACCATTCCCACTACCACAAATAATAATTCCAATGTCAGCTTTTTGATTTGAAACATCGTCGGCAACGGGGTGAATCGTGTCGGGATAATCCATGCTGTTTTCATCATCCGTACCGTGATTGATGATTGTATGTCCTTTTTCTGTTAAATAAGACAGTAACTCTAGTTTATACTTTGTTCCTGCGTGATCGTTGCCGATAGAGATATTCATAAGCCTTGTTTACAACAAAATTAACTAACTTTTTTGTTGATAGAAATGTTTATAAATCTAGGGTTATCAACAAGTAGCGTTATTTGTCCTTTTTGTTTGTGATTTATTGTTTTTAATATACACTTATTAAACAGATAATTATGTTTTATTAACAATCAATCTAAGAAGAAAAAAAGGGGTTATCGTAGATATTAACAAGCTATAATAACCATCAAAATATAAATTTTTAAAAAAAGGATATAATGATAAATAGAATAAAGTTGATAATTCTTGAAACCATGAATATCCTGTACTAATTTATTGTTCTAAATTGCACTTTCTAGAACATGGGGAAAAGAAACACGACAAAAGATGCTATTTTAAACATTTTGAGACAACAAAATGGAACCCCATTAAATTACAAGCAAATCTGCAGTCGTTTGTCGATTCAGGATCCAAGCGGTCGTAATCATATTGCTAAATCTTTAAAGAAACTAAAACTAAAAGGGACGATTCAAGAGCAAGTAAGAGGTAAATATTTTATGAATCCCCCCTCCTTTCTTCATCAAGGAATACTCGATGTGAATAGCCAAGGAAATGGCTATCTTATATCTGAAGAATTTGAAGACGATATTTTTATAGATAGAAGACATTTTAATAAAGCTTTTCATGGTGATACCGTTTCTTTTAAAATCATACATTCAAAAGGGAAACGAAGACAACAAGCGTCTGTTGTCAGTATAGAAAAAAGAAAGCAAACTCAATATGTTGGTGTTATTAAAAAGTCTGATATTGGTTTTTTTGTACAGCCTAAAAAAATTAGCATTCCTTTTTTATTATCAAATGAAAACATAGGAAAAGCCAAACTAGGAGATTGTGTTTTAGTATCTATTCAAGACTGGAAGAAGAAATCAAACTATCCAAAAGCAGTCGTTAAAGAAATTTTAGGAACACCAGGAAACCATGAAACAGAAATCCACACTATTATGGCTAGTCATGGTTTACCATGGGAATTTTCTAAAGAGCTAGAAAAGTATGCGTCACAGTTAGAAACAGGTATTACAGAACAAGAAGTTGCAGCGCGTCGCGATTTCCGTGATGTTCTGACTTTTACAATCGATCCAAAAGACGCAAAGGATTTTGATGATGCGATTTCTTTTCAATCTATATCAGAAGATTTATTTGAGGTTGGCGTACATATAGCAGACGTGTCACACTATGTTCAACCGGGAAGTGTGCTAGACAAAGAGGCATACCAAAGAGCTACATCGGTATATTTGGTGGACCGTGTTGTACCTATGCTTCCAGAAAAATTATCGAACCAAATTTGCTCTCTTCGTCCAAAAGAAGAGAAATTAACTTTTTCTGCCGTTTTTGAAATTACTTCCCTAGGCGAAGTAAAATCACAGTGGTTTGGTAAATCTGTGATTCTATCTGATGCCCGTTTTGCTTATGAAGAGGCACAACACATGATCTCTACACAAACAAAAACAATTCCAAAAGAGATTTCTTTAACATCATCTCAAAACACTGTTGATGATGATGTTTTTCAAGCGATTCAATACTTACATAACATAGCATCGTCCAGAAGAAAAAAGCGCTTAAAAAATGGTGCAATTAACTTTAACAAGCAAGAAGTTCGTTTTGATTTAGATGATAAAAATCAACCAACGGCCGTTCGTGTTAAAGAAAGTCAAGCGGCAAATCACTTGATTGAAGAATTTATGCTTCTTGCAAATGAATATGTGGCAAAATACATTGGTGACCAGAAACAAGCACCACCGTTTGTTTATCGAGTACATGATGAGCCAAATGAAGAAAAACTTGCCCAGTTTGCAAGAATTGCTTTCGGGTTAGGCTATAAATTGAATTTAAACACGCCAAATACAATTGCAAAATCAATCAATTCATTACTATTACAAATTGACCAAAAACCCGAAAAAAATCTACTCGATACCCTAGCAATCCGAAGTATGAGCAAAGCGATATATACGACAGAAAATATTGGCCATTATGGGTTGCACTTTACCCATTATACACATTTCACTTCACCGATTCGCAGATACCCAGATGTAATCGTTCATCGGATGTTACAACATTACCTCACCGAAAAGTCTCAACCCAAGATCCCTGATTTAGAACAACAACTAAAACATTGTACCGATCAAGAGATTCTGGCAACCAAAGCAGAGCGAGACTCTATTAAGTTCATGCAGGTAAAATATATATCAAAACGTATAGGAGCAATTTGTAAAGGATCGATTTCAGGGGTTACTGAAAGAGGTATTTTTATTGAACTAGATGAGAGCAAAAGCGAAGGATTTGTCCGTATACAGGATCTCCCCGACGATTTTTTTTATTACGAACCAGCTCAATTAAAGGTAATTGGTCAACACACCAAAAAAGAATATCAGCTTGGTGACGATATTCAAGCGAAAGTTATAGCAACTGATTTATTAAAAAGACAAATCGATTTATTGATTGTGGACGATTAGTTTTATGTAATTTTGAATAAAGCGTACCCATGAAAAACCTTTATCTTATTTTTTTTGTGTTTTCTATAGGTGTTTTTAGTCAACAGAAAACAATAGGAGAGTTTACAGAACTAATCGTTAAAGATGGCTTACACGTGACGATGGTTCAGGGAGATACGAACGCCATTTCAATCACAAGCAAAAACGAAGAGGGAATAACTGTTACCAACAAAGATGGTTGTCTCAAGATTGGAATGAAAACGTTTCAAACATTGAAAGGAATTGATGCAAACATTGAATTGTTTTTCTCTGGTGATTTAAAGATGATTGATCTGAGTCGCGGTGCATTCCTTTCAATAATCGATACTCTTCAAACACAAACGTTAGAAATACGCAGCCGGAAAGGGGCAGAAGTTGAGTTAGCATTGCTCGCAAAGATGGCGAAGTACATAGCAAAAACAGGAGGAAAAATATCCGTATTGGGAGAAGTGGAAGAGCAGCAAATTCGTATATCCACCGGCGGAATGGTAGATGCACGTCATTCGCTATCAAAACAAAGTCTTGCGACAATCACATTTGGCGGTACATGTGAGGTACAAGCGACCACACGCTTTGA
>JBMZTS010000119.1:0-4907 GCA_049623905.1 Flavobacteriaceae bacterium
TCAGTGTAGTATACAGGAAAATTAAATTCTTTAGCCATACGCTCAGCTCCAGTAAATACGGGAACTTTAACACCCATAAAGTCGCGCCAGTAGTTTTTAGGTTTTGGTTGTGGAGATTGATCGTTGATAAAGCCATAAAGAGCAAATTTGCCCTTTTTAACGCTTTCACGAATAAAATTAATGGTCTGGTAACGTGACACAAGATAAGCCCGATGTTTTTCTCTAGATTTTGTAATAAGCCGATTAAAATATTTATTGGATAGGGGACTATAAATACCGTAGGCTTTTCCCTTGAGGTGATATCCAATGCTTAACATGCCTTCCCAATTGGAATAATGTCCAAGCAATAGAATGGTACTTTGCTTTTGCTCTTCACAGCGATTAATCAGGTCAATATTGATGAATTTAAAACGCTTTTTGATTTGCTTTTCAGAAATGGTCAAGTTCTTTATCATCTCAAGAAAAACATCACAAAAATGCCGATAAAATTGCTTTTCAATGACAGAACGTTCTTTGTCGGACATCTCAGGAAAACTCAATTTTAAATTTTTCCGTACAACGGTCAACCTAAAACGAAAAAAACGATGAATAAGCAATGAAAGGACGTTTGAAAGCCCATATAAAAGGGGGTAGGGTAGAAGGGAAAGCCCCATTAAAATGGGATAGCTTATCAAAAAAATGAGGAGTTGCACAAGACGTTTATTTCGTGCAAATATAATTATATTTGACCTAAACCATCTGCTATGACAGGGATTTCCCCTTTGCTTTTAATTTTACTTTCTTCTATTGTTCTTTTGAGTTATACCGCATTCAAGGACAGTGTGTTTTTCAACCGTTTAAAGTTCAATATTCGTGCGGTTCAAAACGGAGAATACTATCGTTTATTGACGGCTGGTTTTATCCACGTTGACCAGCAACATTTGCTTTTTAATGGTTTTACCCTTTATATTTTTGGCGATAATCTAGTCTTGGGGTTAGGATGGCTAAATTTCATTTTTCTGTATTTAATCAGCTTGATCTCAGGGAATATATTGGCTTACTATTACCACCGCGATAACCCTTATTACAGTGCCGTTGGAGCAAGTGGTGCCATTATGGGCGTTGTTTACAGTTCTATTCTGATTTTCCCCGACATGAAATTACAGTTTATCTTTTTTCCCGTTCCTCTTCCTGCCTATGTTTTCGGTGTAGGATATTTAATTTATACGTTGTTTGGAATGAAACAACAAAATGATGGTATAGGGCATACCGCTCATTTTGGCGGAGCGATTGGAGGGATACTGTGCACCCTGATCTTTGATCCTTTTGTTATTCAAAAATCAATGATAACACTCATCATGTTAAGTCTTGTGACCTTGATTGCGGGTTATTTTTTCTTTAAGCGTGAATAGTTTATTCGGCCAGAAGTTCCTCAATTTTAGCATCTAGTTGAGCGCCTCGTAGGTTTTTTGCTACAATTCTTCCTTCACGATCAAGTACAAAGGCGGCAGGAATTGCTCTTACACTGTAAAGACGTGCGATGGGATCGGACCAATATTGAAGATTTGAGACGTGTTTCCATTGCAAACCATCATCGTCGATAGCACGTTCCCAACTGGCCTTGTTTCGATCTAGAGAAACACCGATGATTTCAAGCCCTTTAGGTTGCATGCGCTTATAGAGGCGAACAAGATTGGGGTTTTCAATACGACAAGGACGGCACCAAGAGGCCCAAAAATCTATGATGGTTACTTTGCCCCGCAAACTTTCTAAAGCGATGCGATCGCCTTTTGGCGTTGGCCCTTCAAACAAGGGCGCAATTTCACCTATGGCAGTCGGATGGTTAGGCGTATTGATGTTGTTTGAAATCACAATCCCCGATTTACTGCTTCTCAAACGGTCTGTATAGGTCTCAAAAATTGATTTTATTTCATTTTTAGGCATTGTTTTTTGGGCGAGAAAACGTTCTAAAATTAATACCGAAATGTAAGAGTCGTTTTTCGTGGCGACGAAATTTTCTTCGTAGCGCTTTAATTTTTCCTGAAAATGGGTGTACTGTTGTTGTAGATCTTCCACTAAAAGATTATCGCCAAGCCGATTGGCCTCTTGAATCTCTTTAATAATCGCGTTCATTTGTGTGGCGTATTTTTTGGTCTCCACCCGATAAACGTGTAAGTCTTTGTTGGAGCTTGTTCCCCCCAGATAGGGAGTGTCAAGACTGTCCTTGTAGAGTGAGATTTCAATTTTACCTTCCTCCAAAATAAAGGCTGAGTTTACTTTTTCTCCTTCAACGAATAAAAAATTAATGTCGATTTGAGAGACATCGCCTTTTAGATAAAAAGCACCATTAACGACTTCGGTAGTGTCAACTGTTGAGGGCTGTCTGTTATTATTAGCAATAATTCGAAAGATTTTTTTACCGTCGGGTAAATCCGTTGTTCCTTTTATCACAAAGGTGTTTTTTTCAATAGACTCACAGGCGGTAAAAGCAGCTGCTATAATTAGGGCAAGGCACGTTATCTTTCTCATAGGACAAAAATACACAAACTGTATTAATTTGACCAATCGGATTTGGCATTGCCTTGGGATGTCGTTTATTTTAATTCTATATTTGTTGGAAATTTATCTCATGGCTGGAAACCATTTCGGAAAACTATTTCGTGTCACTACTTTTGGAGAATCTCATGGCAAAGCAATTGGCGGCGTTATAGATGGTTGTCCTGCTGGTATAGAACTTGATTTAAATCTTATCCAATCGGAACTTGAGCGGCGTAAGCCCGGACAATCGGCAATAGTTACCCAACGGAAAGAGCCCGATGAAGTGGTTTTTTTTTCTGGGCTTTTTGAAGGCAAAACAACTGGAACACCGATCGGTTTTGCCATTCACAACACCAATCAGAAATCTAAAGATTACACCCACATAAAAGACAGTTATCGTCCGTCGCATGCCGACTACGTCTACGATCAAAAATACGGTTTCCGCGATTACCGCGGTGGAGGAAGAAGTTCTGCGCGGGAAACAGCCAGCAGGGTAGTAGCTGGTGCGATCGCTAAACAATTTTTAAGCCCTATCAAAATCAACGCGTTTGTCTCTGCCGTAGGGAATATTTCGCTAGATCAAGCCTACGAATCACTCGATTTTAACTCCATTGAAAACAATCCTGTGCGTTGTCCAGACCCAGTCAAAGCAGCAGAAATGGAAAAATACATCAAACAAATTCGCAAAGAAGGAGACACTGTGGGTGGAATTATCACCTGTGTAATCCAAAACTGCCCTGTTGGTTTAGGCGAACCTGCTTTCGATAAATTACACGCTGAACTGGGTAAAGCCATGCTATCTATAAACGCGGTTAAGGGTTTTGAATACGGTAGTGGCTTTGCCGGTGCTCAACTCAAGGGAAGTCAACACAACGACCCTTATAATGCCGATGGCACAACACAATCGAATCGTTCGGGTGGAATTCAAGGTGGAATTTCCAATGGGATGGACATTTATTTCAATGTTGCCTTTAAACCCGTTGCGACAGTTATGCAAGCGCAAGAAACAATAAACAACAAAGGCGAAAAAGTGACGATGGAAGGTAAGGGAAGACACGATCCTTGCGTTGTTCCACGGGCTGTTCCCATAGTAGAAGCTATGGCTGCACTTGTTTTAGCCGATTACGACCTCATACGAAGAACCAATAAGAAATAGAACGAATGAAAAAATTAGCATTACATTGGAAAATATTGATCGGGATGGCCCTTGGGGTCATTTTTGGCTTAGCGCTCTCCTTTACCGACTTCGGGCCCGCTTTTATTGGTGATTACATCAAACCATTTGGAACAATTTTCATCAACCTTTTAAAACTAATTGCCATCCCCTTAATTTTGGCTTCACTAATCAAAGGCGTTTCCGATTTGCAGGACATTTCAAAATTATCGCAAATGGGAGGACGAACGATTTTGATTTACATCTGTACAACCCTAATCGCTGTGGTTATCGGTCTAATCTTGGTCAACTCGCTTCAGCCAGGAAAATCAATTTCGGTTGAAACGCGACAAGAGCTCGTAGAAGCCTATGCTTCAGATGCGGATCAAAAGCGAGAAGCGGCGGCAAAACAACAAGAGGAGGGGCCATTACAGGCCTTAGTCGATGTTGTGCCTTCCAATATTTTTGCAGCAGCTTCAAACAACGGGAATATGCTTCAAATTATCTTCTTTGCTCTATTTTTTGGAATTGGAATGATCTTATTGCCGCAAACAACCGCTTTACCCGTTAAAGCCTTTTTTGATTCTTTCAATGCCATTATACTAAAACTGATAGATTTGATCATGTTGTCGGCGCCTTATGGAGTATTTGCGCTCTTAGCCGCCTTGGTCGTTGAAGCTCCCAGTTTGGAATTATTTCAAGCCTTAGCCCTCTATGCCCTCACACTCATACTTGGTTTAGCAGCGATGATAGTAGTCTACGCATTTATTGTTAAGATTTTTACTGGGAAATCACCTAACTTCTTCTTTAAAGGGATCGCTCCAGCTCAATTGTTGGCATTTTCGACCAGCTCAAGCGCAGCCACATTGCCAGTAACGATGGAATGTGTTGAAGAAAATTTAGGGGTTGACAAGGAAGTCAGTAGTTTTGTGCTGCCTATTGGCGCAACGATTAACATGGATGGAACCAGTGTCTATCAAGGAGTTGCTGCTGTTTTTATTGCCCAAGCTTTTGGGCTCGATCTAAGCCTCTCCGCTCAATTGGGGATTATATTTACGGCTACTTTAGCCTCCATTGGTACTGCAGCAGTACCTAGTGCAGGTATCGTTATGTTAGTCATTGTATTGGCCCAAGCAGGTATCCCTGAAGCAGGTTTGGCATTGATCTTTGCTATTGACCGTCCTTTAGACATGTGTCGTACTGTTGTAAATGTCACTGGCGATGCTGCAGTTTCTCT
>JBMZTS010000120.1:0-4891 GCA_049623905.1 Flavobacteriaceae bacterium
TTTTGAGTTCTTCGTAATTGGAAATGGGAACAGATGTTTTCTTTTTTTCGAAAAGTGTTTTGATTTTAGATGGGAGGACTACTTTGGTCTCTAGGGTTTTTTCTACGGTATCTAAAAATTTAACCGGATGCGCCGTTTCCAAAAACAACCCGTAGTGGTCAGGGTGTTGCTCCAAATATTTTTTCAGACCGAGATAACCGACTGCTCCGTGCGGATCGGAAATATAAGCAGCTTTAGAATAGAGGTCTTGCATCGCTTTTTTTGTCTGATCATCGTTAAAACGATAGGCCGAAAGATGCTGAGTAAGTTGTTCAAAGGTATTGCCATAAATTTTTTGAATCCGAACAAAGTTGCTGGGGTCTCCCACGTCCATCGCATTCGATAGGGTTGGTTGCGCTTTGACTGGTGTATAAGTTCCTGTTTTCAAAAAGGTAGGAACCGTATCATTGATGTTTGTACTGGCAATAAAATGGTCGATTGGTAATCCCATTTTTTGAGCGATCATCCCCGCACAAATGTTTCCAAAGTTACCGCTTGGAACAGAAACAACCAATGGTCTTTTTTCAGTGGATAATTGTTTGTAAGCAATGAAATAATAAAGCATTTGAGGAAGCCATCGCGCCACATTGATTGAGTTGGCTGAGGTAAGTTGTCGTTTTGCGGTTATTTTATGATCCAAAAAGGCCGTTTTGACCATGTTTTGGCAATCATCAAAAACCCCATCTACCTCTAGGGCTGAAATATTTTGACCTAAGGTGGTGAGTTGAAGTTCTTGTACTTCACTCACTTTCCCTTTAGGGTAGAGGATGACCACATCAATACCTTCAACGCCCAAAAACCCATTAGCAACCGCACCGCCAGTATCCCCAGAAGTCGCAACAAGTACCGTTACTTTTTGTGTTTTATTCCTTGTATTGAAATAGCCAAGACATTGTGCCATGAATCTCGCCCCGACATCTTTAAACGCTAGGGTTGGTCCGTGAAATAATTCTAAACTTCCAATTTGTGAATCAATGGGGACTATCGGGAAATCAAAGTCCAGAGTTCGTTCAAGTATTGTTTTGAGTTCTTTTGAAGGGATGTCTTCTTCCACAAATGGTTTCATAACAGTCAAGGCCATCTCGTGAAGATCCATTGTCTCAATGGTCTTAAAAAAACCTGCTGGGAGTTGAGGTATGTTTTCTGGGAAATACAGTCCTCGGTCGGGAGCAATTCCGTTAACAACAGCTTTTGAAAAACTTACTTTTTCTTTGGGATGATTTAAACTGTAATACTTCATTTTTGTTCGAGGATTCTTATTCCTTGTGTATTTATTTTGGAGACATAAGTATCGAAGTTGATGTTTAAAGGGTGAAAAACTTCACCCATTATACGTTCGACTCTTTGAGCTGTTTCTATTCCTCTAGAAAGAGCGAAGATCGACGGGCCAGATCCCGAGATTCCACTGCCCAATGCCCCATGATCGAGAGCGGCTTTTTTAAGTTCATTGAAATAGGGAATCAATATTGAGCGCTCTGGTTCAATAATAACATCGACCAAAGACCTTGAAATCAAATCGTAATCGTTGGTATGAAGGGCACTAACAAAAGCGGCAAGATTGCCCCATTGTTCAATGGCTTTATTGAGTGTAATTTGTCTTTTCAAAACAGAACGAGAATCGGCTGTTTTCAATTCAATTTTAGGATGTATGATGGTCGCGTACAACTCTTTGGGTGTGGGCAAGGCTATCACATCTACAGTTTGGTTGCTTCTTACAAGAGTAAAGCCACCCAGTAGGACAGGAGAGACATTGTCGGCGTGCGCTGTTCCACTGGCCAATACTTCACCTATCATGGCAAACCGAATTAATTCTTTACGGGTAAACGGCCGATCTAAAAGCTCGTTAATTCCAAAGACAGCACCAGCAGCACTAGCAGCACTACTACCGATTCCACTTCCCGCTTTGATGCCTTTGTAGATTTCTATTTCAAATCCACAATCGGATGTGACCTCTTTTAAAAGGGCCTCTGCGGCGACTCCAGCAACATTTTTTTTGTTTTCAAGCGGAAGGTCTTGACCTTCAATTTTTATGATGCGAACCCCTTTCGTCTTGGTTTTTCTAATGATCATCTCATCACCGATTGGATCAAGACAAAATCCTAGAACGTCGAATCCACAAGAGACATTGGCTACCGTTGCGGGTGAAAAAAGTTTAATTTCCTCCATTAGCGTTTTCCTATACGTATGATGTCACCAAAAATACCTGATGCGGTCACATCAGCCCCAGCTCCGGCGCCTTTTACAATGAGGGGTTGTTCGCTGTAGCGATCGGTAAAAAACAAAATGATATTATCGCTACCATTCAAATGATAAAAATCGTGTCCTTCGGGTATTTCTTGCAGGCCAACACTTGCTTTGTTTCCTTCCAATTGGGCCACGTATTTTAAACGTGCAGTATTCTTTTTTGCATTTTTTAGCAAGCTATTGAAATGAGCATTATGTCTGTCTAATGAGGTGTAAAACGCTTCGTTATCAGGGGTTTTAAGACAATCCTCTGGAAGAAAGGGTGTGTTTTCAATGTCCTCAAGTTCGATTTCAATTCCGCTTTCACGGGCGAGGATTAAAATTTTTCGAGCAACATCGACACCACTAAGATCAATTTTAGGATCGGGTTCCGTATATCCCTCTTCTTGGGCTTTCAATACAATGTCTTTAAATCGGTCTTCTTCTAAAAAATTATTAAAGACATAATTTAAACTCCCAGAAAGCACCGCTTGAATCTTATGAATGCGATCTCCAGAAGCGATAAGATTACTCAGGGTGTCAATGATGGGTAGCCCAGCCCCCACATTGGTTTCAAAAAGAAAAGGGCTGCTGTATTTTCGTGAAGTTTTCTTGAGTAGAGCATAATTTTCAAATTGATCGGCACAGGCAATTTTATTGCAGGTTACCACGCCTATATTGTTTTCTAGAAAGCGTTTATACTCTTTTGAAATCATTTCATTGGCAGTGTTATCAACGAAAATACTATTGCGTAAATTCAGTGATTTTGCATGGTTAAAAAAGGCATTGATGTCGGTTTTTTGACCATTGGGTAATTCCTTTTTCCACTGAGTAAGGTCAATGCCTTTGTCACTAAGCATCATGGTTCTAGAATTTGCCATAGCAATTACTCTAATACGAAGTTGAAGAATATCGCGTAGATAAGTCTTTTGTTGATGAATCTGTTCCATCAATTTGCTTCCTACATTTCCAACCCCAACAACAAAAAGGTTAAGCTCTTTAATATTGGCCTCAAAAAAGGCCTCGTGAAGACTGTTTAGGGCTTTCTGTGTGTCTTTTTCAGCGATGATAATCGAGATATTCCTTTCTGATGCTCCTTGCGCAATAGCTCTAATATTGACATTGTTTGCACCAAGAGTACTAAACATCTTTCCGCTAATACCTTGATGATTCTTCATGTTATCGCCAACCATGGCAATATTGACCATGTCATTTTCAACTTTGGCGGGGTCTACCTTGTTCAATGATATCTCAAAAGCAAATTCTTGATCGATAATGGTTTTAGCTTTTGAAGCGTCTTCAGATCGTAAGCCGATGCATATTGAATGTTCCGAAGATGCTTGGGTAATCATAATGACATTGATTTTTTCTAGAGATAACGCCTCAAAAAGACGTTTTGAAAAACCAGGGATTCCAATCATCCCGCTGCCTTCCAAACTGACTAAAGAGACTTTAGCAATATGACTCATTCCTTTTACAACTTCTCCGTTTTGCCTTTCTTCATTGGAAGAAATCAGTGTTCCAACATCTTGCGCAGCAAAAGTGTTTTTGATGTAGATGGGAATGTTTTTTTCAACAAGCGGCTGAAGTGTGGGAGGATAGATAACTTTTGCACCAAAATGGGAGAGTTCCATCGCCTCTAAATAACTGAGCTTTTTAATTGGGGTGGCCTGCGCAACAATTTTCGGGTGAGCCGTAAACATGCCACTTACATCCGTCCATATCTCTAGAGTTTGGGCTTCGAGGATGTTGGCAATGATAGCCGCAGTAAAATCGGAGCCCCCACGCCCAAGTGTGGTGTTTTCTCCTTTGTCGTTTTGGGCAATAAAGCCTGGAATAAGTGTTATTTTATTTTTGGCGTTTTGGTAGGCTTCTTTAACTTTTTTCTGTGTTGTTTTCCAATCGACGATTTGTCTGTTGTTTTGAATAGACGTAACAATTAAATCGCGACCATCGAGAAGACGAACATCTAGCCGATGCGTCATGAAAATAGCTTCAATAATTTTGCTGGAAAGAATCTCACCAAAGCTAGAGATCTTATCAATGGTTTTGGGAGTGATTTCTTGGAGCATTGCCACCCCGTCGAGTAAGGTTTCCAGTTTGTTTATTTCAACCTTGATGAAGCTGATTAAACTACTTTGCTTGTTTAATGGAATAAACGCCTTGATAGGCTCTAAATGACGTTCTTCTAGCGTAGCCAAGACCGATTTGTATTGAGCATCGGAATTTCCCGCTTGATGCATGGCTTCGAGAAGTAAATCTGTAACGCCACCAAGGGCAGAAACAACAACGGTGCATTGCGCTTGTTCTTTTACAATAGATATAACGTGTTTTAGACTAGATGAATTGGCAACTGATGTGCCGCCAAATTTTAAAACTTTCATGTTTTAAGGTTTATTTACAAGGAAAATTCAAGTATAAGATAATAAGGTCAAAAAAGCGTTGGTAGATTTTTTATACCCCCAAAGGGGTTTCCGTTGCTTGTATCGTAAACACGATGAAACAGTTTAGTTTTGACATGATTATCTTTTTTGCAGCACAAAAATAGTTTAAAAGCTTTAGTTGGTAAAGTGTTTTAAAAAAAAACTCCCTTTTTAATCAGGGAGTTGTAAGTTTATTCTTTAGAGTT
>JBMZTS010000121.1:0-4861 GCA_049623905.1 Flavobacteriaceae bacterium
TTTACGCGGAGTCCATAATCTTCAGCATGTTTGAGGTAATCGAAAACCTGTGCCGATTTGATGAGTGCTTTAGTAGGAATGCATCCCCAATTCAGGCACACTCCTCCGAGGCTTTCTTTTTCGATTACAGCGGTTTTAAATCCCAGTTGAGACGCACGAATAGCAGTCACATAGCCTCCGGGTCCACTTCCAATCACGATGATATCGTATTTCGTCATTTTTTTTGCAGTTAAATTCCCTGCAAAGGTACAAAAATCAAAAAGATTTAATCTTGGCTTGGGCGGAAATCAATGCTGGCCGAATTCACACAATAGCGCTGGCGTGTAATGGTGGGCCCATCGTCGAAAACGTGTCCTTGGTGTCCACCACAGTTTGCGCAGAGAATTTCGATACGCAGCATTCCTAAGGAGGCGTCTTTGCGGTATTCAATAGCTCCATCTATGCTTTTATCATAAGAGGGCCAGCCACAACCACTGTCAAATTTTGCACTTGATTCGTAGAGGGGTTCGCCACAACCCTTACAGCAATAGGTTCCTTTTTCAGTGTGGGTGTTGTATTGGCCAGTAAAAGGGTATTCCGTTCCGCCTTCGCGCAAAATGCGATATTCCTCAGCGGATAATTGAGCTTTCCAGTCCTCCTCCGACCTTTTATCATTGTATTTACTCATTTTTATGGGGAATAAAAGCCAAAGCAGCAGAGTTGATACAATGTCGTTTTCCTGTTGTAGCCCTTGGGCCGTCATTAAACATATGGCCGAGGTGGCCACCGCAGTTGGCGCATTTTAATTCCGTTCGTGCATAGCCAATCTTGTAATCAACAGCATATTCTAAATTTTGATCTTCCCCTCGATCAAATGAAGGCCACCCAGAACCCGAATCGTATTTGTGTTCTGATTGATAGAGGGGATTCTTGCATCCAGCGCAAACATAGACACCTTTGCGCTTGTTGTTATTAAGAGGTCCCGAAAAGGCTCTTTCTGTGGCTGATTTCCGTAGAACTCTATAAGCAAGTGGGGTCAAAATTTCTTGCCATTCGGCTTCGGTTTTAACGACAGAATATGTTTTTCTAGCGGGTGAAGCGGTGTTGTTTTGTTTGTTCTGACAGCTGCCCAAAAAGGGGAGAAGTAGCACGTAAAAAAGAAGTCTTTTGATCAAGCACATTTTTTTATTTTAAAGATACACTTCTCCAGCTATTGTGATCAAATTTGATTAAAAAAAACGATCGTGTTATGCATTTTTTGTCAACCCCAAGACTTAAAGTAACACTTTAATAGCAAATAATTTATTATTAAATAAAATAAAACTTACACTTTATATAACTATTTTAAAGCGTTGAAAATAAATATTTTATGATTTAAAATAAGTTTTGCTTACACATATTATTTGCTATAAAGATTGATAAAACATTTCGCTTAAAATATATCAGGCTTAAAAAAGATTGTATATTGGATCAATCACTATAGATTTATGTTAGAAACCAGAATCTCTCTTCCAAAAGGAAACCAAAAGCTGATCAATGCGTGGGCATTTTACGACTGGGCAAATTCGGTGTATTCACTTGTAATTACTTCGGCCATTTTTCCTATCTATTATGCGGCCTTATTTGCTGAAGATAATATTATTCTCTTCATGGGTTATGGGGTAAAAAATACTGCGATGATCAGTTTTGTAACTGCTTGTGCCTTTGTTATTGTTGCCTTTATTTCACCTATTTTATCTGGAATAGCCGATTTTATGGGTAATAAAAAATTCTTTTTAAAACTTTTTGTCTATATCGGTTCACTGTCTTGTATTGGCTTGTATTGGTTTGATCTGAATAATATTTATTTGGGCTTACTGTTCTATTTTTTGGCCATGATTGGCTTATGGACCAGTCTTGTTTTTTACAATTCTTATTTGCCTGATATTGCTTATCCTGAGCAACAGGATAAAGCCAGTGCAAAAGGATATTCAATGGGATATATCGGGAGCGTGTTATTGTTGTTAGTCAATCTCTCCATGGTGATGTTACCAGAGATGTATGGAATTGGTGGCTCTCCTTCAGAAGCAGCCATGACCGCTATGCAATATTCATTTATTTCTGTCGGGGTGTGGTGGGCTTTATTTAGTCAATATTCGTTGTACTATTTACCTAAAGGTAATAGTAATAATGAAAAGTTTAATCGCGATATTTTGTGGAATGGTTTTCGAGAGCTGAAATCGGTGTATCATCAAATGGCAGGGAATTTCCCTTTAAAACGTTATTTATCGGCTTTTTTTATTTATTCACTTGCACTACAAACCGTAATGTTGGTGGCGGCCTATTTTGGTGAAGAGGAGATTGCATGGGCCTCTGATAGCGAAAAAACAACGGGGCTTATTGTAAGTATACTTCTCATTCAGCTTGTGGCAATTATCGGCGCAATCTTAGCTGCCCGCTCAGCCATAAAGTTCGGAAACATCACAACTTTAATCATCATTAATATTATTTGGGGAACAATCTGTGTCTATGCTTTTTTCATTGAGACCCCGTTGGAGTTTTATTATGTCGCTGGTTTTGTCGGCTTAGTCATGGGGGGGTTACAGGCGACTTCCCGTGCCACTTACAGTAAATATTTACCCGAAACAGACGATACCACGTCTTATTTTAGCTTTTATGCAGTCACCGAAAAAATCGCTATCATTATTGGGATGTTTCTCTTTGGGGCGATCGATCAAATCACGGGAAGTATGCGCAATGCCATTCTTGTGTTTGTGGTGTTTTTTATCGCTGGGGCTGTTTTACTTCTTCGTGTGAACAAAAAAGCGGCTACTCAATAGCTTTGCGAATGGAGCCCGATCCATTTACCTTGGTGTGTAACTTCTCTTTAGGCTCTCCATAATAGCGTATTCTCCCTGATCCACTGAGCACTGCTTTTAGTTCATCGCGACAACGCACATATGCATTTCCCGATCCTGAAAGGCTGATCTCTCCCTGTTGTGCCTCAAGGTCATTTAATCGAATCACACCAGATCCGGAGAGTTTGACTTTAAGTCTATTGGTGTGTCCCGTTAGAACAATTTTACCGCTTCCTGAAAGTACCGTCTCTATGTGATCTGCTTTGAGCTGAAGATCAATTTTTCCAGACCCCGAAAGATGACTTTTAAACTTACCGGTCGTGAATGTATTATCACTGTAAATCTTCCCTGAACCACTGAGAAAGGCCCCTTTAAGTGAGGTTTGAGGTATTGTAATTTGAATTCTATTCCGGTCTGAGGGTCTTAAACTTTTCCCTTTCTTATTCCGTATAATGAGCACGCCCTCTTTTACTTCTGTTACGATGGCTTCAATAATGTTTTCATCGGTGGTTAGGGTTAATTTTTTTTTCAATTCAGGCGAGAGATGCACATTGAAGCTACCACTTACCTTTATTGTATTGAACCCTTCAATGGTTCTTTCTTTGGTAACAATATGACCATTTCCTTTGATGTAATGCTGAGCGTTGACTGTCCAAAGAGTTTGAACAAATAAAAGGGCTATTAGGAGTAGATTTTTCATGGGACGTTGAGGTTAAATTAGTTTTGATAAAGTTTTACAGCGCCATATTCGCTGCTAATGTCAAGTTGATGTAGGCCTTCACGATGTTGGCCTTGATAGAAGCGGTTGTTCGACTCGATGATTTTTTTTCGGTAATCAAGAGGAAAATCGGTCTTAAAACCTGAGTATTGGGTTGCGATGGTAAACCGAAACGACCAATTGTCATCAGCGGTGAGCTTTATTCCTGCATAATCAGAATCGATACGGATGTGTTCTGTACTGGGTTGTATGTTACTGATTTTTAGGCCACCATAATCAACCGTTAGATCCGCTTTTTTAGAGAGAGTTTCAATTTTAATTGAAACATAATCACCATTGCCGATGATTTGATGCACTTCCCCTAGAGTCAAACTGCCATAATCGGCGTTAAAATCGAGGGTGTGAATACTTTTAAACGTATTTTTTGAATAATCGGTATTAAGGTCAATATTTTGAGCCGCTTCAACGATCAATCCAGAATAATCAGCTTCAATGCTTCCAGCATTGATATAGTCTATGGTTGAATTGGGCGCATACTGTAGATTAATGCGGTTATCGCTATGCTCCAGGCGGCCAATATCTATTGAGCCATAGTCACAGCGTATGGTGGCCGCTCCTTCCAATTCATCTAAAAAAATCCGGCCGTAGTCGTTGTTCAAATCGACGGCAATTGTTTTGGGTAATTGAACGTAATAATCAATGGAATAGTTCAAGTTGTTGCGCTTAAACAAATTCCATTTTTGCCACCAAGCAGATTCTGTTTTTAGATTGGTTTGCGCACTGACGCTTTCGGGCGAGTGATTGAAGTTAATGGAAATATTCTCCAAAACGTCTTCTTGACGGTCTCGATCGGAACCCTCAACGGAAATGTTTACGCGAATATGCACTTCATTTTTATCCCATTGATTGAGGGTTAAGTTACCATAGCTATTGTCTAGGGTAAGTTTTCCATCGGGATTGATGGGAAAGGTTTTTTCTATGGTGCGCTCTGTTTTTTGGGCATTCCCAGATGTGGCGCAAAGGATAAAGATTAACAGTATCCCAAAATAGCGATGTAATTTAAAGGATTTCATTTTCATTTCGGAGGGTTTTTATTCCATTTAAGTTGTTTTCTAATTCTAACAATAAGGTAAGTTGTTGTCGTAAATTTTCTATCATGGCTTTAAGAATTAATGGGTGCTTGTGATTTTCTTCAAAGGCAATTACTAGGGTTTTATAGTCACCATTTAAAATGGTCAACTGAGACTTGAGGTCTCTTACAGCTATATCAAAATCAATACTGTAACTAGCTTCAAGGACTTCTAAATGCTGAGCTATTTGTTGCTCG
>JBMZTS010000122.1:0-4852 GCA_049623905.1 Flavobacteriaceae bacterium
GTTTTCAACTGTTTTGTTTGGTGTTCAGTTCTACTGATAAAAAGTTTAATTATTTAAAATTATATTTATCATGAAAAAAGCAATCAGCTTATTTGTATTCTTTCTATCTTTTCTAGGCGTTGGTTACGGACAATTCAATTACAGCAGTGAATTCCCTGTCAATTTTAAAATCAACAGTGTCACCCTTGGTCAGGACAGTAATCTTGTCAATGTTTCCGGAAAAACACCAGACGGTCAATGGGCGGTTAAAATGACCTGGACCTTTACCAATTTATTAGAGACCGAAGGCAGTGGCGAATATACCGCTAGGGCATGGGCACAAGACGGAGAGAATTTTTTATCGACTACTGTACGCGGGGTTTGGAAACGAGAAGGAAAAGTCTTTAATGTTAAGCATTTTGAAAACGGAACCGATGGCAATCAACTCCTTACTACAGGAACCTTTGATTTTGTCAACAACACCTATAACTGTGTGGTCAGAGTCCTTGAAGAGTGAACATGAGTCTGTTAAAATATTATAGCGTTCTGCTGCTTTTTTGGTCTTGCGCACCTCTTTCTTCACAACATCCAAAAGGGTTTTCACTTATTCAGGAGAACATCCCGAATAGTGTCCTAGACATCAAGTACCGCACCAATGATAATTTTACAGGCCGTATGGTTCACGGCTATGAAAATTTGGCCATTGTTTTAACCGATCCCGCAATAAAGGCCTTGAAATCTGCTCAGGAGGAATTTAATGCTATGGGCTACGGGATTAAAATTTTTGACGCCTATAGACCTCAAAAATCAGTCAACGCCTTTATTGCATGGGGAGAAGATCTAAGTGACACAATCAATCAACAAACCTATTATCCTGATCTCAGCAAAAAGGAATTGTTTTCCAAGGGCTATATTGCAAAACAATCTGGGCATTCGCGCGGGAGCACTGTTGATTTAACCCTAATTTATTTGCAGGGAAAAGACTCCCTAAGTGAAGTGGATATGGGTGGGAAATATGATTTTTTCGGGAAGCGATCAAATGTTAATTTCGATGCCATAAGCCGCAAACAAAAAAGAGCTAGAACATTATTAGGGTCGGTGATGGTAAAACACGGCTTTGTCCCCTACGAAAAAGAATGGTGGCATTTTACGCTAAAAAATGAGCCCTACCCCACGAAATACTTTGACTTTTAATGTGCTTTAGGTTGAGCTCTAATCGCTCCTGATTGTTGTTTGAAATAAACTTCTTTGTATATTGAGAATCATTAACCATAAACTCATTCAAAATGAAAAAAGCATTCCTCTTAATTGCCTTTGTTACTTTCTCTTTACAAGCTCAAACAGTATTCCAACTTCAGGTGGTTAACATCGACCCCTTGGATACGGATCAATTTGAAATGGTCGAAAAAAAATTCGCCCAACCTTTGGCACAAGAAGCAAAAGATAAAGGCATCATCGCCGATTGGTTTTTAATGAAAAAAACCATTGGCGGAAAAGTGTCAGATAAGCAAACCTACATCTGGGTCCATGTTTATAAAAATGTTCAGCAGATGACCAAAGCGCGCTACTGGTGGCAAACACAGGAAAAATATGGAGTGCCAGCTTCGATCATCTATGGAAGTGTCGAAAGAGAATATTACGGGAGCTTTACGTACAAAACCGAAAAAAGTTTTGATACCAATCGCCCTGGGAAGTATGTCATTTTGAATTGGGCAAAACCAACCAATCTTGGGGCCACCATAGCCTTGGCAGATAAAATCTCCGACAGCTTTAAAAGCAATATGAAAAAATCGGGCATGACCAGTTGGGGAATGGCGACACGAGTTTACCCGCAGGGCTCAGAATTTGCACCTTTATTTTTCTGGGACGGATATGAAAGCTATGAACAGGTTTTAGAGCATTTGATGAATAAAGCCGTTCTCGAGGTTGTAACACCAGAAATGTTTGCACAGCTTTCTGAACTTTTACCCCAAGGCTTTGACAATCGTATCATCATGGAAAACATTACGGGAACGAACTAATAAGTCCCCATTATTCCACAAAAAAACCTTTCTTTTCAGAAAGGTTTTTTTGTTTTAAAAAATGTTTTCGTTTGCTTTTTTAGCTCGTCTTTAGGCGATTTCGACTGCCAGATTAGCTACTGCAATTATACTTCGTTCTGTCAAATAAGCTCTCTTGAGCCTCCTTTTACTTTTAAAAAATTGTAATTTGTAATGTAATAGTCAATACTACAAAATGTATATTGAAATCCGCGGAATGTTTAACTCTAATGTTCTCGCTTACAACTGGCGAGCAGTCTTTGCCCCTTTCCATACTCTTTTTATTTATTTATGTCAAATGACGGGTGGCGTAGTTAGGTTATTTCGTTTGCAAAATCGTTTTGTAGCTAAGATAAAAACATGAAATAAAAGAGGCCTAAGCTACAAATTGAGAAGCTCCCCAACGAATGTTTGTTGTTATAAATCCTAATGAACAATTTTAAAAAAGAAATTAATTGAAGGCTTTGTTTTTCATTTTTCGCATTCGTTGTAAAAATATTGCTGACTCCAACATAAATGTTGATGATATTAATTTAAAACAGATGACACCCTTAGTTTAGTTTTATATTATGGCGACACCCAAAGTTTTGGTTTTAAAAAAAGGCTTCAAGTATTTGATTAACTTTAATTTTTTTATTGTTAGTCTTAGTGGTTTAAACTTGTTGGCACAAGACGCACATATTTTATTCAACCGAATGAACATGGCCGTATATAACCCAGCTTTTACAGGAACAAATGGCGCCTTTATCTCGGTAAATAGTCGAAGTCAATGGGTGGGAATAGAGCATGCACCAAGAACCAACTATTTAATTGTCAACCTCCCCCAAAAAAAGAAAATAAATTTAGGGTTTACAGCACAAAATGATCGGGTTTTCATTGAAAACAAAACATATTTAACTGTTGACTATAATTATGAATTACAACTATCCAACAATCAACACATTTTTCTTGGACTAAAAGGCGGGGGGTTTTATAACAACATCAGTTTAGACCGTCTTCAGCGTTTATATTCAACCTATAACCCTGCCCTCGGAGTTGTGGAAAGTTATTTAACTCCCGTATTGGGTTTTGGGATTCAATATCAAGGGCCTAATCATTTTATTGGTGTGGGAATGCCCAGCATATTCAACAACAAACGGTTTGATGACAACAGTGGGTGGGAAACTACAGCAACCGACGCAGCGTATTTGTATTTCTCTGGAGGCATTCGTTTTTCACTTGGAAAAAACTTAACGCTAGACCCTGTGCTGATTTACCGTTCATCTCCCCAAATCCCCAATCTGTTTTCTGGAACAGTAGCGGTCAATTATCAAGATAAATTATCGCTAGGTGCAGGCTATGCCAATAACCGCAATATGGCCCTCTTTTTCTCCTCAAAAAACATCGATGGGGTTGAATTCGGCTATGGGTATGAATTCATGAATTTTGACGATAATTCAGCTATTCAAAAAGGAACTCATGAATTTGTCCTTCGCTTTTTACTAAATAATTCCTCCTCCAAGGAAACCGATAACCAAGGTGAAGTAGGTCAAGACTGATATTATGCACAAAAGAGAATACGTTAAATATGGTCTATGTCTGCTTTTTTTCTTTGGCATCTCTATTGCCAATGCTCAAAACGGACCTACCTTAAGTGAGTTTTCTCAAGACAATACAAGTGTTGACATTAGTTCAGGAGGCGTTACAATAACGCTACTCATTACCGCCTCTGATGATGGAACCATTTCATCTGTCTCTGCCAATCCATATTTGTCAAGTCAAAACGGAGATCCTGAAATATCTTCAGGCTATGATCAATTTAGTACATGGAATTTACAAACGACTTCAAGTTCAAATTGGACCCCAGAAGACGAAAATGACATTTTTGGGTGGTGGGATGCCTCAGATACAACTACAATTAACCAAGATCAAAATGGCTATGTGTCTAGCGTTCTGAACAAAGCCAATAGTTGGTGGAATTTAGAACAGAGTATTTCAACTAATAAAATTAGAACGGGAATCTCAACAATCGGTGGCTTAAACACTTTGACTTCTGATGGAAATGATTGGTTAGCAACAAGTTATAGAAATATAACATCATCTGTGTCTAACGACAAATGGATGATTATAACTGCAGGACAAGTTGGGAATAATGTAAACAACAAAAGAAATGCTTTCTGGAGTTTAGATGATAATTACGGTTCTAGCGATGAAGATATACATTTTAGAGCTGGAAATGGCAGTAATTTTTACGGCGCACTCGAAGGAGGACCAGGAATGGGCTGGAGTCCAGACACACAAGTCTTTGGTAATTATAATTATGAAGGCGAGTATATAATCTCTTCAACTGTTGTTCGATCAGATGAATATTTTTATTCAAGAATTAATGGCGAACAAAAAGTATCTGGCCAGGGGACGAATGATATTGATGCTAGAAATATCAGGTTCTTATTATTTGTGAATAGGAATGGAAATCAAAAAATGCCCTCAGGTAGCTTGTTCACTGAAATTTTATTGATTAATAGCGATGACTCTTCTCTTCTTAATAAAATAGAAGGGTATCTGGCTCATAAATGGGGATTAGAAGGCTACCTTGTTAATAGTCACCCGTATAAAAGCTCAGCTCCTTCGGGTCAAATCAAAACTTTCGAAGCGACCTTATTTCTCGATCCTGATCATGTACCTGCAGGAACATATAATATAAATATCAATCATCTTGGGTTTCAAGATAATGATGGAAATAATGCTACTTTACCTTCAGGCTACAATAATTTTGATTTAATCGTTATAAATTCCAAGCCCGACCCCACCCTCTCCTTTGATGATGTCAATAAAGTTTTTGGCGATGCCGACTT
>JBMZTS010000123.1:0-4814 GCA_049623905.1 Flavobacteriaceae bacterium
GCGTGTAAAGATGCTCATTTATAATGGTTTCATCAACATTTTCGGGGGAAATTATGTTATTTTTAACTTTGACCGCAATATCTTGAAGCGCATGTGTAATCTCTTGTCTTGAGCCATAGTTCAGGGCTAAAGTCAGAACCATCCCATCATTTTGGCTAGTTTTTTTGATGGTTTCATTTAATTCTGCCTCAACTTCAGTGGGCAATTGACTAATGTCACCGATGCTACACAAGCGAATATTATTCTTAATCATTTTTTTAAGTTCTCTTCGCAAGGCTTTGATGAGCAAATCCATCAAGGTATTGATTTCGAGTTGAGGCCTTCCCCAATTTTCTGTAGAAAAAGCATAGAGGGTAAGGTGTTTTATCTTCATACGCGCGGCTACTTCAACAATTTTTTGAACCGCTTGTGTTCCATTGCGGTGGCCAAAGATGCGTTTCTTTCCCTGAGCTTTTGCCCAGCGACCATTGCCATCCATAATGATAGCAACGTGTTTTGGTAAATGGTTCTCCTCAGTCATCGTTATTTATCTTTGCAGTAGCACGGAATTTGCCCAAAGGTATAACTAAAAGTGAATCCAGTGAAAACATACCAATCTTTATTGTAAAGGCTTCCGTGTTTTACAGTAGGATCGTTTTCATAGGGACCTATGGGGTTACTGCCATCCAAATTGTCTGTAAAGGTATAGCGTATCCCTGTTTCAAAGCCAATGACAAAAAGTGGAGAAATACTTGCTTTCACGCCCACAATAAGAGGAATGGCATATTGCATTTCAGAATCATATTTTGTGATTATCGGCGTACTTGACGTTTCTTGTATTACGAATAAATCGTGCTGAAAATAACTTACACCAGCAAACAGATAGGGGCTAAACTCTTTATCGTCGTCGTGGAGATTAAATTCGAAAAAGTTAACCTCAAAGCCAGCAGAAAATTCAAAAACTTGGTTGTCTATGGTGAAAAAACGATTGAAACGGCTTAAATCTTGAGCATAGAAATCATAACTTTTGAGGTTACTGGACATAAAATTTGCACGTGCGGCGAAACGGGTAGTTAGGTTCCAACGATAGATCAGCCCAACTGCGGGAGAATTGGCATAAACAGGATAACTCGAGCCAACATCTCCAATGGTGTTACTTCCGCCAATGAAAGTGCCTAGTTCGTGAATTTGTGCCTTACTAACATAAAAGCACAAGAATGAAAAAAAAAGTAAGCCGATCCGCTTCATTCAGTTTAGGGTACAAAAGGGGGTAGGCAATTGTGCCTGTACCTCACATTATTTAACTGATTTAATGGAATTTTATTGCCTAATTCCGTTTATCAAGACCCCAATAAAGTTTTTCGCGAAGGGTGTTGTAGAATGCCGTATCGTTGAATTGAACTGTTGCAATGTTGAAGTCTGCTTTTTTGATGGTGATAGGACTATTGAGTGGAAGGCTTACTATGCGAGAATCGAGGGAAAGTAGATGTTGCTCTTCACGCCCCGAAACTTCTAATTTTATGATTGAATGATTGGGAAGAACTAACGGGCGAATATTCAGGTTATGAGGGGCTATTGGTGTCATAACAAAGCTAGGGGTTTCTGGCAAAACAATTGGTCCTCCACTACTGAGATTATAACCTGTTGATCCTGTTGGTGTGGCAACAATTAGACCATCGGCCCAATAGGTCGTAAGTGAATGCCCATCGATTTCGGCCTTTACACTAATCAATGAGGCGGTGTCTTTTCGACTAACACTGATTTCATTTAGAGCGAAAGGGAAATCGTTTAAAAGCGCTTGATGCGCGCCAATATCGATTGCCAAAAGACTGCGGTGAACTAAACTGTATTTCTTTTCCCAAAGGGCTTCAAGCCCCTTGTTAAGAGACTCTTTTTGTAGACTGGTTAAAAAGCCTAAACGCCCTGTGTTAATTCCTAAAATGGGGACATTCTTGTTTTTAACACGAGTTACGGCTTGAAGCATTGATCCATCGCCACCAACACAAATTAAAAAATCGGTGGTTTCATTTAAATCTTCAAAAACAGCCAATTGCTCTTTAAGCGGATTGTTGTCTAGGGTACGGTAAAGATTATGATCCACAATCACATCAATGTCAAGACGCATTAAATGCTCGATGATGCCCTCGGCATAACCAACAGAGACAACAGTGTTAAATGGGCATAAAACCGCAATTTGCATCGTTTCAGATTTTACACAAAAATACAAAATTCTCACAGCTGAGCTTTTCGCCTCAAAGAGAACTTAACTTTTTTATTTTTTTTGATAGTTTGACCAAAGGTAAGTTTGTAATTTTACCAAAAATTGACATGACCAAACTCAGTGTAAACATCAATAAAGTTGCTACCCTTCGAAACGCACGTGGGGGCAATACGCCAAATTTACTTCAGGTAGCAAAAGACATTCAAACCTTTGGGGCCGAGGGCATTACGGTTCACCCACGACCAGACCAGCGTCATATCAAATATGCCGATGCCAAAGCGTTGCCTAGTGTCCTATCTACCGAATACAATATTGAAGGCAACCCTATTCCAGAGTTCATCGCGTTAGTTCTTGAAATTTCACCCACTCAAGTCACCTTGGTCCCCGATGCTGAAAACGTCCTTACCTCAGATGCGGGTTGGGATACAATTAAGCACTCCGCCTTTTTAAAGCACGTCATTGATCAGTTTAAAGCCAAGGGGATTCGCACCTCTATCTTTGTGGACCCAGATTTAGAAATGATTGAAGGCGCTTTGGCCACAGGAACAGATCGAATAGAACTTTATACTGAGGCCTATGCCTCAAATTATATGCTCGACAGAGAGAAGGCCATTTTACCCTATCGCAATGCGGCTATTTTGGCAAATAAATTTGGCCTTGGTGTCAATGCAGGGCACGATTTAAACCTTGAAAATTTGGCTTATTTTGTACAAGAGATTCCAAATTTACGCGAGGTTTCCATTGGCCATGCTCTAATTAGCGACTCTTTATATTTGGGTTTTGAAACCGTTGTCAAACGTTATTTGTCATTGCTTAATCCATGAAAGCACTCCATTCTTTAATTTTAGGCGAAGGATCAAAAGACCTCATTGTTTTACACGGTTTTTTGGGAATGGGCGATAATTGGAAGACGCATGCCAAAAAATGGGCTGCTCAAGGGTGGCGTGTTCATCTTATAGATCAGCGGAACCATGGGAGAAGTTTTTGGAGCGATGCCTTTAGCTATCGAGATCTTGCCAATGATCTCAAAGATTATTATCAAAGTCACGGTCTCCAAAGCGCTTGTGTATTGGGACATTCTATGGGCGGAAAAGTAGCGATGCTTTTCGCTTGCCTTTATCCTGAAAAAGTAAGTGAACTCATAGTGGTGGACATTGCTCCAAAAGAGTACCCTGCCCATCATCACGTCATTTTAGCAGGGCTATCTGCTCTTGATTTTTCCCAAATCACATCACGACAGCAGGCCGATGAATTTTTGGCAGGGTATGTTAAAGACTTGGGAACACGTCAGTTCCTCCTAAAGAACATTTATCGTGTTACACCATTGCAATTGGGATTGAGAATAAATATTGAAGTGCTCGAATCTAGCAGTGCTCAAATTGGCGAACCTTTGGAGCAGTCGGCATATTATTCGGGAAAAACACTTTTCTTAAAAGGGGCCAATTCGGGATATATCGATTATCAAGATATGGCACTAATCCATCATCACTTCCCAATGGCACAATTGGTTAGTGTCGAAAATGCAGGGCATTGGCTTCATGCTGAAAACCCAACAGCCTTCTCTCATGCAATTGAACAATGGTGGAATGCCTAAGATTTCACACTTTGACATCAAATTGTGAAAATTTATGGCGCTCATCGTTAATCTATCGAACTGTTATACTTTTGCACCGACAACAGCCTTAAGTAAGGCAGTGATAATTGAACTAAAAATAAAGCGAACGGCGATAGCGCTAAAGAAAACTTAAAAATAAAAGAGTGGAAACAGTACAATTGCGTTTTGCAAAACCCGAGGACATGTCCTCAGTTCTTACCTTAATACAAGAACTTGCTCATTTTGAAAAAGAACCAGAGGCCGTGGTTATTTCAGAACAGGATTTGGTAAAGGACGGTTTTGGTGAGCACCCAAAATTTACTTGTATAGTCGCCGAAAAACACAATGCCATTGTTGGAATGGCCCTGTTTTATCCGCGATATTCTACATGGAAAGGGCCAACATTACATCTGGAAGATCTTATTGTGACTCATTCAGAGAGAGGAACAGGGGTTGGAAAAGCACTCTATACCGCTTTTATTGATTATGCGCATCAACATAACCTTAGGCGGGTAGAATGGGTTGTGCTCGATTGGAACACCCCTGCGGTTGATTTTTATAAAAAAAGTGGGGCGGAAATTTTAGAAGATTGGCGAACCGTACAAATGGATCAAGACGCTATAAAGCGTTATTTAACAAATAAATTATGAGAATATTTAAGTTTGGAGGGGCATCGGTGAAAGATGCTAAGAGTGTAAAAAACGTCGCCAATGTCTTACAAAAAGTAGGACAAGATGATGTCTTGATTGTCGTTTCTGCAATGGGTAAAACGACCAATAGACTTGAGGCCATTGTCGAGACCTACCAAAACAAGCCCGATCAACTCCAAACAGCCATCCAAGAACTTGAGGCGTTTCACATAGCCATAGTAGAGGAGCTTCTGGGAGAGAACAAAGCACCATTGATCAAAAAAATAAAGGGTTTTATTGATGAATTGAAAACATTTTTCACACACAATAAAGCACCGAATTATAGTTTTATTTATGATCAAACAGTAAGTTGTGGCGAACTGATCTCCAC
>JBMZTS010000124.1:0-4800 GCA_049623905.1 Flavobacteriaceae bacterium
AACGGTTCATGTCAAGTCCACGACTATTGCTAACCTCGTTGCGCCAGCAGCGACGACAATCAAATTGTTTGAGCAAGCTGTTTCTATCAACGTTTCTAACTCATTCCCTTCATTACAAACACTTACTATCGTAGGTAAAGACGTGGGTGATGCTCAAGGACAAGAGAATCTTGCTCCTGCTATCACGATCACTAATAATGCCTCTTTAACTTCACTTATCGTTGAAGGAGAAGCGGATAGTTTAACCGTAACAGGATCTAATGCTTCACTTGCTTCTATCGAAACTTCAGGACAGATTACTGATCTTGATATCTACAATGCTGATGCATTAACAACCCTAACATTAGGGCATGATTACATTCCTTATGATACAGCGATCACCGTTGAAATTCATGAAAATGCTAAGTTGACTTCTGTTGATATGTCAAACTTAACTAAAGTTAAAACGATTGCATTGACAAATAACGCTTCTTTGTCTGCTGTAGTAGGACCATCTGCTACTGTATTGGCTGAGCCAGGAGCTGCTATCTCAGTTGTTATGGCTGGTAATGATTTTGCTGGAACATATTCTGCAGGTGCTACAGGAACTGCTGCTACAGAAACTGAGCCTTCTATTGATCCAGTAGAGCCCGTTATTGTTCAGGCTTCTATCGATTCAATCATTGCATGGTTTGATATCGCTGCCGCTAATGCTGATGCAGGAGTTGCAACTTCTACTGCAATAGACATTTCAAGCCTTACTAGTGGTACAACAGTATTTACTAGTGTTGGTGCAGCTTATGCTGCTGATGCCTATGCAACAGCTAAGAGTTATGCTGGTTCACTTACTACTACTGCCGAAAGAGCACATGTAGTTTCAGAATAAACCTTTTTGTTATATAAATTAACCCCGCTTTTAAGCGGGGTTTTTTTTTGCCGTATTTTTACGCATAAAATTTTACCTTTGGCAAAAGAATTTTTATGAACACACATACCTTATCGTCTGAGCACCTCCCAAAATACTTACTCCTCGTTCTTTATATTGTGACTGGGACACTTTCCAATTTTGGGGCCATTGATATTCTCGCCCCTCAATGGATTTACCTGTGCTCGATTAATATTTTAGCCTCGGTTTATTTCATTTATCGTGCAAAAGAGCATTCCAATTCATTTTCAGCCCTTTTCAGCACCTATTTTATTTATTTTTACCTTTTTTATGTCCTTTGGAATGCAGGCTCTTATTTTTACGCGTTGAACCCCGTAGAGACCGTCATTAACCTTCCCCGTGTCATCAATGTCTTTGTGGCTATATGTTATTGTTTTTTCCTTATATATAATCTTCCCAATCGCATCTTTTTTATCAGCCGCCTGTTTTTCTTTTTTCTTCTGGCGGAACTCATGGTGTATTACAACGATTTTTTTCTCAACTTTAATGCCGAGAATTTTAGTGTTTTAAATTTAAAGGGCTTTGCGGGAAATAAAAATATTACTGCGGCTTCTATGGCCTTTAAGATCCCTTTTTTACTTTACCTTCTTCATAGTCTAAAAAAGGCTTCCTTTCGCATTTTTGTTTCGTTTATTCTTTTTTTTGCTGTCCTTGCGATTTCTATCATTGAAGCGCGTTCGGCGATTTTGAGCTCGCTCCTCGTTTTCCTCCTTTTTATAGGTTTTCAGTTGGTTCAAATTTTAATCAAGAACCATACTATAAAAAAAGGGGTTTTAAGTATTACGGTTACCCTTTTACCGTATCTCATGGCTCTGTTTGTCAATACCCTTATCAGCCAAAAAACACAACGCTCCAATTTGACGGCGACCGTAGGTAAAATTGCCTTTACAGAAGAATCGTCTAATGGTCGTTTTTTATACTGGTCTGATGCCTTAGCCTATGTCAAAGACCATCCTATTTTTGCCAGTGGTTTGGGGAATTGGAAAATCGCTTCTATTTCCATTGGGAAAGAACACATAAAAGGCTACACCGTACCCTATCATGCACACAACGATTTTGTTCATGTTTTTGCCGAAACGGGGATTTTAGGAGGGCTTACTTACCTCTCCATTTTCGCCTTTCTTACCTTCTATTTGTTTAAAATGCTTTACGATAAATACCGGTCCGATGGGGTGCTCCAACTCCATTACTTTATCTTGCTCTTACCCTTAGTTGTTTATGGTATTGACGCGGGCTTAAACTTTCCAGTGGCTCGCCCATTGATGCAATCGTCGTTTGCCATCTTTGCTGGGCTTATACTCACCCTTTATTTGGCAGAAAAGAACAAGTCCTTGGAGGTTGTAAACCCAAAGCCCTCTGTTAATAAGATCACCTATAGCTTGGTTTTATTGGTGTTACTTCCTAGCCTTTATGTGCATGTTTTATCCTTTATTTCCCTACAAAAGCAAGGCCGATTACTTTACGAATTCAACAATGCCACGTTTAAACTAACCCGCGCTGAACTGGATGAAATTTCACACGATTTTCCAAATTTAACAGAAACAGCTATGCCCATTAAAGCCATGAAAGCACGGTACTATTATTTACAAGGGAATAAAGCAGAAGCCTTTGAAATGATAGATGGCGGGATAAAAGACAATCCACAGATCTTTTTTGGGGAAAACCTCAAGGCGCAATATCTGTTACAAGAAAAACAGTATGACAGTGCCTATGTGTATGCCAAAAGAGCATTTGAAGGCCTTCCCAACAACATGCCGCATTACGATATCTACATGCGCACACTCGTGATTCGTAAAGATTATGAAGGCATAAACAAAACCTTTGAACGGGTCAAAGCGCTGGCTGGAGATACCAAAACCGTATGGACCATCTATATTCGCTCATTAGCGCAAACCCGCTCTCTGGGCGATCCCTTTTCTATGGAAAAAGCCGCTGAAGCGTATCGATTATTCCCCAAAGACGAGACGGTCTTTTTACTCTACCGTATTCTAACCTATGGCCAACCGCGTATTATAGAAGCTGAGCAGAAGTATAAACAAGCCACCGAGTTTTACAACCAAAAAACCTTTGACCAAGCAGCCAAATTATTTGCGGAAGCCTTTGATTTAGATCCGCTCAATCACACCTATAGCTTAAATACGGGTTTGGCCTACTATGAGGGGAAAGCCTATGATAAAGCCATCGCATATTTTGATTTAGCCTTTTCATCGAAACGATCCAACAATGTTGAACGCGCCCTACGCTTCAAGGCCCTCGCCCTTTATCGTTCGGGTCGTGCTCCAGAGGCTTGTGCCTTGTTTTTAAAATTGAAAAACACCTACCCCAAACGCATGTATCGTCAAGAATTTCAAAAATATTGCTTATCAAACACGAATAGTTAATTATTTTTAAGTACTTTTGGTACTAGATAAAATTAACCAATAGTGCTTAATCAATTGATTACCTCGAAAACCCGTTTACGCCTGCTGATAAAATTTTTTATCAGCCAGGCCAATCGAGGCTATCTCAATGGACTGGCCAGTGAGTTCAACGAATCGACCAACGCAATTCGCAAAGAGCTCAATCATCTTTCCCAAGCGGGTTATCTCGAAAAATTTAAAGACAACAATAAAGTTTCCTATAAAGCCAATATAGAGCACCCTCTTTTTGGAGTGCTCCAAAAAGTAGTATTTAAACATTTAGGATTAGAAGAAATTGTCGAACGTGTACTAGAGCGTATGGGGCCTGTTCAGCAAATCCTGCTGATTGGTGATTATGCTAAAGGTTTAGACACGGGAACCATCGATATCGTTTTAATAGGGAAAACCCTCAACACCGAATACATCGAAGGACTTCAAGATAAAATTGAGGGCCTTATCGACCGCAAGGTCAGCTTTTATCTAGCCACTAAAGCCAACCCCAATCAGAACAGCATTTTATTGTATGAAAATAAATAAGATTTGTTGCATTGGCGCGGGTTATGTTGGCGGTCCTACCATGGCAGTCATTGCACAACAATGTCCTGAGATTACCATCACGGTAGTCGATCAAAACCCCGATAAAATTGCGGCATGGAACCACCACGATCTCGATTTTCTACCGGTCTATGAACCAGGATTAAAAGAAGTCATAGCCGAAACCCGAAATAAAAACCTATTTTTTTCATCGGCCATAGCACAAGCCATTGATCAAGCCCAGATGATCTTTATGGCGGTCAATACCCCAACCAAAACTGAAGGAGAAGGAGCTGGAATGGCGGCCGACTTATCTTTTGTGGAAGCCTGTGCAATGCAGATTGCCCAAGTCTCAACCACCGATAAGATTGTGATTGAAAAATCAACCCTTCCCGTTCGTACGGCCGAAAAGATAAAAGCGGTTTTACAAACCAATACCCAAGGGGTTCACTTTGAGGTACTATCTAACCCTGAGTTTTTAGCTGAAGGAACGGCCATACAAGACCTGTATAAGTCCGATCGGGTTTTGATCGGAGGAGACGAAACCCCGACGGGCAAAGCCGCCATAGAAGCGCTTGTTTCGATCTATGAGCGTTGGATTCCCTCGGCCAAGATTTTGACCACCAATGTCTGGTCTTCAGAACTGGCCAAATTAGCATCTAACGCCATGTTGGCGCAACGGATTTCCTCTATCAACAGTTTGTCAGCGCTTTGTGAACAAACCGGGGCCGAAATCGATGAATTGTCCACAGCGATTGGAATGGATCATCGCATCGGGCCACACTTTTTAAAAGCTTCGGTAGGCTTTGGCGGGAGTTGTTTCCAAAAAGACATTCTCAATTTAGTGTACCTCTGTCAATATTATGGCCTCAACGAGGTGGCGGAGTACTGGCATCAGGTTGTAAAAATAAATGACTACCAAAAAAAGCGTTTTGCGCAAAA
>JBMZTS010000125.1:0-4747 GCA_049623905.1 Flavobacteriaceae bacterium
GGAGCGACTCCCCTACTATAATAAAAAACTACTTTTTATACCTTTTGATTCCTTCATACAAAGGGTTAGCAATAAATGCAAAAAATAAAATTACAGTTCCTAATGCTTCAAGCCAATTTAGTTTTATTTCCACTTAATCACTTAAAATTCAAATTTATTGGGAACGATGCATTGCTTTCATTCGAAGGGTCTGATGGCATTCCCGCACCAATTACTGACGAAATAGATAGAACAGATTTTTTATTCTTCTGTGTTGAGTTGTGGTAATTGATCGGCTACAATTTTTGCTGACAATAAGCATAAAGGAATTCCACCTCCAGGGTGTACACTTCCACCACAGAAATACAACTGTTTTATTTGTTGTGAAAAATTAGGGTGTCTTAAAAAAGCAGCGAATTTATCATTACTCGCCGTGCCATAGAGGGCACCTTGGTAGGAGTGGGTTTTCTTTTCGATCTCTGGAGGACTAAGCACCTGTTCTTGTACAATAAAATCTTGAAGATTGACCTTGAGCATACGGTTGAGCTTTTTTAAAATACTGGCACGGATGTGCTTGACCAATGTCTCCCAATCTTGTCCTGTATCTGGAGGAGTATTCACCATTACAAACCAATTTTCGCAGCCCTCAGGGGCATCTTCGGGAATGTCTTTCGCTGTTATATTGACATAAACTGTCGGGTCATCGCTCACTGTTTTTAAATTAAATAGCGTCTCAAATTCTTTTTTATAGTCCTCTGAAAAAAAGATATTGTGTAAATCTAGTGCATCAAATGTGGTTTCAATTCCCCAATAAAAAATAACCGCAGAACTTGAGCGTTCCTGATCTATCGTTCTCGGGGGTTTTTCGTGTGGTAATAGGTAGTTATAGGTAGGATAAACATCCATATTCGAACAAACATAATCTGTAGTGTAAGACCCTTGTTTAGTCAGCACTGCCCTAACTGTTTTATTTTCCACAACAATTTCGTCTACTTTTTCATTAAAACGAAAATCTACACCCTGTCTTTTGGCCAGCTCAACTAGAGAATTTGTGATTGATACCATTCCTTTTGTTGGAACAAAAGTTCCATAATGACTTTCCAAGTGTTGAACCAAAGACATGATTCCTGGCGTTTGGTAAGGATTTGAGCCGTTATAGGTAGCAAAGCGATTGTATAACTGAACCAGATGTGGCTCTTTCAATTGTTCTTCATTGATAGCATTTAGGCTCTTCCCTATTTCAAGGCTTCGAATGTGCAAGAGGGCATTTAGTGTTTCTCTGTTTAAGAAAGACTTTATTTTATGCAAGGTCTTGTTTAAGAAAATACTCTGAGTCAAATCAAACTTCTTTTTCGCTTTCTTTAGATAAGATGCAAGTACTTGAGGCTGTACTCCCAAGGTTTGATGCACCTCCTTAAAAAAGCGTTCTTTATTTTCAAAGGCTTTTAACGCTGTGCCGTCTTCCCAAAAATAATGACAGCCAACTTTTTTTTGACTGTAGGTAAAATGGTGATGTGGGTCTTCACCACAGAGCTCAAAAAGAGCCTCTATATACTGTGGCATAGTCAATAGAGAAGGACCAGCATCGAAACGATAATTTCCCAATTCAAATGCACTTAGTTTTCCACCTGGGTAGGGATTGGCTTCAAAGACCGTAACCCGATAACCCTTTTTGGCTAACCGAATACTTGTTGCTATTCCAGCGATTCCAGATCCGATAATAATCATACGTTTACCCATAAAAAGCATCGTCTAAAAGTTCAAAACGAGAGAATAAATCTTCTTTATACCAGTTCTGCTTTCTTGTTTTTTTTACAATTTCAGCATGTGCCTTTCCCTTGTAGGCAAAAGCTGAAACAGCCTCAAGGCTCTCCCAAATACTGACTGTAGCTTGTTGTATAAATGGCCACTCCCCTATGCCCTTGAAAAAATACACTCCTGAGGCCTGTTCAATGGCCGCGCTGGCTTTTGGAACTGCCATCCAGAACGGTATCAAACGTTGCCACCTCAAGGTCGCGCGAGTAACGACCACCACTTTTCCTTTTAAAGAAGTAGGCGTAGGTTGACCAAAAGGGGTGACTCCACTCCATTTTCCATGACTATGTACTGGTTTAAGTTTAAGAGTTCTATAAGAGATTACACGCTTTTTATAGGCCAAGAAAAAAGAGTGGCGATTAAAAAATTCCTCAGCAGCCATTTCCGATTCCCAAACGCCCAAAAACGCATAAGTTGAAAAATCAGGAAATAAGCTAAAGCCTGCTCCGGCTCCCGTCCCCATAAGTTTAAAAAACGTTAAGCCTGGAACCGAGCGTATTCCCATAATATTTTTACCCATTTGTTTGAAGGCCCAAAATTTATGGGTGTCAAAATGAAAAAAAGTTAGAGTGGTGAAATTTTCCATTGGCTACCAACTAAGGTAGCAAGTGTCTTTATGATAAACTAAAAAAATGAACGTAATCTCTCTTTGAAGATTCAAAAAAGCTTTTTTTGATTAGTACCCAAAAAAATAATTGATCCCCAGACCGACACCACGACGTGAATAAAAGACTTCATAGGTCAAGGCGTTGAAGCGATATAGGGCCCCCAACTTGTAATAAAATAATTTTGCGGTTTTCCCTGTTTCACCAAAAAATGGCGCACTAGACTCAGAATTTATCCCAGGAATATAGCGGCGATACTGTTGTAAAGACTCCATCCCTAAGCCTAAAATAAAAATAATATTGTCTTGAAAAATCCAACCTCCGCGAAGTGTAATAATAGACTGGTTATACATCAAACCTGAAATAACCCCTGTATTTATCATCTCTGTTGAAAGGTTTTGCTCTATGCGTTTTAGATTAGACGCATATTCAAATCCAAGAGTGAAGCTTTTCTCAAAATTGTAAAAATCTGCATTGAGCATGAGTGAGAAACCATCGACTTTAAACTTGGGTTCCATATTGTAGATTAAACCGGCACCAAGGGAGATGTCAGGAAGTCGTTTAGATCGTGTAAAGGGGTCTTTGTGCTTTTGTGAAAAAACAAATTGTGATAACACAATTAAGACAAGGGCTGTTTTTGACATTTAAAGAAATTAATCTCCTAAAAGACCGTTATTGCATTGATAAATTTACTGGCGAAAATATAAAATTAAGGGCAATTATACACGGATAAGATTAAACCGCTGTCCTTTTGCACTTCAATAATTTTATTGTAGTCTCGGATTTTCATATACGCCACTTCGTCACCTTCAACCAAACGTTGTGGTGCAGCAATACGATTGTTGTAAAGAACGTAGTCTCCGACAGTTGGTTCGTAATTTTCACCATTGTGATAGGCCGTATTAAAATATCCAGAATCAAATTGAGAGCAAAAATAAGCGATCTCAGAGGTCGTTAAGCTTACAACGCCTGTGGAGGTATCATAATTATTCCCTAAAATCAAAGGATAGGTTGCATCAACCACACAAATAGAATTGTTATCAAAACGAACCATTTGTTGGTTGGAAAACCCTCCTGTAGAACCAGTAAAACCCCAAAAGGCAATATATGAGGATAAATGACTGATCAGGTCGATCGATTTTGTGTTGGTTATTACGCTTCCATCGTTATGCAAAAATTCATAACGGACGATCTGGTCATCAGGATTCCATGAAATGATAAGTGTATGAAAGTTGCCGTCTTCCAAATTATTGACTTCGCGATAATCGTTGGTCGAAGGGGTTGTTTGTGTGTCGCCATCTAAGGCAAAAGCAATATGATCCTCTTGAGATAAATCAGTGCCATTATTGAAATAAGTGTCCAGTTCTATGGCAAATGAGGGTCGGATCGGATTATCTCCGCCATAACCTAAAGCACCGCCTTGAGATCCTTGACCAGTGTCAAGATTTTGAAGCACAAAGGCAATACCATCAGCCCCAATATCCTCTCCATCTTCATTTACCGTATTGACCCCAAAATATAAATCCACAGCAACTCTGAAATTGACCCGTAAATCGAGGCGCCGTCGATACCATGTTGACCCGCCCGACCAAAAAGCATTAGGGTTCAGCTGAAAAGTATTCGTTCCAATGAGTGAAGCACTCCCATTAAGATTAAAATCTGTTGCATCGAAGTCTCTAGAAACACAGTTTAAGGGATAACTGTTTTGAGCGATTAAAGGAGTTGAGCACAAGAAAAGCAATAGGAAGGACTGTATCGTTAATTTCATTATTTATGCCCGATCAAAGGATTTTTAGTAAAAATGAATAGTATAATATTACTAAGTTAAAAAATCTTCCTTACAAATTGTATATTGAAACAAATATGACGAGGAGGAGCAAATATTGTCACCGCTGTAAAATAGACTTTGAAGTGCTGTTTCGAGTACAGTATCAGGAAAAGCGCGAGTGGGTTTTTATTTGCACGTCCTGTCTAAATGAAGTCAAACCAGAAAACCCTCATTATCGCTACGGAGGAACATGGAAAAAATAAATAGTTTTTATACCTTTAGATAAAATATTAAACTAATAAGGTTATGGGAGTTGGAGGAATTGTCATTGCAACGGTTTTTTTATGTATTGCAATTTTAGTTTTTGCAGAAATCAAAGAACGGTATCTTTAAACACACACAAATATGGCAACGTATAATTGTAACAAATGTGGTATGGGAGTCAATGCGAGTTGCGCAAAATGCGATCACGCATTGATTAACGATTACCTTGATGTGCAAGGACAACAGGTGCAAATCTCCAAATGTCCAGAATGTGAAGGGAAAATAAAATCCCCTCAGTGTTGTGGTGAAGATATGA
>JBMZTS010000126.1:0-4746 GCA_049623905.1 Flavobacteriaceae bacterium
AGCGCAACCCCTTGAAAAAGTATGGCTTTTAAAAGGACAAAAAAGTCCGTTGTTTAAATCCTTAGAACATGCCTTACGCGACGAAAACATCGCCATCAGCTACGTTCCTAAAGAACGCTTAGATCGATTTAACAACCGCAATCATCAAGGTGCAGTAGCCGTGGTTTCTCCGGTCAAATTTCACCTTCTCCAAGACGTCCTCGATAACAGAGCGCAAAGCGAGAATGCACCCATTTATCTCTTGTTAGACCACATCACCGATACCCGTAATCTGGGTGCCATCATCCGAACGGCTTCGGCCACAGGAGTCGATGCGATCATTTTACCTCAAACAGGAAGTGCCCGCATTACAGCCGACACGGTTAAAACTTCTGCAGGCGCCATTTTTTCTGTTCCTCTGGTTCGTGTAGAGCACCTTAAAGATGCTCTTTATGCCTTTCAAGGGGAAGGAATCAAGACCATTGGTCTAAGTGAAAAAGCGTCCAACTCGCTTTATACGGCCAATTTGACCGAACCCTTGGCCTTGGTCATGGGATCGGAAGAAAAAGGAATTGCCAAAAGCACCCTCTCCCTTTTAGAGGAGACCGTAAAACTCCCCATGCTAGGGAAAATCGATTCTTTAAACGTTTCGGTGGCCTGTGGTACGGTGTTATATGAAGTCATCCGTCAAAGAAATTTTGCCTGACATGCCTACCCCATTAGCAGAACGCCTACGACCAAAAACACTAGCCGACTATGTCGGCCAATCTCATTTGGTCGGTAAAACAGGGGCATTAACACAAATGATCGCCACTGGCAATTTACCCTCCCTTTTGCTTTGGGGACCACCCGGAACGGGAAAAACAACCCTGGCCACATTAATGGCTAAGGCACACGATCGGCCATTTTACAATCTCTCAGCCATACACTCGGGAGTAAAAGAGGTCCGTGAAGTCATAGAAAAGGCCAAACAATCGGGTGGGCTTTTTACCAATAAAGGCCCTGTCTTGTTTATTGATGAAATCCATCGTTTTAGCAAAGCCCAACAAGATTCACTTCTAGGGGCCGTTGAAAAAGGCTATGTCACCCTCATCGGTGCAACCACAGAAAACCCAAGTTTTGAAGTCATCAATGCCCTGTTGTCGCGCTGTCAAACCTATACCCTCAAACCGTTAGAAATTGCTGATTTACGTCTGTTATTAAAACGTGCCATAGAGACCGATAGCCTCTTAAAAGCATTCAAAATTTCTATTCGAGAAGACGAGGCCCTGCTCAAGCTCTCGGGCGGCGATGCACGCAAATTGTTATCCCTTCTTGAAATGGTTGTTTTCTCCGAAAAAACGAAGGAAATCGTGATTACCAATCAACTTGTTTTACAGCAAGCACAAACCAAAACCGTCCTTTTTGATAAAAATGGTGATATGCATTACGATATGGCCTCTGCACTCATTAAATCTATTCGGGGTAGCGATCCTAACGGAGCGGTGTATTGGCTGGCACGACTTATTGAAGGCGGTGAAGAGGTCAAGTTTATCGCTCGACGATTGCTGATTTCAGCCTCAGAAGATATTGGAAATGCCAACCCTACTGCCTTGGTTATCGCAAATAACACCTTTCAAGCCGTCCAGGCAATTGGATGGCCTGAAGCACGAATTATTTTGAGTCAATGTGTTACCTATTTGGCGTGTAGTGCTAAAAGTAATGCGGCTTATTTAGCCATCAATAATGCGATTGCCAAGGTCAAAGAGACAGGAAATTTAGCAGTGCCCCTTCACCTTCGCAATGCACCTACCCAATTGATGAAAGACCTCAACTATGGCCAAGAGTATAAGTATCCACACGATTTCCCTCAGCATTTTATAATCCAAAATTATTTGCCTGTTGAAATCGAAAAGACCATTTTTTATCAACCTGGGGGAAACCCAAAGGAAACTCAATTGAGACAGACTTTAAAAGATCAGTGGAAAGGACACTATGATTATTAAATCTTTTTCCAAAAGAAACGGGTAAAAAGGATCATCACCGTAAAAAGCTCTAAACGTCCTAAAAGCATCAAAAAGGAGGCCCAACACTTTCCAGCAGAAGACATTGCGTAAAATGTAAAAGAAGGACCAAAATCACCCAGTGCAGGCCCTACGTTTCCTAAACTTGACGCCGCCACACCAATGGCCGAAACAAAATCTAATCCGAGAAGGGAAAAGCCCAATGCACCAATGATAAATGAGAGCATGTATAAAATAAAAAAACCATAAATATTTTGAACGACATTGTCCTGAACCACCGATTGATTATAGCGAATCTGTAAAACAGCATTGGGGTGAAGTGCACGGTTAAATTCCAACAAACCACTTTTAATCATTAAATAATGGCGAACCCCTTTGATTCCTCCAGAAGTCGATCCAGCCGAACCTCCCAAAAACATCAAGCCAAAGAAAAGCAGGGTGAGAAAGGGGGTCCAAGAGGTGAAATCGGCTGTAACAAAACCCGTCGTTGTGATCACCGCGACAACCTGAAAAAGCGCATGCCTTAAAGAGCTTTCCGCTTTTCCCCAAACCTCTGGGTGAACAAAGCGACTGGAAGATAAATCGACATCGACATATAAAATGGTTGCGACAACAATTGTACAACCAAGAACCATAAGCATAAAATAACGGAATTCTTCGTCCTTGATGATTTTTTTAATTTGCCCTGTAAAGGCAAAATAACTCACAATAAAATTCACCCCAGCAATAAACATAAATACCGTGATGATGTATTGAATAATCGGCTGGTGATTCCAGTGGGCAATACTGGCATTTTTTGTTGAAAACCCACCCGTTGATACCGTACTCATCGCATGGGTAATGGCGTCGAATATGCCCATGCCTGCACTCCAAAGCAAAAGGGTTTCAACGACGGTAAAGCCTACATAAATATACCAGAGGCGCTTGGCGGTATCTGTAATTCTTGGATGAAGTTTATCGGAACTTGGCCCAGGAGCTTCCGCTGTAAACAATTGCATCCCCCCTATCCCCAACAATGGTAAAATGGCGATGGCCAAAACAATGATTCCCATCCCACCAATCCAGTGGGTAGTGCTTCGCCAAAACAATACCCCTTTGGGTAAGGTCTCAATATCTGAAAGAACGGAAGAACCGGTGGTGGTATAACCCGACATCGTTTCGAAAAATGCACTCGGAACATCCGTGAAAACATCTGTCATCAGATAAGGCAACATTCCCGAAATAGTCATGAGCAACCAACCAAAACTTACGATAAGATATCCCTCGCGTTTGTTGATTTGTTTGGTGTGGTTGCGTGAAATCAACATCAAGATGATTCCCACTAATAGGGTTAGTAAAGCAGATAAGGTGAGTTCTAGACTTTTCCCATCTTCGGTAAGGACACTTACAAGTGTGGAGAGCAACATAAACCCTCCATTGAACAGGAGTAAGACCCCCATGAGATAGCAAATGATTTCACTGTTGAGTTTGTGCATTTTACAAAAATAAGCTTTCGACTTTACTCAAGGCACGAGGTAAGCTGCAAACAACCACCCGATCGCCTGCCTCAATGCGATAATCGCCAAGAGCAATGATGCCCTCGCCCTCTTTAATGACGCCACCAATAGTGGCCGAACGTGGAAAATCGATGTCTTTAATTAACATGCCATTCACCTTAGACTCGGGTTTTACAATAAATTCTAAAATTTCTGTATTGAGACTGCTCAGTGTGGTGAGGTCGACCACCTCTCCCCGTCTGATGTAGCGGAAAATGGTATTGGCTGTGAGTAATTTTTTATTGATTAGGGTATCGATACCAATGGATTGCGATAATTGAAAGTAGTCCATGTTTTCGACCAAGGCGATGGCTTTTTTGACCTTTTTAGATTTGGCCATCAAACAAGACATAATATTGGTTTCAGAGTTTTCAGTCACACAAATAAACGCATCCATCGCTTCTAGTCCTTCCTCTTCTAGTAATTCTACATTTCTTCCATCGCCATGAATGACCATTACATCGGGAAGTTGATCGGCCAATTCAAACGCTTTGCTTTTATTTTGCTCTACAAGAATGACATTAAATTTTTTTTCCGCCAGTGTTTTGGCTGTATTCGATCCAATCTTTCCACCACCTAAAATCATAACGTTTTTAATGGTTTCTTTATTTCTCCCTGTGAGTTTATACAGTTCTTCTACCCCCTCTTTAAGGGTGATAAAGTAAACTAAATCGTGGGCTTCAAAAGTCGTATCTCCTCTCGGAATAATGGTATACTGTGTCTCCTTTCGTTGAAGCGCAATGGGCATAAAATGAATATCGGGGAAAATTTGAGCAGCCTCTTTAACTGTTTTACCCACAAAGGGAACACTTTCTTCTAGGGTGGTCCCCAGAAGGGTCAAAGCGCCCTCCTCAAACTCGTAACTTCCACTAAAGGCAGACTGATCGAGTAATTGCTGTATTTCTACTGAGGCCAGATCCTCAGGTGAAATTAATTCATCAATACCAAGTTTTTCGAAGCTGACCTCTGTATTGTTATGAATAAATTCTGAGCTAGCAATACGCGCAATGGTTTTTTGACAGCCCATTTGCTTTGCCAAAGCGCAAATTGTTATGTTGGTGGTTTCATGCTCTGTCACCGCAATAAATAAATCGGTCGTCTCTATATTGGCCGCCTTCATGATCTGAAGTGATGTAGCATCTCCCTTAATGGCTTTTATATCCAAGTGATTCTCAGCATAATTGAGTCGTTCCTTATGCGTGTCGATTAAAGTAATGTTTTGTGATTCA
>JBMZTS010000127.1:0-4735 GCA_049623905.1 Flavobacteriaceae bacterium
TCTCTTTTTCTCCATAAAAGTCGTGGGTAAAGATGCCTTCCACCTTTCCCGATTGGTTTGGTAAAACAACTGATTTAAAATCGGCATAACGGCTTGTACTCAAAAACAATGATCGCTGATTGATACACTGAACCAGTCGGCGTTCACCATCATATTGATCAAAGGCTTCTCCGGAAAAAGTACGTCCGTGTTCTGCCTTTGCCAATTGAACATTTTCTAAACTAACCCACTGACCAATATCCTTTTTGTCAATCTTCGCAAGATCGATGACTTTCGGTTGAATTGTAACGTGATCATCGGTGAAAACAAAATAATCTTCCATTTTATATATAGGAAAATTCCCAAGGGTATTCCCCTGATAGTCGCCTAGAGTCAAAATATTACTTTTCATTCCTGCCCCCCAGCCATTTAGACGAAAAATTATTCTTCTCCCCCTAGGAAAAAAATCGGATAAGGATGTGCGATCGATCAATAGTCTTAGGGCAGTATGGGGTGCAACAGGGTCGTCTTGAAGGTATAATTCTTTGTAGAAATTTCCCCCTTCATCGTTAGAGGTTACATACCCCTCAACCCACAAGGTGTCTTCGTCTAACCCAAATTTTACAAACCCTGTGTCTGATTGTCTAACGCGTTCTCTAATGGCCTCTAGACTTGAGGTTAGTTTGGGATAGGTTATAATCGTATTTGTCGGTTCAAGAGAATCGTTTTGTACGCTACAACTAAAGAAGAGAAGAGCTATAATAAGGACTGTTGTTTTCATGATAAAAAATTTAAAATCGGTAATAAATAGTGGTAAAAAATGTCGCCCCTCTCCCCCACCAATATTTCGCATCAAAGAGTGGCGATGGTCGTTTAAAGTCATTTAAGGCCTTGAGGTAATTTGCATTTCGTCCTTGTTCAAAACCACCTGTTTTATAAGTAGTGTTCAAGAGGTTTTGCAGACTGACAAAAAATCCGAAATAATGCTGTTTGAGTTTCCACGATTTACCCCCAGCTGCATTTAAAATAAAATAGGCGGGAAACCGTTCTTGTGCCAGCAAGGCATCGTAAGTGTCTGGATCGACATCGCTTAGGGGTAAGCCTGCTCTGTCAAGGAGAAAACTATTGGTTCGCCTGAGGGGATTGGGCTGAATATAGGTGTTTGAAAGATAATTTCCGGTGACGTTAATACGCCAATAATTTGGGTCATTATACTGAAATCCTAATGAATACGCATTTTGGGGTCCATTGGCGAGAGAATATCCTGTTAAATTTGATGAGCCAAAATCTTTAACCCCATTTGAAAAACCTGCTTCTTTTGCCGAAACCGAGGGCGCTGTATACAGCGATAAATGAGGCGCATTGGCATAGTAATGTTTCCCATAGGCCGCCGCCATTTTAATATCCAAGACATCTGCAACAGTGATTTTTCCACCAAATTCAAGCCCTTGATGCATTGTCTTCATCTGAGTTAAAACCTCTTGCACAAAAAAAGCGTCTTCTCCACCAACCCCATCAGCAAAATAAAAGGAGGTGTGGTTTTGATGGCTATGGGCAATACTGTACCCCGTAATATTAAAATCATACGTTTGTCCTTGCAGTGCATACTTGACTTCAAAAGCAAGAGCAGCTTCAGGAACTGGATTGGTCACAATGATATTGTTTTCTCTAGCGTTTGGAAAAAGGGTGCGATAAGATGGAGGCAATTGAAAAAACCCGCCACTAAAAAACAAACGATGTCGTCCAAAAAACACCTTACTGAATCCTGCCTTGGCATGCCATGCCTTAAAATCCAGTTTTGTGCTCTTCCCAAAACTGTTGTCAACAAAACCCCCATTTTGAAAATACCCTTCGCGCTGATAGGAACGATAATGCCATTGCCCTCCCAAGAAAAAAGAGCCTTTTTCTCCAGATTTAGACCACAAAGATTCGAGTTGCAGGTCTGTTGTTTTCATCGCATAATTGTAGAGAAACGGCTTATTAATTTCCACTTTTGGTGACGCTGCTAACAAGTTATTCGGGGCTGCCGCTGGTGTTTCTGCATAGGGGTCTATATCCCATAAATGACTGGCCCCTAGCATATCGATTGGCTGAGCAAAATGATTAGCATTGCTCTGGCTAATGGCGAAAGCTGTATTCCAAAATTCTCCTGGTTTTGGATCAAAAAACAAACGAACTCCCCCCCAAGATCTCGCTTCGTCTTTCACATCTTCATAAAGGGCATAGCGTGCCGATTGATCGCTGAGGGTCGCATTGGCTGAGCGCAATTGACCCCAATTGATTTGGCCCTCTGTCTTCAACTGCTTTTCGGCTTGATACGCCCCAAGAATGTTCGGATTGCTCTGATCCCTTAAAAAATAACTTGGAAGATTTTGATAGTAAACAGGATCGGGGTTCCTTCCTCCTCCAATAAAAACATCCCCCACTGGCCGTACTACCGAATACAACAGACGACTATTCGCCTCTTCCCCCTTCCGATAGGCGCCACTAAAAAGCACCGTGATATTATCTGAAAAATGCAATTGATGATTTAAGACAAGATAGGGGACTGCAACACGATTGATTCTTGTATTGCGCTGCTTCTCAAAATCGTAGCCCCAGTAAGGATTATATCTCTGACCTTTTAAATCATATACTTCTTGTGTTAGTGGGGCATTTCTCCCCCGATGCGTTGGTGTAAACCAAAGGGTCAACCATGTGCTGCTTTTCCCTTTCCAAGATTTTTCCATCGAAAACAAACCTGAATAACTTTGAAATCTTGTGCCTTGGTGATAGCCTTGATTTCCTTGTCTTAGAGCAACAAGACCCGAAAATGCCCAGCCCTTTTTTGAACTTGCTGTATGCAATGAAAACATTGAACGCCAGCGATAACTGCGATTCGAAAAAGCTTGTGAAAATTTCATTCCTTTGCGAAAAGTTGAGGGTTGAATCGTAAACTCTACACCACCTAAAATACTCCCGAAATAATTCCCGAAAGGGGTCAAACCGTATTGAACTAATTGACTCCTGTTGAATATATCGTTGAGACCACCCCATTGAGACCAAGCGGCTCTTCCGCTTTCGAAATCATTCATTAAAACCCCATTGATCCTCAGGGGCTGATACTTTCGATTTAATCCTCTCAATGAAAAAAAAGCACTGCTGAATTGAAAACTAGCGGCTTCCATAAAGACAGTACGCCGTGATTGTAAAGGGCTGCCTAGTGAAGGCGATTCATCTAGAAGTGAGGAAGATTGTTCTCCTAGATCAACAACCGGAATAAAATCTTGAAAATTGATAACTTCTTGGAGAACCCAATCGCCAAGATCCAACAATTCGGATGAAAACTGAATGGGAATTCTCAGTGTTTTATATCCGGCTTTTGCTAAGAGCAAATGTCCTTCCAAAGAAGATGTTTGTGGAAGTTTTAAAACAAAACGACCCTCTGTTGTACTCAGTGAACTGTAGGGCAATCCTTCAATAGAGATCTTAACTTGCGCTAAGGGCGTCGCTTTTCTATCTAAGCATTTTCCCAATAGGGTCGTTTGTCCAAAAGAAAGTGTGAAATAAAAAAACAGGCAAAAGGCAAAAATCACTCTCATGACATAAGATTTGGAATTTTAATTATATAAAATTATGTTTATTAAAAAATTGATTTGTTTGCCCTTTACCTACTTCTAATCAGCACTACTGTTATTCCACAAAAAGGACAATTACACACAGTGGCATTTTATAACGTTGAAAACTTATTTGATGCCCAGGACAATCCCCATACTTTTGATGACGATTATACGGCAGAAGGAAAAAATCAATGGACCACCTCATTGGTTGATCAAAAAGTAGAACAGCTCTCCAAAGTCATCTCGACCATAGGCTATGAAAGCGTTAAACGCCCTCCACTCATTATTGGCCTGGCCGAGGTTGAAAACCGACCAGTCCTTGAAAAAATCGTGTTTTCAAAAAAACTTAAAGTTTACGATTATGGTATTATCCATTTTGATAGCCCCGATTTTAGAGGAATTGATGTCGCTTTTTTATACCAAAAAAAACATTTCAAGCCTACACATCAAAAAATCTATCCGATAGATTTGACCGATCCAAAAACTGGTTACAAACGGACTACACGCGATATTTTGGTTGTCAGTGGCTACTTAAATCGGCATTATCTTTCTTTTCTTGTCAACCACTGGCCTTCCAGAAGAGGAGGCAAAGTGTTGAGCAGCCACCACCGCATGCGGGCTGCTATCATCCACAAAAAAATCACAGATTCTCTTTTCAAGAAATTCCCCTCAGGAAAAATTATCAGCATGGGTGACTACAATGACAATCCATCGGATAAAAGTCTACGTTGGATTATGGGAAAAGATCAAACAAGACAACTTGTAAACCCAATGATGAGCTTAGCCAAAAAAAGAGTAGGGAGTTTGGCCTATAACGACCGTTGGTTTCTTTTTGATCAGATTCTTTTTTCACCCAATTGGTTAAATGATGACCATTTATTCCTAATCAAAGCCCATGTTTTCCGACCGCTGTTTTTAAAAACGCTACGGGGTCGTTTTCAAGGATATCCCTATCGTGTAGAGAAAAGTAACGGGACCCTTAAAGGCTATTCCGATCATTTTCCCGTCTATGCCATCATTGGCGAAAAATTATAATTACTCCAAATGTCTTAGGATAAACTGCTCGGGTGATTCTTGGTAAATTCCAGAAAATGTTAGACCGACTTCAACGGCTTTAGCGCGAAGATAATCGGCATGACGAAAACTGTGGTAAAGTA
>JBMZTS010000128.1:0-4703 GCA_049623905.1 Flavobacteriaceae bacterium
CCATGATCATTATGAGAATTTAAAAGTTTTTTTTGGATCAAGACCTTTTTTGTTTGAAGTGCAATGGCCATGCTATTGTCAACAATCGTTATTCCTTTGGGTAATATTTTACGCATTGTTGGGATTAAAAAAGGATAATGTGTACAACCCAAAACTAGCGTGTCCATACCTTTATCAAGCATCGGCTTGAGGTAATGGGTCAATAATGCTTTAGTGCTAGGATGGTCGATGATTCCTTTTTCAACGATCTCTACTAATCCTTCTCCAATTTGTTCGATAATTGAAATATTTGCGGCATGGCGCAATGAGCTTTGATGGAACAGGCCACTATTGAGCGTTCCATGGGTCGCGAGTACACCAACCACACCAGTTTGTGTAGCTAACGCGGCGGGTTTTATAGCCGGTTCAATACCGATAAACGGAAGAGGAAATTCGTGGCGTAATTCATCGATGACTTGGGTGGTGGCTGTATTACAAGCGAGAACGATGATTTTACATTGATGCTCTAGCAAAACACGGGTAAGTTTTCTTGCCCGATCTAGAATGTCACGTTTGTTTTTTTTACCATAAGGAGAGAAAGCATCATCGGCAATATAGGAGAGAGCCTCATTGGGCAGAAGCTCTTTAAGAGCGGGGAGTAAACTCAGTCCACCAACCCCTGAGTCAAAAAATCCTATTGGTTGATTCATGCCAAAAAAAAGTCACTTATAAAGGTAAGTGACTTTTAATACATTCAAGGGAAAAGCGATTTAAAATCCTAATTCAGACTTTACATCAGCCATTAAATCTTTTCCTTTGGCCATGATAACACTTCCACCTGCAGAAGCATCTAACACATAGTCAAAGCCTTGTGCACTGGCTACTTTTTCAATAGCCACACGAGCTTTTTCGTATAATGGGCGCATCATTTCTACTTGCTTTTTTTGCAAGTCTTGAGCAGCAGTTTCACGGTATTGATTAATGTTTTGTTGCATTGTTTCCAATTCTTTTTGACGGGCTTGATTGGTAACATCAGTTTGGTTGGCCGCGTCGGCAGAATAAGACTGCGCTTTGGTTTGGAATTCTTTGTAAGTATTCTCGATTTCAGCGGTATAGGTTTTTTCCAATTGTTCTAGTTGCTTTTGTGCTGCAATGACCTCAGGCATTTCACTGATGAGTTTTTGAGTGTCTATGTGAGCAATTTTCGATTGTGCATATGAGAACGACAAAGGAAGAGCCATTAAAATGGCGATGATTAAAGATTTAAAGTTTTTCATTATGGATTAGTTAGTAAGTATTAATTTTTTAGTTGTTCAAGTTTAGCTTTTCGCTCTTCAATTTGTTTCTTTCTAGCTTTAATTCGCTCTTGTGCATTAAGGCGCTGTAAAACTAGGGCACTAATATCGTAATTTTTTGCGGAATATAACATAACCAAATCAGAGGAACGGTCAAAGACAAAATCATATTTTCTTTCTTTGGCAATATCACGCACAATAGAGAGAACTTGATCTTGTATTGGTTTCAATAGTTTATTTTTTTGTTGGATGTAGCGTCCTTGAGGACCAAAATAGTTGTTCTGTAAAGCCACAATTTCTTCCCTAAAAAAGGTCAATTCACTTTCACGGTCTTCAATCAATTCGGGAGTCAACAATACTTTCTCTGCTTGTAATTGGTCTTGACGTCCTTGAAGAGCCATTTTTTTAACCTCAATTTCCTTTTTCCATTCTTCAACATTTTTTTCTAATAGCACACTGGCGGTTTTGTATTCTTCAACGTTTACAAGTATTTCATCCATATCAATATAGGCGAGTCTTACCCCACGTTGCGCGAGGACATATTGCATTTGTGTAAGGAGAAAAACGATGATAAGGGAACGAAAGCGATACATGTTGTGTTTTATTGGGAATTAAAATTGTTGTCCGATGATAAAATGTGTTTCCCACCCATTAGGTGTTTTTAGGGCATCATTTGTATTGTCAAACCCATATCCAAAATCGATGCCTAAAAGGCCGAAAGCGGGCATAAAAATGCGTACGCCCATACCGGCAGAGCGTTTGGCATTAAAAGGATTAAAGTTCTTTAAACTTTCAAAACCTTGTCCAGATTCCAAAAAGCTCAAAGCGTAAATTGATGCCGATGGCTTTAAGGTTATCGGGTAGCGAAGTTCAATGGTGAACTTATTGTAGACCGTCGATCCATCTCTACTAGAGAGCGATTGATTTGGATAACCTCTCAAAGCAATGGTCTCTCGTCCATCAAGGGCGAAATTATTGGCCATCCCATCGCCACCTAAATAATATCTTTCAAAGGGTATATCACCGCGTTTACTATTGTAGGCACCCAATATACCGAAGTCGGCTTGTGTTTTCAACACCAACTTATCTATCAGGCGTGTGTACCAGGTGCCAGAAAATTTGAACTTATAATACTCCAAAAAACGGAATTTTTCTTGATCTATTTTGCTTTGATCGGCGACCATATTCCCTTCATCATCTTCGGTTTGGTACTCTGGTAAATCACCCAGATTTTCGAAATCAACGTCATTGAAAAGAGAATAAGGGGGTGTGAATTTTCCGCTAATTACGAAATTTGATCCACCTAAAGGAAAGATAGGATTGGTATAGGTGTTGTTTCTGGTTAAAGCAATGGTGTAGGAGATATTATTTGACACGCCATTACCAAAAGTAAATAAGCCTGTGAAATAATTTTTAAGGTTATAGTATTGGTAAGTAAGTGCCTGAGATAGGGTAAAATAATCATCGGGAACCCGAAGTCTTCGCGCTAAACCAATTGAAATACTGCTAATTTCAAACGATTGAGACTTGTCGGCACGTCCAGTAAAGTAATCATAACGAAATTGGTTGGTTCGTGAAAGCGAAGTGGAAAATTGAACGGGTTGTCGTCCACCCAACCAAGGTTCGGCAAAAGTAAAGCTATAGGTGTTGTAAAATTGACTCGCTTGTAAACGCAAACTCAATTGTTGGCCATCGCCAGAGGGGACTGGACGATAAGCCGCCTTATTGAAGATGTTCTTCATCGAGAAATTATTGAAAGACAGGCCAAGGGTTCCGATAAATCCACCGCCGCCGTAACCGCCTTGTAATTCAATTTGGCTTCCGCCAGATTCCTGAAGGCCAAACTCAATATCGATTGTTCCGGCATTGGGATCAACATTTTTAAAATCAGGAGAAATTTGTTCAGCATCGAAAAAACCGAGCTGACCCAGTTCACGAACCGTCCGAACAACCTTGTCTTTACTGTAAAGTTCTCCCGGTTTGGTTCTCAATTCTCTAAAAATTACATGATCATTGGTTTTTTCATTTCCAACGACGCTGATCTTGTTAAATGAAGCGACTTTTCCTTCGGTTATTCTGATTTCAAAATCTATGGTATCTTGTTCAGCGCTCACTTCTACAGCATTGATATTGGAGAATAAATAGCCGCTATTTTGATAGAGATTTGTGATGTCTTGACCATCTGGTTTTGAGGTGTCGGCAATGCGCTTTTTCAAAAGGACACCATTGTAAGGATCGCCTTTTTTTATCCCTAGCAGAGTAGCTAATTGTCTGTCGTTATAAGCCCCATTTCCAATAAAGTTGATATTTCCAAAGTAATACCGTCTCCCTTCTTCTACGTCAAATTTCAATGTCAGGGTATTGTTTTCGTTCACAATCACCGTGTCGCTTAAAATACGAGCATCTCGATAACCTTTTTCTTTAAAAAAATCGATCAGAGAAATTTTGTCTTCTTTAAAATCGTCAGGAATGTATTTCGATTTTTTCCAAAAGCGATAGAACGCTTTTTTCTTTGTGTTTTTCAACTGTTTGGCTAAAACCCCATCTTTAAATTCTTCGTTGCCATCAAAGACAACGCTTTTTATTTTTACCCGTTCTCCACGATCGACATTGACGACCATGTTGAGAACGTTGGTTTGGATTGAGTCGGGTAGGGTTCTCAAAACAACTTTTGTATTGAGAAATCCTTCTTTTTTGTATTTGTTTGTAATATAGTTTTTGGTGTTGGTTAAAAAACTTTCTGAAAGTTTTTTCCCTTTTTCAAGTTCAGTTTCTTTAATAATAGTCTGGACTTTCCCTTTTTTTAGACCGTTAATTTTGACCTCGTTTAGGGTGGGAAGTTCTTCGATTTCAATCTGTAATGTCAAGCTACTTTCCTTGATATTGATGGCGTAGAAATTGATGTCAGAAAACAAATCGAGATTCCAAAGTTTGTTGATGACCGAGCTAATTTTATCGCCAGGCATTCGAATGCTTTGCCCACGACGCAAACCACTATACGAGATGACGGTTTTTTCATTAAAGCTTTTGAGCCCCTTGACCACAATGGAGTCAATCCGATACGATTTTCCTGAGACAAACCCTGAGTCTTGCCCATAAAGTGATGTTCCCGATAGTGATAGGATAAGGGATAGGCATAGCGCTAAAAATGGGCTTAAAAAAGGACTAGCTTGTGAGTTGTTCGCTTGTTTTTCCAAATCTACGTTCTCGTTTGAGGTAGCAATCAATTGCATGCTGAAAATGTGTTTCATTAAAATCTGGCCACAAGACCTCAGAAAAATATAATTCTGCATAGGCAATTTGCCACAATAAAAAGTTACTTATTCGTTGTTCACCACTAGTTCGAATCAATAAATCTACTGCTGGTAAATTTCGCGTGTAAAGATGCTCATTTATAATGGTTTCATCAACATTTTCGGGGGAAATTAT
>JBMZTS010000129.1:0-4687 GCA_049623905.1 Flavobacteriaceae bacterium
GATCTAAAAAGGTTTTTTAACTGATTAATTAGCCAGAGAAACAAAAGCAGGTAGATAAGATCGCCAACAGAAAAGGGAAAGAGGTCAAAATAGGCCTGTCGCACCGCAAAAATTTTAGGATAAAGTCGTATTGAATATAAACGTTCTATCCATTGCGGTTTGCTCTCTAGCCATAAAAAAACACCAATGATAAATAAAAAGACGACACAGAAAATTGCGAGTGTAGGTTGTTTTTTCATGCTACAAAAAACCCACCAAAAAGGTGGGTGGTATTTAAGTACTTTAAATCTTATTCAATAAGCTCAACAATTTTGACTTCAAAGATTAAGTTGGCTTTCGGTGGGATTCCGCGGTTACCCTTTTCGCCATAGGCGATGTTATAGGGAAGAAATAAAGTCGCTTCATCGCCAACATTGAGCAGGCGAAGGCCTTCTTTAAATCCAGGAATCATGGCCGCATCTGGTTCTACATTGGCGGGTATGGGTTGATAGGCATTTGCCAATCGGCGTTGCTCATTGACAACACCTAGTTCTTGAGCAGTTTCAAGCATACTGGTTTCTAGGAGCTTTCCATCTTCAAAATAAACTGCGTAGTGAGTCATTGCTTTGTTGGTACTCTTTACGGCTTTTCCATTTCCTTTTTTGGTGACAATATATTTTAAGCCCGAGGAAGTGGCCATACTTTGTGCTTTTTGTTGGTCAAATTTTTCTTTTGAATTGAGTTGTCCGACTGTTCTTTTTTCTTCTTCTTCGGCTTTTCTTTGTTCCATTTTGGTGAAATAGTCAGAAAATATTTTTGGGGCATCAAATTTTTTGGCGGCACTTCCTTTACGAATGATTTTGATGGTGTTGATTGTGTCATTTTGTGCAATCGAGTCAACGATAGTTTGCCCGTCAACGACTTTTCCAAATACAGTGTGTTTACCGTCTAGCCATGGGGTGGCTTTGTGGGTGATAAAGAATTGACTTCCATTGGTATTTGGCCCAGCATTGGCCATTGATAGAATCCCAGGGCCACTATGAGTAAGGTCGGTTATTTCATCGTCAAAGCGATAGCCTGGCCCCCCTGATCCAGATGCTGTCGGATCACCACCTTGAATCATAAAATCTTTAATCACACGATGGAAAACAATTCCGTCATAGTAGTTCTTGTTTTTAAAAGAATCAGCGACAAACGCATTGTTCCCTTCAGCAAGAGAAACAAAATTAGCCACAGTAACAGGTGTTTTTTCGTGTTCAAGCGAAAGTATAATTGAGCCTTTATTGGTTTGAATATCGGCATACAATCCGGTTTCTAGATCGGGATATTGTGAGGCACAGCCAATTAAGAGTAGTGCGGAGAGAATTCGAAGGCTAATGTTTTTCATCATAATTTTCTTTAATTGTCAAATGTAGGATATTATTTCTAATCGTTTTTTGTTTTTATTTTTTTTAGAGATTTCAAGTGTATTGTGAAGCGCAAAGGTTGGTTGATACCCACTTTATCTCCATCACCTTGATAGCCATAGCCGAGGAAAGAAGGCATTAGGAAAACACCAGTTTCTTGAGGTTTTAAATGTTTAATCGCATAGCGCAAGGCTGGGAGAATATCTTCTTTGTCGACAAGATAATTGACCTCACCAAGGGTATTTTCATCATACACAACTTCGCCCTCGAGAGTTTGTATTTGATAGGTGAATATGACCTGATCTCCAGAACTTGGATATTCTGTGGCCTTTGACTTCTCTATGACAGCATACCAATAGCCTGCTTGAGAGGGCACAAAGCGCAATTGCTTTTCTTTTTCAATGATGTCAAGGATTAATTTTTGTTGTTTCTTGTTGATGTCTCTGTTCCTTTCGACGGAAAAATTGATGGGTGTTTGATTACTTTTAAAAAGCGGTTTTCTCGCCTTTGGCTCTTTACATGAAATCAGACCCAATAAAATTCCGATGATGCATAGACTTTTTCTCATGATAACTCCGAGCTGTAACGTTGAATAACCGCATGGAGTTTTTCTCTTGTTGCTTCTAGCGATGTGGTCGAGACTCCCCCCGCTGCATTGAGGTGTCCTCCACCATTGAAATGTTCTCTAGCAAGTTGGTTGACATCAAAATTCCCTTTGGAGCGAAAAGACATCTTGACAATACCTTCTTGTCTATTTTCTATCAATATAACGGATAGTTGAATACCCTCTAGACTAAGGCCATAGTTGACAAAGCCTTCTGTTTCTCCCTTTTCAAAATCACAACGGTCCAATTCTTCTTGGCTTAAATAGGTGTAAACTGCGTTTAGACCTGCTATGCGATTTAAGTTTTTGAGTGCTAAGCCCAAAAGTTGCAGTCGTTCAAACCGCGAACTATCGTAGATGTGTTCATGGATCTTAACATGATTGATACCGTGATCGAATAAATTAGCGACAATGGTGTGTGTTTTTGCACTAGTTGCTGAAAATCGAAACGAGCCAGTGTCAGTCATAATCCCTGTATATAAGCATTCGGCGATATTTTTATCGATGGCATTGGGGTCAAGGGCATGTAGTGTGTTATAAACCATTTCACAGGTAGATCCTATCGAGGCATCAGAATACTGAATGCTTGCATAATCTTCTGGGGCTTGGTGATGATCAATCATGACAATTGGTTTTACTGAAGCTTCGATCAATTCGTCGATAGGGGAAATACGGCTTAGTGCATTAAAATCTAGGGTAAAAAACACATCGGCTTCCGAGATAAGTTGACGGCATTGGGCTTCTTTTTTGGTAAAGCAAAGAATGTTGTCTTGTCCGGGCATCCACTCTAAAAACTTAGGATATTCATTTGGTGAGATAAGGGTACAATCGTGTCCTTTTTTAATCAAAAAATGATAGAGAGCTAGGGTACTACCAAGGGCGTCACCGTCGGGGTTTCTATGAGGGAAAATGACGCATTTTTTGGGGGTCAGGAGAAGTTCGCTTAATTGATTGATGATTTTTTTTTCCATAACGGGTCAAATATACAAACCTCCAAGCGAAAGAAAACAAACCTTTTGGTTTTATTGGATCGCTGTCTTTGCCTTTAAAGGATTAAATTTTGTTACATTTGCAGCACAAAAAAAGACTATGACAAACAATAGAACCTTCACAATGATTAAACCCGATGCTGTTGAAAACGGACATACTGGGGCCATTATTGAAAAAATCACAGCGGCCGGTTTTCGAATCGTAGCACTAAAAAAAACACAACTCTCTTTGAGTGACGCTCAGGCATTTTATAGTGTTCATAAGGAGCGTCCTTTTTTTGAAGAGCTAGTCACTTTTATGTCTCGCGGACCAATAATTGCTGCTATTTTAGAAAAGGAAAATGCTGTGGATGATTTTAGAACCCTCATTGGTGCGACAAATCCTGCTGAAGCTGCAGAAGGCACCATTCGTCAATTATTTGCCACGTCTATGGGCGAAAACGCAGTACATGGCTCCGATAGTAATGATAATGCAGCTCTAGAAGGGGCTTTTCATTTTTCCGGTAGAGAAATTTTCTAACGCAAAACAATTTTTTGAATAGATTCAAATCCTAAGGCTTCGTTGAGATGTTTTAGGATTTTTTCTTTCCCAAAACTCAGTTCCTCACGCAGAGGAGCAGAATTCAAATGGATGTATAAGGTCTTGCCTCTGAGATTGATTTCTTCTGTATACTGCATAACATTTTGTCCGACAGTATCTTTCCAAGCTTGCTTGACCTTCACCTGATTTAATCCTTTTGCCAGATTGCGTTGCTCAGTGATTTGGTTGAGTACAGCCTCGAGGGGTTGAGGTTCAAACGATCGTTTTTTTTTGGACATTTACAGGCTTAATTTTTGGTGACGTCGATAATGATATTCTTTCTCGCTGTGATAGAGAATAAGGCTTTCTTGGTTGAGTTCGATGATTTTTTCTTTCCATGGCTCTAATGAAAAAGCATAGTTAATATAGTACTCTCCACCGGTTGTGATAAGGGTAAAATTGGCTTTGTCATTTGAACTTTCATAATGCCCCGTAAAATTTGGCATTAATTTCTTTTTAAATCCGCCTGAAGTATTGTTTAGTTTGTAGAAATCTACCACAGGCGAGGGGCCTTTTGGGTAAAAAACCTCTCCTTGGGCATGAATGGATTCAATTTCCCAGTAGCCATGGAGTAAACTCAAATCAAATTCGGACTTATTCTGACAACTGATCAAAACAAAACTCCATAGAAAAAAGATAAAAGGCGACTTAATACTCATGAGTCCGAAGGTACAAAATCTCAAGAAAGCTCAAAGAGTGAATAAGAAAGATCGGTCGTTTTTAGAGCGGCTAATGTGCGCTCTTGATGGGTGTCGGAAAGGAATAATTGACCAAAGTGATTGTTTTCGACCAATTGCATTATCAGTGCAACCCTTTGCTGGTCGAGTTTGTCAAAAACATCATCCAACAAAACTATAGGAGGAACACCAGCTTGTTTTTTGATAAAATCAAATTGGGCAAGTTTCAAGGCGATAAGAAAAGATTTTTGTTGGCCTTGACTTCCAAATTTTTTGATGGGTTCATTGTGAATTTTAAATGCCACGTCTTCTTTGTGGGGGCCAACAGTGGTAAATTGCGCTGCACGATCTTTAGGTAAGCTCTCCTGAAGCAATGTCTCGAGGTCATTTTGATGCATGTCACTGATGTAGTCCATATCTATTTTTTCATCACTTTGACTTATGCTTGTATA
>JBMZTS010000130.1:0-4681 GCA_049623905.1 Flavobacteriaceae bacterium
GTCAATGAACGCGTCTATCAACCCGATGGTGTTTTGCATGGCGGGGCAACATTCGCCTTAGCTGAAACGGTTGGAAGTGTGGCTTCCTACCTTTTTGCCAAATCCGAAGAACAAATCGTTCGCGGTATTGAAATGTCGGGAAACCACTTGCGTGGGGTGAGTCATGGGTTTGTATATGCGCGTGCAGAGAGTATTCACATTGGGAGAACCACTCAAATCTGGCAAATTCGTGTTACCGATGATGAAGATCAACTCATTTCACTGCTCAAACTAACAACCATTACCCTTCCAAAAAAATAAGATGAGTGAATTCCTCAAATCTTTAGAAGAAACCGCAAAGCCATTTGTCGTTTTTCGATTGCCCCACTCACAAAAAATAAGTTGCTACTATCAAACGGATCTCAATGTCCATTATACAACTGGTTTTGATGAAAGTGGTTTTGTCTTTGCTCCCTTTGAATCTCAAAAAGAATTTCTGTTTATTCCCGACACCCATAGGGCAAGTATTGATCACCCTCAAACCATTTCTTCAAGTTCATTTGAATTGACAATTGATCAAAATGAAACTCGTGAATTGTCAAAAAAGATTGACCGCGCAAAAGCGAATATCGCGGCAAAAAAATTTGAGAAAGTGGTCATGTCTTCAGCCTTCGATTTCCCTTACAGTGCTCCTCTAGCGGATGTGTTTTTCCGCCTTGAAAAGCAACATCCAAATGCGTTCATTTACTATTGGTATCACCCTGAAACCGGCTACTGGCTTGGGGCCACACCTGAGCGTTTTATTGCCTTAAAAAAGGGAGTTCTCTCGACTGTAGCACTTGCTGGTACACTGACTGAAAAGGCTCCTGCCGAGGCGTGGACAGCTAAAGAATTTCATGAGCAGCAATTAGTTATTGAGAGCATTGCCCAGGGTTTAACGGCCGCCTTTCCTCAGGGCGAAGTTTCAATTGGCGCACGTGAAACTATTCATGCTGGACGCCTCCAGCATTTGCGCACTCCTATTGATTTGATCCACCCTGCTCTAGATCTAAATAAAGTTATCGCTGTTTTGCACCCGACCCCCGCAGTCGGTGGTTGGCCAAAGGAGGTGGCCACAGCCTTTATCAATGATCATGAAGATTATGACAGAGCCTATTATACAGGTTTTCTAGGCCCATTTCACAACACACGGCAAGTAGATTTTTTTGTCAATTTAAGGTGTGCCAATTATCAAAATGGAGAAATTCGTCTCTATGCTGGGGCTGGAATTACCAACGCGAGCGTTACCTCTAAAGAGTGCGAAGAGATTTATCAAAAGGCAGCTAACTTTCTTGATGCCTTGTGATTTTTGCATGAAAATGAAGCCTTTGCTTTTTAGGTTTTGTATTTTTGTGCCGCTATGTTGAAAATTGCTACAATGAATGATGCTTTGAATTTTCCTTCAATTCCCCTGGCGCAAACCGTCGTTCAATTTTGCCAAGCCAAAAACATTCAGCACATAATCATTTCCCCAGGATCAAGAAATGCACCCCTGACCAAAGGATTCACTTCCAATTCTTATTTTAAAACCTACAGCATTGTCGATGAGCGCTCGGCCGCTTTTTTTGCCTTAGGTATAGCGCAACAACTGAAAGCGCCTGTTGCCGTGGTCTGTACCTCCGGATCTGCATTACTTAATTATTATCCTGCGGTTGCTGAAGCCTATTATAGCGATATTCCACTAGTTGTTTTATCTGCCGATAGAATGCCCCATAGAATTGATATTGGCGATGGTCAAACAATTCGTCAAACTAAAGTCTTTGAGCCTCACCTTGAAGATGCTGCGTATTTATTGCCAGACGTAATACACGCTACCGAGACTTTAAAGCAACATCCTGCTCAAAAGTTAATTTCGAGCACTGCTAGTGCGATCGAAATCCAAACCAAACAAAATGAAATTCAAACCGAGAACGAAAAGGCCATCAACCGTGTGTTAAACACTGCCGCGCATAGAAATGGTCCCGTTCATCTCAACATCCCTTTTGAAGAACCACTCTATGAAACGACAAGTGAACAAATTGTTTTAACCCATTGTAAAAAGCCCACAAACCAATCGCATGAGGCAATTCCTGATGAAATTTTTTCTACATGGAAGAAGAGTCCTAAAAAGATGATTTTATGTGGGGTGTCGTCGCCCAATGCCCTGACCGAGGAAAGCCTCGATTTTCTAGCTGCTGACCCATCGGTTGTCGTGTTGACCGAAACGACCTCAAATCTAGCGCATTATTCGTTTGTTCAATCAATCGATACCTTTATCGCTCCCCTTGAGGCTTCTGGTCAAGATTTATCGGTCTTTCAGCCAGACGTATTGGTCACCTTTGGGGGAATGATTGTTTCAAAAAAGATCAAAGCATTTTTGCGCCACTACCCACCGCACAAACACTTTCATATTGACGATAAGAAAGCCTATGACACCTTCTATGTCTTGACTCAACATATTAAAACAGGGGCGGATAGTTTTTTTAAAGCGATAAGGGAACAGTCAGTCGATTATGTTCAAAGTGACTATTGTAGTCTCTTTTTGGCCCAATACAACGCCCATCGTTTAAAAGGAAAGGCCTATTTACAAAAAATTCCTTTTTCCGATTTAAAAGCGTTTCACCAAATTTTTAAGGCTTTACCCAATAATATTTATTTGCAATTGGCCAATAGTTCTACTATCCGTTACAGTCAGCTTTTTCAGCTTCCCGAATTGAAAGGGGTTTTTTGTAATCGAGGGACTAGTGGAATCGACGGGAGTACTTCAACCGCTATGGGTGCCGCTTGGGTGAGAAAGGAACAAACGGTTTTTATCACTGGTGACCTCAGTTTGTTTTACGACACTAACGGTCTGTGGAATAACTATCTAAAATCTACAACACGAATTATAGTGATCAACAATAACGGTGGTGGTATTTTTAGAATTCTACCCGGTGAAAAGGGCACAACGACCTACGACACCTATTTTGAAACCCTCCAGCATAGAACTGCTAAAAGACTTTGCCAAGCGCACGGCATAGGCTACAGAAGTGCTGCTTCAAATTGGGCTTTAAAACGTCAATTAAAGCGCTTTTTTAGTCCCTCAAGTCGCCCACAATTATTAGAAATAAAAACGCCAAGAAAACAAAATGATATCATCTTATTAAATTACTTTAAAAGTATGCAAGATGAATCCTAACAAATGATGTAATTTTAAAACAAAAAAAATGACAAAAGCCGATTGGACCCCAATTAAAGAATATTCTGACATCTTATTTGAAATCTATAAAGGTGTTGCTAAGATTACCATTAACCGTCCTCAAGTATATAATGCCTTTCGTCCAGAGACAAACAATCAGATGCTCGAAGCCATGGACATTTGTCGTGAGCGCAATGACATCGATATCGTTGTCTTTACTGGTGCTGGTGATAAAGCTTTTTGTAGTGGTGGAGATCAAAATGTAAAAGGAGTAGGGGGCTATGTGGGTGAAGATGGTGTACCGCGATTAAATGTTTTAGATCTGCATAAAAAAATTAGAGAAATTCCAAAACCTGTTATTGCAATGGTAAATGGATATGCTATTGGTGGTGGACATGTACTTCATGTGGTTTGCGATTTAACCATCGCTAGTGATAATGCCATTTTTGGACAAACAGGGCCAAAAGTGGGAAGTTTTGACGGAGGCTTTGGCTCGTCATATTTGGCCCGTCATGTTGGCCAAAAAAAAGCAAGAGAAATATGGTTTCTATGTGAACAATATTCTGCCCATGAAGCAGAAAAAATGGGAATGGTTAATAAAGTTGTCCCTCTGGAAAACCTCGAAAATACCGTCCTCGACTGGTGTAAAATTATGCAAAAAAGAAGCCCTTTGGCTTTGCGAATGGTGAAGCGTTGCTTGAATGCTGAATTGGACGGTCAGCACGGTTTAATGCAGTTGGCTGGCGATGCGACCCTTATGTATTATCTTATGGATGAAGCACAAGAAGGCAAACACGCTTTTTTAGAAAAACGCGATCCCAACTTCAAACAATATCCAAAATTTCCCTAAAGGAAGAACGCTCTTTACGCGTCAATAAAATGAAAAGTAAATTCTCAGTTTGGATGGAAGCAGCGCGTCTTCGAACGCTCCCACTTTCTATTTCTGGTATTATCGTTGGAAATGGAATGGCCTACCTTACCGGTCATTTTTCTTCTTTGATTTTTTTGTTTTCCCTTTTGACCACAATTGCTTTTCAAATTCTTTCAAATTTTGCCAACGATTATGGCGATGGTCTCAGGGGGACAGATAATCATAACCGTCTAGGTCCTGCAAGGGTCTTACAACAAGGCCTGTTGTCTTCCGCTGAATTGAAAAAAGGCATCCGCAATTTTGTCGTCGTTAGTTTAGGTCTTGCACTTATTCTTATCGCGTTGTCTTTTGAGACATCACAGTGGTTGATGGCCTTGTGCTTTTTAGCCTTGGGAATCGCAAGTATCGTTGCTGCCATTAATTATACCGTGGGCACCTACGCATATGGCTATCGCGCATTGGGTGATGTGTTTGTATTTGTATTCTTTGGGGGAGTCAGTGTTATGGGGTCTTATTATCTTCAAACAAAAATGTGGTCTCCCATGTTGTTATTACCCGCAGCTAGTATCGGCTTACTAAGCACGGCTGTTCTCAATCTCAACAATATGCGAGACTATGATAATGACAAGGCCTTT
>JBMZTS010000131.1:0-4639 GCA_049623905.1 Flavobacteriaceae bacterium
AAACAAAGTACACTATAAACACAATTAAAAATTACTCTCTTAAATATGTTTATTATTGTATAATAACGATAAGTGAACTGATTTTGATAGCCTTAAAGTATTTGTGTCAAATTGGTTTTGACTTCTCTTAATTCAAATGTCAAATAATCCTTTTTTGCCTTACTTTTTAATATAAAGTATATTCAGTCGCTCCGAAAAGCAGGTTGCATTGTCCGGTGTAAAGCCTGATATGCTCTAAAGCAATTGTGTTTTAATAAAATAAATACAGCGCTATTTTAATTTAAGGCCGTCAAATAATGGTCCTAATTAATACGCTTTGCCATCAGTGGTTTTTATAAATCTTGACCGTTAATTCTCCTTGTGCATTCATATGAGCGCGATACATTCCAGCAGAATTAAATTCCATAGCAACATTTCCTTTAGTATCCATTACGATGACACCTCCGTCTCCTCCTAGATCTTCAACTTTTTTTAGGACTTGTCTAGAAGCCGTTGTAATGTCAAGATTTTTATACTCCACTAAAGCAGCTATGTCGTGGGCCACAACTGAACGAATAAAAAACTCTCCCCATCCCGTCGCCGACACCCCGCAACTGGCGTTATTGGCATAGGTCCCAGCTCCAATTATTGGCGCATCGCCAATGCGGTCCCACTTTTTGTTGGTCATCCCTCCAGTAGACGTTCCTGCTGCAAGATTTCCATCTTTATCCAAGGCCACACAGCCAACAGTTCCATATTTCGAATCCTTTATGTAAGGATCATAAAAAGAATACGTCTCGACTTCTCTTTGCTGGACACGTTGGAGAGCTTTTTCCCTTCTTTCTGTAATAAAGTAAGCATTAGAAACAGTATCAATCCCCTTTTCTATGGCAAAACGATCGGCTCCATTTCCTGAAAGCATGACGTGTTTAGATTGTTCCATGACTGCGATGGCTGCAGTGATCGGGTTTTTAATATAACTTACGCCCGAAATAGCTCCAGCATCAAGGGTTTTCCCGTTCATAAAAGAAGCGTCAAGTGAGGCATTCCCTTCGGCGGTAAGTACAGCTCCTTTTCCAGCATTAAAAAGTGGCGAATCTTCCATTACGCGAATGGTTTTTTCAACAGCTTCTTGGCTAGAGCCCCCTGCTTTTAATATCGAATGCCCCACGCTCACCGCCTCAGCAAGAACCGTTCTGTAGGCCTGTTCTAACTCTGGGGTCATGTTCTTTTGTAAAATTGTACCTGCCCCACCGTGAATAACAATACCAAAATTTGATCGATCGGAAATGCTTGTTGCTGAAGGATTACACGAAAAAAAAGAGAGGACAATTAGAAGATTAAAATAACGCATTGAAATGAAATTATAGGATCCTCTAATTTAGACAATATTTTAATTGATAAGTTCCTCCACGATTTCTTTGCAGATGCAAGAGGTAAAGTTTACATTTATTCGCAAAAACAAACAAGTATGATAAGCGCTGCATTGAAAGAATTAGGAATTTCAGAAAATCATCAAGGGAATTCCACTGGACAAAATTGGTTTGGAAAAGGAAATGCTTTTAACTCGTTCTCTCCTGTTGATGGAAAAAAAATAGGAAGTACCACTGCATTGAGCATTGAAGAGTATGAGCAATGCATCACGCAAGCTGAACATGCCTTTGAAGCTTTTCGCAAAATCCCTGCGCCTAAAAGAGGTGAAATGGTTCGTCAACTTGGTGACGCCTTGAGAGAAAAGAAAGAAGCTCTGGGTCAACTAGTCTCGTACGAAATGGGGAAATCGCTACAGGAAGGACTCGGTGAAGTTCAAGAAATGATCGATATCTGTGATTTTGCCGTTGGCTTGTCAAGGCAACTACACGGTCTAACGATGCATTCTGAACGACCACTTCACCGCATGTACGAGCAATATCATCCGCTTGGGATTGTTGGAATTATTTCTGCCTTTAACTTTCCTGTGGCTGTATGGAGCTGGAATACGGCTCTGGCATGGATCTGTGGAGATGTTACCGTTTGGAAGCCTAGTGAAAAAACTCCCTTTTGTGCAATCGCTTGTCAAAAAATAGCTGCAGATGTTTTTGCCGCAAATGGTTTACCCGACGGCATCTCTTGTCTAATAAATGGCGATGCACAGGTCGGAAAATGGATGGCACAAGATCAACGCATTCCATTGGTCTCTGCTACTGGCTCAATTCCCATGGGCCGCAGTGTCGCCAAAGAAGTGGCTGGTCGACTTGGCAAATCATTACTAGAACTGGGAGGAAACAATGCGATTATTGTCACACCTTCCGCCAACATTAAAACAACTATCATGGGAACCGTCTTTGGTGCTGTTGGCACGGCAGGTCAACGCTGTACCTCTACTCGTCGATTGATCGTTCACGAAGATGTTTATGATCAAATCAAAAATGGCCTAAAACAAGCCTACAGTCAACTTAAAATAGGCAATCCGCTCGACGCCAACAACCATATGGGGCCGCTTATTGACCAACAGGCTGTCCAACAGTATTTAGAAGCATTGAAAGCGGTTGATCAACAAAACGGCCAATGGCTCGTCAAAGGAAATGTGTTTAAGGGAAAAGGCTATGAAAGCGGTTGCTATGTCCATCCTGCCATTGCCGAAATAAGTCCCGATGCAGCGATTGTGCAGACAGAGACTTTTGCACCATTACTATATCTAATCAAATACAGTGGAGACGTTTCCAATGCCATTGCTATTCAAAACGATGTCCGTCAAGGGCTTTCATCAGCCATCATCACCCAAGACATTCAAGATTCGGAAGAGTTTTTATCTCATTGGGGAAGTGATTGCGGGATTGCCAATGTCAATATTGGAACCTCAGGAGCTGAAATTGGAGGAGCCTTCGGAGGTGAAAAAGAAACTGGCGGCGGAAGGGAAAGCGGATCAGACGCTTGGAAAATATATATGCGTCGTCAAACAAATACGATCAATTTTTCAGATGACCTTCCCCTAGCACAAGGGATCAATTTCGACTTATAATAGAAGATTATTGTATCTTCACCAAAAATAAAAACACATGTATTCTGTTCTTAAAACCATTCATTCCTATTGGGCTTATCTTGTGCTAATCGTTTTGGTCGCTGCGGCCATCAATGCCATCATTGGCATGGGGACAAAAAAAGAGTTTAGTGCACGCGATTTACGTCTTTCTCTTTTTGCATTGATCTTTTCACATCTCCAACTTCTCATTGGCCTTATCCTTTATTTTGTTTCGCCTTGGTTTGATCAATGGAGCGCAATGGGCATGGGCGGCGTGATGAAAAATGCTCAAATGCGTTTGTATCTAGTAGAACATCCTTTTACAAATATTCTTGCCATTATTCTCATCACCTTGGGATGGTCGATGCATAAACGACAAAGTTTAGAGACAAAAAAGTTTTCTCGTATCGGTGTTTTCTACACCCTTGGCCTGTTGCTTCTTCTTTCTCGTATTCCATGGGATGCCTGGTTGTAGGTCTGCAATAACAATGTCATATTGATGATTGTAAAACCCCGAAATGTCATCCGAAACCAATACCTCAAGTACACCAATAACGTCGCTGTTTTAGGAGGCGGAAGTTGGGCAACTGCTTTGGTCAAAATTCTCACAGAAAATAAGCGTAAAGTGCACTGGTATATGCGCAACGAAAAGGCCAAACTTCAAATTGAAAAGACTGGACGTAATCCACATTATCTCACCTCAACACTCTTACGAAAAAAGCGCTTGCATATTAGCACCGACATTAACGAAGTGACTGAAAAAGCCAACCTTATCATTTTAACTATCCCAACCGCCTTCTTAGACCAAGAATTGGTCAAGATAAAGTGTAATCTAAAAGAGAAGTTGATTGTTTCGGCAGTCAAAGGTGTTGTTCCGCGAACCTTACAAATTGTTGGACCCTACCTTCACGATCAGTTTGCGGTCTCCTATGACAATATTGCCGTCATTGCAGGACCCAGTCATGCGGAGGAAGTTGCCATGGAAAAATTGTCCTATTTAACCATCGCTGCTCAAGACACTCAAAAAGCCGAATTTATTGCGTCTTTACTTAAAACCAGCTATGTGCGTACCAAAGTTTCCAATGATATCATCGGAACTGAGTATGCCGCAATGCTCAAAAATATTTACGCTATTGCAGCGGGTATTGCCCACGGATTGAGCTATGGTGATAATTTTCAGAGTGTTTTAATGAGCAACGCCATTCGAGAAATGAAACGCTACATTCGCAATGTGCATAAACTTAAACGCAACATCAATAACTCTGCCTACCTTGGCGACCTGCTCGTAACTGGCTACTCTATTTTTAGCCGCAATAGAACCTTTGGCAATTTTATTGGAAAAGGATATACCGTTACAGCAGCTCAGGCAGAAATGAATATGGTGGCCGAAGGCTATTACGCCTCAAAATCTGCAAAACTTATGAGTACAAATTTTAGAACCCGAACCCCTATTATAGACGCCGTTTACGATATTTTATATCAAGGTAAATCGCCAGAGAAAACCTTCCAAAAACTCAGTAAAAAATTAAATTAAAGGGTAGATTTGAACTGCTCTAAAAAGCGTAAATCATTTTCAAAAAACATACGAATGTCTCCCACTTGGTAAAGGAGCATAGCAATGCGCTCAATCCCCATTCCAAAAGCAAAACCAGAATACTC
>JBMZTS010000132.1:0-4629 GCA_049623905.1 Flavobacteriaceae bacterium
ATGGGCTTCCTCTTCAACCTTTGGGGAGCGAATGCCCTAATGAGTTTCGATTGGCTCAACCATTTGGTCGTAGGAGGCTTTGCTTTTGGTGTGGTTTTTATGGCTACCGATCCAGTTTCGGCTGCTCAGACCAACCTTGGAAAATGGATTTACGGCATTTTGGTAGGAATCTTCTGTATTCTTATCAGAGTCTTTAATCCGGCCTATCCCGAAGGTGTGATGTTAGCCATTTTATTAATGAATGTTTTTGCTCCAACCATTGATCATTATGTTGTAGAGGCAAACATTAAACGAAGAAAAAAACGTTGGGAAAATGCTCAACTTAAAACAGCCTAATTATGAATAGAGACAGTAATGTTTATACTTTTCTTTTTGCCTCGATCATGGTTTTAGTCGTAGCCTCCTCTTTGGCTTTTACGGCTACGGTTTTGAAAGACAGGCAAAATGAAAATGTTCGAAAAGAACAAATGCAAAATATTCTCTCAACAATCGGAATTAAAACGGATCGTGACCAAGCAGAGGATTTATATAACCAATATATTAAAGAGCAACTGGCCTTAGTTAAAGACGGGAGCACAGATGATAAAGTGAATGCATTTAAAATCCAATTGGCTACTGAAACAAAGAAGCCTGTCGACCAACAGCGTTTTCCGTTATACATTGCAGAAGTCGAAGATGAAAAATTCTATATTATCCCGCTCAGAGGGGCAGGACTTTGGGACGCCATCTGGGGCTATATCGCTCTGGAAGAAGACTTGACCACTGTCAAAGGGGCTGTGTTTGATCATAAAGGCGAAACGGCAGGTTTAGGTGCCGAAATCACACAAGATTGGTTTCAAGACCGTTTTAAGGGTGAAAAGATTTATTCAACAGAGGGTGTTCTAGTGGGGATAAATGTATCTAAAACAAATAACGACCCTCAAGATCTCGATAAAGATGATCATGAGGTTGATGCTATCTCAGGCGCTACAATTACAGGTGATGGTGTAACAGATATGATTAGTGAACGGCTTGTTCACTATGGTCCTTACTTTAAAAAAATAGCCTCTGAAATAGAAGCTAAAGCGGAAGAGATCAAGACAGATAAAGCTATCGGAAAAGCTACAGAAGAAACCACTATCGCATATCAAAATTAAGGACATGGCCAAGGAAAGTAAACCCCTACAAAAACCAACACTGCTCTTTGTCAATAAAGAAAAAGAGCCACTTTTTTCTAAGAAGAATCGCGCGTTACTCACCGACCCCATGGATGACAACAACCCCATTACAGTTCAAGTCTTGGGTATTTGTTCAGCCTTAGCGATTACAGTACAGCTTAAACCTGCCATTGTTATGAGTATTTCGGTTATGGCCGTTATGGGCGCCTCTAATGTAATCATTTCACTTTTACGCAACTTGATACCCAATCGTATCCGAATTATAGTTCAATTAGTTGTAGTAGCGGCGATGGTTGTCTTGGTTGATCAAATTTTAAAAGCCTTTGCCTATGATGTCTACAAAGAGCTTTCAATATTTATTGGACTCATCATTACAAATTGTATTGTGATGGGACGCCTCGAGGCTTTTGCCCTTGGAAATGGTGTTTGGAAATCCTTCCTTGACGGGATTGGAAATGCCGCTGGGTATGGGTTTATCTTAATAGTAGTTGCTTTTTTTAGAGAATTGCTAGGTTCGGGTAAACTAATGGGGATTCAAGTAATACCCGATGCCGCCTATGCGATGGGATATGAAAACAACGGTTTAATGTTATTATCTCCTATGGCTCTAATTACCGTTGGAATATTCATATGGTTTCAACGATCAAGAAACCGCAAACTCATTGAAAAAAACTAAATCATGGAAGCATACGTCAATTTATTTGTTAAGAGCATCTTTATAGAGAATATGATTTTTGCTTATTTTTTAGGGATGTGTTCTTATTTGGCTGTTTCTAAAACAGTTAAAACAGCGGTTGGCCTAGGAGCTGCCGTTATTTTTGTTCTTTCCATTACTGTTCCTATTAATTTTTTGTTAGACACCTATCTGCTTAAACCGGGAGCTTTAGCATGGCTTGGAACGGAATATGCTGCCTTAGACTTGAGTTTTTTAAGCTTTATCATGTTTATTGCTGTTATTGCTTCAATGGTGCAATTAGTTGAAATGATTGTTGAAAAATTTGCTCCAGCACTCTATGGTGCCCTAGGAATTTTCCTTCCACTAATTGCAGTGAACTGCGCCATCTTGGGAGGATCGTTATTTATGCAGCAAAAAGATTTTATTGGTGTAACAGAATCGGCAGTATACGGTTTTGGTTCTGGAATCGGCTGGCTTTTAGCCATCGTCGCTATTGCAGCGATACGCGAAAAGATCACTTATTCCAATGTACCGGCCCCGCTGCGAGGATTGGGAATTACCTTTATCATTACAGGCTTAATGGCGATTGGATTTATGAGTTTTATGGGAATTAAATTATAAGCAAGAAATGGATTATACAATTATTTTAGCAAGTGTTATTGTCTTTTTAACCATCGTTTTTTTATTGGTGGGGATGTTGTTAGGAGCTAAAGCAAAACTTCTGCCTTCTGGACCAGTTTCGTTGCTTATAAACGGCGAAAACAACGTTGAAGTTTCCTCTGGAAGTACTCTTTTGAATACTCTGGGGAACAATAAAATATTTTTACCTTCAGCCTGTGGTGGTGGTGGAACATGTATTCAGTGCAAATGCCAAGTTTTAGAAGGAGGAGGTGAAATTTTACCCACTGAAAAGCCTCATTTTTCGCGAAAAGAAATCGCCGAAGGGTGGCGTCTTGGATGCCAAGTAAAGGTAAAAGAAAACATGGTCATTCAAGTTCCTGAAGAAGTTTTTGGCATCAAAAAATGGGAAGCCACCGTCGTTAGAAACTGGAACGTGGCCTCATTCATAAAAGAATTTGTTGTCGCCTTGCCCGAAGAAATGGACTACAAAGCGGGTGGATATATTCAAATTGAAATTCCACAGTGTGAAGTCAATTTTACAAACATTGACATTTCTGCACATCCTGAAGAACATCCTGGAGAACCCGATAAGTTCAAAATGGAATGGGACAAGTTTAACCTATGGCCATTGGTGATGAAAAATCCTGAACCTGTAGAACGCGCCTATTCCATGGCCTCCTATCCTGCCGAAGGTAAAGAGGTTATGCTAAATGTCCGTATCGCTACCCCCCCATGGGATCGTGCTAAAAACGGCTGGATGGATGTCAATCCAGGAATTGCATCGTCCTATATTTTTTCAAAAAAACCTGGTGATAAAGTCACCATTTCAGGCCCTTTTGGAGAATTTTTTATTAATGATTCTGAAGCCGAAATGCTTTATGTAGGGGGTGGAGCTGGAATGGCTCCTATGCGTTCGCACCTGTACGAATTATTTAGAACATTGAAAACAGGACGAAAAGTTACCTTTTGGTATGGAGGCCGGTCTAAAAGAGAATTGTTTTATTTAGAGCACTTTAGAGCTTTAGAAAAAGATTTCCCAAATTTCAAATTTTATGTCGCTCTTTCTGAGCCAATGGAAGAAGATAATTGGAAAGTGAAAAACGGTTTAGATGGCGAAGGAGATGGATTTAAGGGATTTGTTCATCAAGTAGTTATTGACAACTACTTATCTTCTCATGATTCGCCAGAGGATATAGAAGTTTACTTCTGTGGTCCTCCATTAATGAATCAAGCGGTTGAAAAAATGGCTGATGACTTTGGAATCCCTCCAGAAAACATTCGTTTCGACGATTTTGGAGGATAATTTTTTACTTAAAAAGGGGCGAGTTAACTCGCCCCTTTTTTTTTAATAGCGGAAGATATCCCCTTTTTTCAATTCGATTACCTCTCCGTATTTTGCGAGGTTATCAAAATCTATTTTATCGCGATGACCAATCAATACGATATTGTGTGGCAAGTCCTTAACGTACGATTGATGAAATGCCATAAGTTCATCAAGGGATAAGGTCTTAACGGTTTCATAGACATCTTCTCTGATATCGTGTTTAAGCCCTTTGTCTTCTGCACTGAAGTAAGCATCTATTATCTTTGATTTTGTAATACGTTCGCTTTCTAACTTGTTGAGAATGCTTGTCTTTGCAATCTCAAAGGCTTGTTCAGATTTTGGAATATTATTAATGAGATTGAACATACTGTGAATGGCTTCTCTTTGTTTATCCGCCTGAATGCCTACATATGAAAACAAATAGTTTGAAAAATCTTTTTTATTGGGCTGACTGTAAATTGAAAAAACAGAGTAGGCTAAACCTTGTGCTTCTCTTATTTCTTGAAAAACGATAGAGTTCATCCCCCTACCAAAATACTCATTAAATAACCGAATCACTCCAGCTTGTGTGGCATCAAACGGAGTTGATCTAGCCAATAAAATCATCTCTGTTTGAACCATGTCATAATGACTCCAATAGACTTTGGGTTGAGGATAGATTTTTTCATTAAATGAGATCATCGATGGTTTGTCTTGTATGCTTTGAATAACATGATGTTTCTCCATGTGCTGAGAAAGTTTACTGTGAGAAAGATTCCCATAATACGTTATTCGGTGTGGGAAGTCAGTTATTGTGTGAATAATATCGGTTAAATCGCTGGCTAATAATTGCTCTAACTCTTTATTGGTTA
>JBMZTS010000133.1:0-4560 GCA_049623905.1 Flavobacteriaceae bacterium
CACAGCCGACCCCCAATCGTGACCACCAAGGTGGAATTTGTTTAGTCCTAAGCCTTTGGCTACTGCAAATAAGTCTTTTCCCAACTCGTCTTTGGTATAAGCTTTGAGCTCTAGAGTACGTTCACTGTCACCAAGACCTCTCAAGTCGGGTGTGATGACGTAAAAATCGCCCAATTGGCCGACTACTTCACGCCAGCAATAATTACTTTGTGGCCAGCCGTGAACTAACATTAATGGTGGATGAGAAGGATCGCCATAGTGGCGGTAGCTAAATTCTCCTCTAGAGGTAACAATCTTTTGCATCGTGTTATTTTTTTGCGTGTAAGCCTACGCGATTTCCTTCAGAATCTAAGATATGGGCCATAAATTCGTTTTGCCCCAATGAGGTCTTGGGTAAAAGGATTTTACCTCTTGCTTTTTCCACCCGATTTAATGTGTTATGAAGATCACTTCCTCCATTGAAGTAAATAATCGACCCTTTGTCCGATGGGACGTAAGCTGTGCTTTGCATCAGGCAACCTCCAGTTTGGGTGGTCGAGCTATGTGGAAAAAAAGTTGTTTTCATGCCCACAGCCTCCATAACAGACAGGTTTATTTTAAGAACCGAAGAGTAAAAACTTGTGGCCCGTTCGACGTTCTGCTTAGGGAGTTCTACCCAATGAAGAATTTGACTCATAGTGTGATTTTATGAAGGTAATTTAATAATTATTCCCTCTTTTGGCGAACGACGACCTTGACAGACCTCTGGATGAACTGTGGAGAGTGCCGCTAATCCTTCTAGCACATTAAAATCCAACCAAGAACGCGTTTTCATTGCTGCTTTTCGTAAAAAGCCACTTGTTTTACGATCAAATTCCTCTGGTCCCCAGTCTTTGATGCGTTTTTCGATATGTGACGGGGCAAAGAAGAATTGACTGCTGTCATTGGCCGCACTAGAAGGCGAATTTGCCTTTGACCAGTGGGTTAGCCCTACTTTTAATGTAAATTTCATCTGTTCCCCCAACAGCTGGTATAGTTCGTTCAAAACGACGGCATTTCCAGACATGTCAACAATCACCGTAGGACGCTTATAATTAATATTTTCTAAAGCTGTATATTTTTCTACACGGTCCCAAATGGATAAATCTTTAACTGCTGTAAGATGGCGTTCTGAGGTAATGCCAATAGCCGTTGGCGCTTCTGGATCATCTTGCAGGGCATAGCCCAAACCTATGCTGGTTTTACTCGATGCACTTAAAACCAAAATTTGCTCTGCACCATACCACTGGTGTTGTTGTAAATTGTCCCAAAGACAAAACGATGTCAAATACAAAGGGAATAATAATGCGCGTTCGCGATCAAACTCCTTGGAATAATCTGGTTCAGCATAGACGCGACGATAGAGATTATAGCCCATAGGTAGAGAGGAGCGATGAGAAGCGCCGTCAAAAAAACGTTGGGAATGAACGTTAATCGGAGCCATTTTTAAAAATTTTGCTGGAGGGAAATAACCATAAATTCGCTCTCCTGTAGGAAGCTCATCCACTTTACTCTCAACAACCTCTGCAAAGCCCCAGACGGGAATAACTCCCATTTTATTTGACGGATCTTCAACCGAAGGGAAAAATTCCCAGTAGCGAATCAGATCGCCTGTTGCCGCATAAGTGATGTTGTTAGCGGTGTAGGCAAAAAGATCTATTTTAACTAAAATTTCTCCTTTTTTAAGGCGCAAGTGTTCCGCGGGAATATCGGCGATTTGATGAGTGAAAAACAACTTTCTATCGACCTGAAATTGAGGAGATTGAACAGCGGGTGAAGCATTTGTGTCAAGTTGTCTAATCAACTCTTGTAATTTCATCATGGCAGGCAAGATATGGCTTTTCATTCGCTTCACAATCTCTTGCTTTACGGGATCATTTTTATCGGCATTTTGGATGAGTTGACTAAAACCGTCCAATCGATTCTTTACCGTCCACGCTCGAAGTGCTTTGTCGTTTGACCAATTGAATTGATTTTGCATACTAGCCGCAAGTCCTGTAAGCCAATCGGTGTCGCGATCGGGGAGAGGAACCACTGCACACAACTTGTTTTTTTCTTCATCGGAGGAGTAATTAACTTCAACATGGGCTATAAAAGCTGCGCTAAATGCCGGCTGATAGGAACGCACCGTTTGAGGAGTGATGACCTTGTCTTGGAAAATAGGAAGTTCTGGAGTTCTCTTATCGATAGGAGTAGCGGAACAGTCGACAAACAGGGTGTGGTCTGGCAAAACTTCTTTTTCATCTTTAAAAAATAAGGTATTGTCTTCAATATGCGTGACATGTCCTCTGCGAATTACTCTTGTGATTTTTTGCAACCAATTTAATTCACTTCGGCTAGTGGTCGCCCCATGAAATTGGGTGGGTTTGATGCTTTTGTCGAGGCGCATTAAGACTCCTTTTTCTTCTAATCGTTGAAAAAGATCGTCAAGGGAGTTGGCTTGGGCCAATGCCTCAAATTGATTGGCTTGATTGCCAATGGTTGTTTCAAAAAAGGCCTCTGTATTTTGCGTAGTTGCACGGTCAATAACCCAACTATCGCGGGAGATGACCCAACTTATGGCTGTTGGCGGTATCTTGTTTTCTAGTAAATAGATGATGGCGTCCATCCCTGTTTTTCCACCGCCAATGATGCAGTAATGCTTGGGCGATTTAAGTTGCCTTGGTAGGGCATTGATCGGTTGAAAATTTACCCCCTCTGCATAAGTAAAATTTGGCGTATGCGTCGAAGGAACTTTCGTAGTTAAATGCGTGGCATTGATTATTTTTTTTTGGACATCCACTTTAAATTCTTCTCCTGTTTCTAGCGATGCAAAGGTGCAATCTCCCTTGTATTCGCATTGCGGGAAGTAACGTACCCGACCACTCGATAGGAATTGTTCTTCCATCACTGCCTTGTAGTAACTTTTTATTTCGGGGAGTGAAGAAAGGCTCGAAAACCCTTTGTTTAACCCATCTTGATCGCGTTTGTCTCCACTCAATTCTCTAGAACTAACGCCATAAAATGCTGCGGGTTGATGGAGCCTAACAAACGAATAGGCATGATTCCAATGCCCTCCAGGTTCTGCGTAACGATCTACAATGATGAGTGAAGCATCGGTTTCTTCTAACAAAACATCGGCAAAGGCCATGCCTATGGCTCCGCTTCCGACGATAAGATAATCAGTAGTTAAATTCATATCATGAAGATAAATAAATTCCATCTGTGGATTTAAAGTTTCTCGAGACAGTTTTAAAGAATACTATAGCTGCTATTAGTCCAATTAGGGCGAAAGTTGCCAGTAAGGCAAAAACATATTGATGGCCGACAATTCCCGGATTATTGTCGAGTAAGTAACCCATAAAGGGCCCCATAAAAATGTCTGGAGTGTACCCGACCACAGAAATGATTCCGACTGCTGTCCCAGTGACAGCATAGGGAATGTTACCTTCTTGAATGGCTGCAAAGTACAAGGCTCTCAGACTATACGTACCAATCCCGGTTATGATTATCGAAAGGATAAAAAGTCCATTTAAAGGGGCAATTACTACTCCTGATGCAAAGAGGACAGAACCAAGTAATAAAACAATGAATCCAAAAAGGAGGCCCACCGCGCTACTACTCTTATCGGCAAAAAATCCAATACATATACAAACGATAGGCCTTAAATACATTTGAAACGAGCCTACCTTTGCTGCATTAACCTCGTTAAACAACATCACCTCTGCAGCATAGAGCGAAACAATATCGGTGACTTTATAGCCAACATAGGCACACAGAACAATTAAAATGAGTAGCCAGACCGACTTGTATTGAACTACTTTTTTGATATTGCTCCATGAGGTTTGATTGCTTTTTTGAGGGATGATGGTCTCTTTTTCTTCCGTTTTTAGAAAAAGATAAATGCCCACCGCTATGATGGCTATCATAATTGAGGTAAAGTATATGACAGATCTAAAGGCGTTTTGTCGCTCTTCTAAAACCACAGTTTCTACTTCTTCAGGTAAAAGTTGCGCAAAAACAAAGACACCCACAGCTCCAATTAGGGCAGCAATCATGCCTCGTCCACCTTCCAAAAAGCCGAAAGCTTGACCTTGGTGTTGTTCACCGCCCCAATTGCGGGTGGCTTTGATCATGGCGGCCCAAAAAAGGAAAATGGTTGAAAATCCCCAAAAGCCATATAAAATTTGAAGGGTAATGTAGTCTGGATACTGTCCCATCACAAGGCCTCCAGCTGCAGTCATGACCAAGGCGGCACTCATGAGTTTCCTCGGGGGGTAATAATCGGCGATGGCCCCTCCATAAACATAGGACAACAGAGCGATAATACCATAGGTTGAAAAAAGCGCTCCAAGTTCAAAGTTGTTGATTTGGAAAACGGCTAGAAAAGTAGGACGAAAAATACGCCCCAATAAAAAGGGGAGGGAGAAAATAGATTCTGCTGCAAACATGAGCAGCACGATACGGAAAAAGGATTTCGTTTTTTGCGAGTTTATCTTGATAGGATGTGATTTTGATTCTTTTCAAGATAAGAAAAACATTTCGCGAATGGGTTTTAATTAT
>JBMZTS010000134.1:0-4511 GCA_049623905.1 Flavobacteriaceae bacterium
AATTTGAAAACGCTTGGTTTTTGTGTATATAAAATTTTTACCCCCAACAGAATTTACCGCTAAGATTTTATCTCTGAAAGAGTGCAGCAGTTGAAAACTTTTATTGGCAATGTCATACCTGACCACTTCATTTTCACTTACGAGCAACAGAGACTGTCCAAAGGATAAAATACCAATGATATTGTTACTGGTCAGCAGGGTTTTCTTCCCCTTAAAATAGCGCTTGAATGTGTTTTGTTTATTGTTGAAGACGTTAAATCCATTTTTAGTGGCAATAAATGTAAAATCACTATCGCTTAAAAGAATGGAATTGGCATCATTTGCTTCTAAATTTGATGTTGAAATCGACAAGGGGTTTAGGGGGTCGAACGAAAAGTGACCCGTAACCCTAAAATCTTTATCCATACGATAGTAGCCAGCATTTTCTGTCGCCACCCAAAAGATCCCATTATCCGAATCTTCGACCACCGAAACTGGTGGTGAGGCCATGCGTATTTGTCTAAAATTGAAGGCGTCAGAATCGTAAACACTTAAACCGTCTTGTGAAAGCACCACCAGCTGTTGGTCGCTGGTGTTATAGAGTTTATTGATTTTTGAATTAAGCAGACTTAAAGAGTCTTCAATCCGCGAGAAAAAAACATGCTTTTCATTATCGTAAAAAACATTAAGGCCCTCGTCTGTTCCTACCCAAAATAAACCGTTCTCTTGCAAAGCGATATCTGTAACATAGTCAGAGCTTAAAGAAAGATCAAGGGTGTTAATTTGCCCCCATATCGTCAAGGGAAATATAAATGCAGAAAGAACAGAAGAAAGCCGTATCATAAAAATATTTTAGAGATTTGTTTTTATTTGAGCTTTGGCTAAGTTTTTGACGAAAGCATTTTGCCAAGTAGAAAAGTGGTTATTCGCTAATCGGATAAACATCTCTTTACTTTCCTCGTCTTGACCAACAGCTCTTTTTGCAAGCGCTAGGAAATATGAGTGGTAGCCGTCTTGGTCAATGGCCTGCTTAGATAAATTTCCATAGGCTGCGATAGATTCTTCAGGATTGCCCTCCATCAGATTCAAATAGCCTTCAAATTTATGAAATCTGTTCATCGCATTCTGATTAAAGGCTAGTTGCTGTGTTTTCAACTTCTTGTACTCAACCATTCTAGAACGCGCCTCTTCATAATTGCCAAAAAGGATCTTAAACCACATTTGCAATTCCAATTCATCAATTCTACTGTTGAGTATGAAACGTTCTTTTTGATTATCATCTATAGCAGTCGACAACTGAATTTCTAGACGTTGCCTTCTTAATGATTCAATTTTTTCGATGCTCAAGCGCGATTCTTCCTCTTTTTGGCTATGTCCAAAGGCGAGAAATTTTGTGAATTCAATGTAGTTCGTCCAATTTATAATGGTGATTTCTTCTTCATCATATTTGGAAATTTCATCTTGCATTTTAGACAGATAAAGCACCGCCTTTGAAAAGTCTTTTTCGTAAATATAGGTGTGTGAAGCACGCTCGGCAATTTGAACTTTCCACCAATTGTTGGAGATGTCAATCGCGTTTTGATAGTAGTCGCGGGCATCACTATAATTGCCTTGAAAAGTATTGACGTGTCCGATCATCATCAGTGAATTTGCATAAGGACCACTCTCAGCTCCTGTCTCAAAGTTTTCGATGCGATCAAGTGACTTTTTATAATAATCTAGGGCCTGTTCAAACTCGCCTTTCCCTCGATAAATATTACCTAAAAAACGAGGCCAACGCGAGCTTTCAGGATAAATTTCTGAGCCCTTTTTAAGCAAGTTTTCTGCCTTTTTAATATCACGTTCATCTTCCGCTAGCATTGAAAAGTCTCCTGTAGGAAAATGCAGAAAAGCAAGATTTACGTAAGCTTGAAATGATTTTGGATTAATCTCTAGCGCTTCTTCCCATCGCTTTTCTGAAGCCTTGACATCAAAATTATTTTTGACATCTCCCGACCAGATTCTCAACTGAAAATACTCAGGATAATCTTCTATAATTTGGTCTAGCAGTTTGTCTTGGTTAATTCTATTCCCATTGATTCGAATTTCATATTGCGATTCTATCAGACGCAATTCGAGATCTGACAAACTTGATCGGTTATTATAGGCTGACAAAAATAGATTCCTTCTTTCTTCGTTGGGCTTAAATCTGCCAAAGGTTTTAGCCATATGAAAATCGGGGTCTAAACTCAATATTGAATCGAAGAGCATTTCTTGCACCTCAGGATCCCAGCGACTGTGTTCTATATTGACAAGAAATTCCTCAAAGAGAGCATTAGCCTCAGCTGAGTTTGTGGTCCAAGCGATACGTTTCGCTTCTTTCTCTGCCTCACAAGAAGCGAAAGCAAAACACAGTGTTAAAATGAAGATGATTTTTTTCATTAGTATGGTTTTTATGGTTGTGGTTAAATGAGATATAATACGATGATGTATATGATAAACGAAACGATAGACTTAATCAATGATTTAATCGCTCGATTGACGTGTTTAAATTTATTAAATGCAATGTTTCCAGTAACATAGACCATATGCGAGAGATGCTCTTGATAGTCATCTGGGCTTCGGATTAATTCCTGCAATTTTCCTTTGTAGTCATCAAAATGGTGATAATGCATAGCAATATCTCCAAAAAACAACGGCGATTTAAGTGCCGATTGTTTTAAGCGGGGAAGAAAGCATCTGACACAACACGTAAAGGAATCTATTGTGAAAACAATGACAGGAACTAAAATTAGGGCCGAAAAATAATCCCATATGGAATCGAAATTAAACGCATAAATATTTTCTTCATCTAAAATATCAATGGTGTAGGCCACAGTAAAAAATAAGCTGTAAACTGAAACGACAACACTTGCCTTTATCTCAGCAAAGCGGATTTGATCATAATTGTATTTAATGATCTCCCAAAAATCATCATTTGTAATTTTCATATGTAATTAAATATTGATTTCAATACCGTACATGAAATCGGTGTCATTTTTTAATATTTGCACGTAGTTAATCGATCTATAGTGAATCACATAACGGACGAAGGTGCTAACTTTATCATTGATTTTAAAGCGCAAGTATTGATTCCCGAAAATCCGAAAATTGCCAATTTCATCGTATTTCCACTGGGTGTAGAGCGTCGTTAAAGACGTGATGTTTTCAAACAATTTTACAGAACCAAACAAATTCAACGAAATCCGCGTGGTCTCGTTGGTAGAAATGGCATAATCTATTTCTTCATAGCTATAAGCAGGATAAGCTTCATACTCATAAAACGGCCCAAAAGCAATGTCAAAATAGTTTTTACTTTTTTGATACAAATGGAAACGAAGTCCCACACCGAGAAGCGTTCGCTCATCTATAAAGGATCGCCTGTTATTTCCCGTTTGGGCAAATACAAAAAGACTATGGTTTTTATTTAAAAAGTGGTTCCATCTCAATTGCAGATTGTTACTCTTGTCAAAGAGATTCCCATTGAACTTTTTAGAGGTATGTGAGAAGGTTAATCGATAAAGATTATTATTTTTTCTTGATCCAATGGTTACATCTCCGCGTAAATAGGAAAAGTCAAAATTTCCCTTCTTACGGTCAGTCATAAAATTGGCAAAGAGGTGAAAGGTTGAATCAATTTTTTTTAAGCTTGACTCGGTGTCAATAATGACCTGTGCTTGTGCAAAAATAAGGCCTAAAAAAAAGTAAACGAGTGTAGTTTTAATGTATTTCAAATCGGTCTATGGTATCCCTAAAATTAAAAATAAAATCAGTAATTCAAAAAGCTTTGGTGCTTAAAAAATAAAATATCCATTTCATCTGGTTTTACAGCAAAAAACAGTGAGTGGCAAAGACTTGATAATCAGTAAAATATAAAAGCCCCACTCCTTTGACAACGCAACTTTATTGGGCCTACAAGCGGACTAAAGCGCCCAGCGCTATAGGAAATGGATTATTAAACCTAACGCAAAATGCAAGAATTTTAAAAATTATTATAAGTTTTTTGATTACTTTTAGTCCTCAAACATAAACCAATTTATAATGAAAATTTTCAGTGTCAAAAATGGAGGTTACCTCCTCATGATTTTTAGTCTTGCCTTTTTAAATTACAGCTGTCAATCAGACGGTGGTGTATGGCTAGGAGAAGGAGATGCCAAAGGCAAAAGTTATACTTTCGGACCTAACGAAGAAATAGAGGCTTTACAGGGGCTTGCCAAAGCCTACTCAGAGCAAAACGTTGAGGAGTTATTTAAATTCTATGCCGATGATTATCTTACAGAAAGAAGGCAAAAGTTCACTAAAGACTGGTTAGGTTCTATGGAATCTATCAGTATGGAACCCTATAAAATAATTCCTCTTCATCAAAAAGACGGTGATTTTAAACAAATCCTTGCATGGTCGAAAGAAGAGCGTGTTTACAAAAACGGATCTTACCAAAAACTCGACTTGATGGAGCAATTCATCATGGACGATGAAGGTAAAGTAAGAGGCTTTAAGCAATGGCAAGCCATTGA
>JBMZTS010000135.1:0-4446 GCA_049623905.1 Flavobacteriaceae bacterium
GGCCCTTCGTAAACAAAACCCGTGTAGAGTTGCACCAAAGCGGCACCCGCATTTAATTTTTCAAGAGCATCTTCGGGTGAATGAATCCCTCCTACGCCAATAATGGGAAATGCATTGTTGCTTTTCTCGACCAAAAAACGAATGACTTCGGTACTTCGACTGCTCAGAGGTTTTCCGCTTAAACCGCCGGCTTCTTTTTTGTTTTTGGATTGCAGTCCTTCACGGTTTAACGTTGTATTGGTGGCGATAACCCCATCAATCTTTACCGTTGTAATAATTTCAATGATATCGAGTAATTGCTCATTGCTTAAATCGGGTGCAATTTTTAATAGTATCGGCTTGGGCTGGCTTTTTTTGTCATTCAACCCTTTTAGGGTAGACAATAAATCGGTTAGCGGTTTTTTGTCTTGTAAGGCCCGTAAATTGGGTGTATTGGGTGAACTTACATTGACGACAAAATAATCGACATGATCAAAAAGGGCATTGAAGCAGTAGATGTAGTCATTGACTGCCTCTTGGTTGGGGGTTGTTTTATTTTTACCAATATTTCCCCCTATGAGGACATTTTTGTTTTTCTTTAAACGCTGTACCGCATCATCGACTCCTTTATTGTTAAATCCCATTCGGTTGATGATGGCCTCATCTTCTTTCAGTCGAAACAATCGTTTTTTGGGGTTCCCCGCTTGTCCTTTTGGGGTTAAGGTACCGATCTCTATAAATCCAAAACCAAAGTTAGCGAGCGGTTTATAGAGTTCTGCATTTTTATCAAATCCAGCGGCTAAACCCACAGGATTGGGGAATTTTAAACCAAAGACTTCGCGCTCTAAACGCTTGTCGTTGACTTGATATAAGCTCCTAATTATTGCTGGTATCCCAGGTATGGCCGAGAGCAATTTAATCATCGTAAAGGAAAAATGATGAACGCTTTCAGGGTCAAATAAAAACAGAAAAGGTTTGATGATCTTCTGGTACATCATTGATAGTTTTTACAAAAATAAAAAAACCAATCCGCAAGCAGATTGGTTCTTAATTATTGGTCTAATCAAACGGTTACTTTTTAGTTTTCGCATTTAGCTTAGCACTCATGTCTAGGGAAATTGCAGTACGCTCCATTTTGATTTTCCCAGCCAAAGTTTCAACGACACAAGTGTCGTCTTTATCGTTTAATTCGGCAATCTTTCCGTGCATCCCACTTTTGGTAATTACACGATCGCCTTTCTTTAGGGCATTCATAAAGTTGCGTTCTTTTTTTTGACGGCGTTGTTGTGGTAGAATGATGAAAAAGACAAACACCACTAACATCAAAAGTAAAAAGGGCAATTGATCCATTGATTAGTTGTTTTGTTGTAAGCGAGCAGCAGCTGCGGCCTCTCTTTGTTGTTGTTTGATTGGGTCAGCTTGAACCATGGCTTTGATTCGAATGGTTTCACGACCAGAGTCGGTATTGGCCGATATGGTCACTGTTTTCTGTTGTAAGTTCGGTTTGTTACTTGAATCGAAACTCACTCTAATTTTACCTGAAGCTCCAGGGGCAATTGGTGTATTTTTTGGATATTCTGGAACAGTACATCCACAACTTCCACGCGCGTCAACAATAACCAAATCAGATTTCCCTGTATTTGTAAACGTAAAAATTGTTTCTACACGTTCTCCCTCGTTAATGCTTCCAAAATCATGGATAGTTTTGTCAAAAGTCATCACAGGAGAATTTGAAATGGCTTTAGCTGAAGAGGCTTCAACAGCCGATGTTGAAACTTCTTTTTTTTCAGTATTTCCTCCACATGCAGTGAAAGTTAATGCGATTGCAGATAATGCAAGAATGAAATATTTTTTCATGAATAAATTTATTTTTTTCCTCAACAAATGTAACGAAAATTATTCCAATAAACCACGCCCTTCTTTATTCAATCTATTGTTTTGAACGTAGTCTTTTACAAGGCTGTCTAAAACACCATTGATAAATTGATTGCTCTTAGGCGTAGAATATTCTTTTGCAATCTCTAGATATTCATTTAGTGTGACTTTGGGAGGAATTTCATTAAAATAAAACAGTTCAGCAATGGCAATTTTTATCAAGAGACTATCGAGCACAGCAATGCGTTCGGGGTCCCAATTTGGTGTTTTCCCTTCAAATTCTTTTTCAAGTAACTCGTGATTTGAAATGACTTTTTCGTAGAGTGAAACCCCAAAATCAATATCGGCTACCCGCTCTACTAAATTAGGAAAGTTTAAGGAGGATAAATCGTCTTCTCTCAATTTACGCAACTGCTTTAGCAAGAAAGTATTGACCACCGGCAAATCATCTACCCAATGTATGTTTAAGTCTTCGATATAGCGATAAAGTCGCTCGTCTGGAGCGAGGATTTCTTTAAAGATTTGAATTAAAAACTTGTTTTGTTTTTTAAAATTGGGATGATCAATTGCAGCGAAGGTGGTAAAGATTTCACTGGCCGTAATTTTGTCAAACATGTGTCGAATAAAGTCAAATTCCAATTCCCACAGCGTTATTTTATGTTCTGCCATTTTTTTTATCAAAAAGGGATGCTTTGCTAAAAGGGCAAGTGGCTGGATGTTCTTAATGATCAAAAAGTTGGGATTGATCGGATTTTCGCTTTTGCGTAATGCACTCTGAATTTGGTGTTGTTCTTCCGCAAATTCCCACAAAGCCTTAAAAAGACCAAGGAGTGTAATGTAGAGGGTGGCCATATCGTTACAACTGTCTTTTATCGCTTTACTCCCTTCTTTGAGGGAAAGAAGATTCCCATTGAAGTGAGCATAAATGGTTTGCATTACCTTCACGCGAATTTGACGTCGTGTTAACATGTTCAAAGAGCTTTTATTCTTCCACAAAAATAGGTTTTTCCTCTAGAATAGCTCTATTTTATTTTTTTCTTTTCAAAGCGCGTAAGGGTTTTTCAAATGTTTACCTTTGGCAGGATAACATCATGAAGGAACTTCAATACCTAAATAAATATCTTTATAAATACAGCGGAAAATTACTTTTAGGAATTTTCATCACTGTCATTGCCCGGATTTTTTCTCTCTTCACCCCTCGGCTGGTTGGAAATTCAATGACCGCAATAGAGCGTTACATCAACGCGCCAGCAATGCAGCAAAGTGACATCCAAAGGATTTTGTTGACCAATATTGCACTGATTGTGGCGGCTTCATTAGTTTCTGGTTTCTTTACTTTCTTAATGCGCCAAACCATTATCAATGTATCCCGTTACATTGAATTTGATCTAAAAAATGAGGTCTACCAACATTATCAGTCGTTGTGCCAAACATTTTACAAAAGAAACCGCACAGGTGATTTAATGAGTCGTATCAGTGAAGATGTCAGTAAAGTTCGCATGTATTTTGGTCCTGCAATCATGTATAGCATCAACACCATAGCTCTCTTTGTTATTGTGATAAGCTACATGATAAATATTGCGCCAACACTAACCCTTTACACCTTATTACCCCTACCCGTCTTATCGTTGACCATCTACAAATTAAGTCGGGCAATTAATGTTCGCAGTACAATTGTTCAAGAAACTCTGGCCAAGCTTTCGAGCTTTTCTCAGGAAGTTTTTAGTGGAATAGGTGTAATAAAATCCTATAATTTGCAATCGCCAATAGCCGAAAAATTTGGGCAGCTGTCTCAGGAAAGTAAAAATCAAAATGTGGCCCTAGCTAAAATCCAAGCTTGGTTCTTTCCCTTGATGATTTTATTGATTGGTTTTAGTAATCTCTTGGTCATTTATGTGGGGGGAAAACAATATATCGCAGGAGAGATTGAAATCGGTGTTTTAGCTGAATTTATCATCTATGTGACCATGCTTACATGGCCTGTTGCCACAGTGGGTTGGGTAACTTCTATCGTTCAACAAGCGGAAGCATCTCAAAAGAGAATCAATTCTTTTTTACAGCAAAAGGCCACCATTACCGATGGAGACTCTAAAGAAACAATCGCAACAGCTTCAATCGAATTTAAAGATGTTTCTTTCACCTATCCCGATACGGGTATTCAGGCCCTCCACAAGGTGTCGTTTACCCTAAAAGCGGGGGAGACATTAGGCGTGATAGGAAAAACAGGTGCTGGTAAATCGACCCTTCTCGAATTAATTGCCCGATTATATGATCCTACAGAAGGGGACGTTTTAATTGACGGACAGCAAGCAAAAACCTACAGTTTGCGTGAATTGCGAAAAGCTGTGGGCTATGTACCACAAAATCCCTTTCTGTTTTCGGAGAGCATAGAGGAAAATATCCGTTTTGGAAAAGCCAACGCCAATATGGAAGAAATCAAACAAGCTGCAAGGGATGCCTGCGTTGATGACAATATTGTTGATTTTGCTCAGGGATATCAAACCTTATTGGGCGAAAGAGGTGTGACACTATCGGGGGGACAAATCCAACGCGTTTCCATAGCACGGGCCCTGATTAAAAATCCATTGATCT
>JBMZTS010000136.1:0-4339 GCA_049623905.1 Flavobacteriaceae bacterium
GCATTATTCATATCAATAATTTTGTCAAAAGTAACAACAATACTTCAATAATAATAGGCTCTAAGAGAATAAACAAAAAATATAATAAATTGTTATAAATAAAACTATTACTTTTTATTAAGGCGATAGGTAACTCGCTTATCTTTTTCTATTTTTGTGCAAGTAAAACAAAAACCAAAGATGAATTTACACGAATATCAAGGAAAAGAAATATTAGCAAGTTTTGGTGTTGGAATCCAACGGGGTATTGTTGCCCAAACCGCTGACGAAGCGGTTGCGGCAGCAAAAGAGCTTAGTGCTACAACAGGGACTTCCTGGCATGTGATTAAGGCCCAAATTCATGCTGGTGGTCGCGGTAAAGGTGGAGGTGTTAAACTGGCTAAAAATCTTGACGAGGTAAAGACTATTGCTGATACTATCATTGGGATGCAATTGATCACCCCACAAACTCCTCCGCAAGGAAAACCCGTTCATCAAGTATTGATTGCAGAAGATGTCTATTATCCAGGGGAGAGTGAACCGAGTGAATTTTATGTTTCTGTTTTGCTCAACCGTACCTCAGGGAAAAACATGATCATGTATTCTACTGAAGGTGGAATGGATATTGAAACAGTTGCAGAAGAAACACCCCATTTGATTTTCACTGAGGAGATAGATCCTTCCGTTGGAATGCAGGCCTTTCAAGCGCGAAAAGTTGCGTTTAATTTAGGTCTAAGCGGTCAAGCATTTAAAGAAATGGTGAAATTTATCACCGCCCTGTACACAGCCTATGTAGAATCGGACTCTTCTCTTTTTGAAATTAATCCAGTATTAAAAACTTCGGATGACCGTATTATTGCCGTAGATGCAAAGGTTACCCTTGACGACAATGCCTTGTTTCGACACAAAGACTACAGTGCGTTGCGAGATAAGCGTGAAGAAAATCCGATTGAGGTTGAGGCTGGGGAAGTGGGCTTAAATTATGTCGATTTAGAGGGTAACGTCGGTTGTATGGTTAATGGTGCAGGGTTGGCAATGGCCACTATGGATCTGATCAAACAAGCGGGTGGTTCACCAGCCAACTTTCTAGATGTTGGAGGAACAGCAGATGCCGCACGTGTAGAAACAGCATTTCGCATTATTCTTAAAGACCCCGGGGTGGAAGCCATTTTAGTTAATATTTTTGGTGGAATTGTCCGCTGCGACCGAGTGGCTCAAGGAATTGTAGACGCCTATAAAAACATGGGAGATGCAATTAAGGTTCCCATTATTGTCCGTTTACAGGGCACCAATGCCGATATAGCCAAAAAATTGATTGATAGTTCTGGCTTAAATGTTTTATCCGCAACGGCCTTCCAAGAAGCAGCCGACAAGGTGCAAGAAGCCATAAAGTAAGACATATTGTCATTGTTTTTCTCTTTTTTACTGACAAAAAGTCTTTAATCTTGCGTTGGTATAGCATTTGTCTTTCTCGTAATGTATAACTTTAAAAATGTATGTTATGAACTTAATTAGATTTACAAAAAACCCAATTTTCCCTTCATTGATGGATGATTTTCTTTCTAATGAATGGATATCCAACAAAAACGACATGCCCTTTACTTTACCAGCTGTAAATGTTCAAGAGGACAACAAGCAATTTCTTTTAGAGCTTGCAATACCAGGGAAAAGTAAAGATGATTTTGAAATTGATGTGGACAATGATGTGCTTATGATAGGTCTTTCAGATTCTGAACAAAAAACAGAAAATGAAGAAGGCTACACCCATAGAGAATTTCATTTTTCAGCCTTTAAAAAATCATTCCGATTACCCAAAAGTATCGATTCGTCAAAAATAAAAGCCAACTACAATGACGGGATTCTAGCCATTGAAATACCTAAACGAGAAGAAGCACAACTTCAAAAAACGAAACGAATTGCTATTGAATAAGGATTAATTATTTGTTTTTGTTTTAAAATCGGCTCTTTAAAGAGCCGATTTTTTTATGTATTATTATTTTTTATTACATTTATTTACAAGCTCTTACGTATGAAAAACACCATGCACACAATTTACACGATTGCCCTCCTATTTACCGCAGCAGTAGCTTATGCTCAAAGCCGGACGTTACCTGTAGATACCCTCATCGTTACCAATCACAAAACGACCATCAAAGGACAACAGATAACCTACCGTGCAGAAACAGGGACGCAGCCAGTCTGGAATGATGAAGGGCAACCGATGGCTTCTTTGTTCTATACCTATTATAAACGAACCGATGTAAAAAATGCTCATGAAAGACCCCTTATTTTTTCATTTAATGGGGGCCCTGGATCAGCCTCAGTATGGATGCATGTGGCCTATACTGGTCCTCGAATTTTAAAAATTGATGATGAAGGATATCCTGTTCAGCCCTATGGTTTTGAGGCCAACCCCTATTCCATTCTAGACGTGGCTGATATTGTTTACATCAATCCGGTAAATACAGGGTATTCTAGGATGATTGAAGTAGACGGTAAAATGCCAGACCGCGATAAATTTTTTGGCATCAATGCGGATATTGCCTATTTGGCAGAATGGCTCAATACCTTTACAAGTCGCAAGCAACGTTGGGAATCGCCTAAATATTTGATCGGTGAAAGTTATGGCGGAACACGTGTTATGGGTCTTTCTCTGGCACTGCAAAATCATCAATGGATGTATCTCAATGGGGTCATTTTGGTCTCACCTGCCGATTATAAAACCCTAAGGGTAGGAGGTCCTGTTGCCTCTTCTTTGAATTTACCGTATTATACAGCAGCGGCTTGGTATCACCAACAGCTTCCATCAGCTTTGCAACAAAAGGACCTTCTTGAAATCTTACCCGAAGCTGAAGATTTTGCCATCAATTCATTAATTCCCGCCATTGCTAAGGGTGGTTTTTTACCTCAAAGTGAAAAGCAAAAAATTGCCGACCAAATGGCTTTCTATTCAGGCATTGATGCCAAGGTAATTCTCCAGCACAACCTCGATTTACCCACAGGCTATTTTTGGAAAGAACTATTACGCCATCAAGGAAAAAATATTGGACGCCTCGATTCTCGATATCTTGGAATAGATAAAAAAGAAACAGGAGACTACCCCGATTACAGTGCTGAATTGACCTCTTGGCTTCACTCTTTTACCCCCGCAATTAATCACTACCTCAGGAAAGAGTTAAAATTTAAAACAGATATTAAATACAATATGTTTGGTCCTGTTCATCCTTGGAATGAAGATAACGATAACACTCGTGATGATCTAAGACAAGCCATGGCTCAAAATCCTTATCTGAGAGTGTTGACTCAGTCGGGCTACTACGATGGTGCAACAACTTACTTTGCCGCTAAATATTCACAATGGCAAATGGATCCTAGTGGGAAAATGCGCGATCGCTTTTCTTTCAAAGGTTACCGCAGTGGCCACATGATGTATCTCAGAAGAGAAGACCTAAGACAATCCAATGAGGATATCCGTACTTTTATTCGCGATTCAAATCCGAATGGTAAAGCAGCAAAGTATTAATCTTTATGGACTTTAAATGATTGTATTGCCGCATTGGGTTCGATGATGGTAAAGTCTTTCCAGTAATTGGGGTCGTAACTGTCGAGATGATCTTGTTTAAAGGTTTTTTCTTCTTTTAGTTCCGAAAAATCCTTTTCTGTAATGGAGGTGTTGTCAAAAAGAACCAAGGTAAATTTACTGCTTTGGTTCAATTGCATTAGGAGTTGACCTTTGAGTTCATTCTGTTTGCGTCGTCCCTTTACGTATTTGTTTTTCTCAACGATTTTCAATGGCCGATCGATTCGTACTTTAAAACGATTTTCCTGCTCTATAAACTGAAGTTGATAACGTTCACGTTTAAATTGATTAAACTTTAGATTGACAGTGCGACCAAAGAGATCAAAGCTAAACCCAAAGAGCGAAATGTTTTTTAAACTCTGAGTGTTTTCGTATGTCATTTGAATCAGACTGTAATTGTCTGCATCTACATATAAAACTCCTTTAAACTTCCCTTTTGAGCCTGAAGGTTGGAAGCTAATTTGATAAACAGGTACTGTATTGATATAAGTGAAATCTGTGATCTCATAGGTGTAGAGGTGTGTTTTTTTCAAAATACTTATATCTAATTTTTCACCCTTAATAAGAGAGGTAAAGGCTTCAACAATTTGGTTTTTCCTATTCTTATGGAAACGTTTATTTTTATTTTCTTCCTCATTTTGTTGGTCCGTTTCTAGGCTGTCGTCTTCTTTTTCAATCAAATCTTCCCGATCAATTTTTGTGCTTAATAACAGTCCAGATTTAATTTTAAAATATGAGTTCTCTTTCACACTTTCATCAAGTATGGTAGTGATCTTGCTT
>JBMZTS010000137.1:0-4315 GCA_049623905.1 Flavobacteriaceae bacterium
ATTTGTGCTGTGGGAACAACCGTCATGCGTGGATTAGAAAGTTCCGTTTCATCAATGAAAACGCTCAATACTTACAGTGGTTGGACACATAAATTTATTTTCCCACCCTATGAGTTTTCCATTGCCAATTGTATGATTACCAATTTTCATACCCCAAAGTCTACGCTGTTGATGATGGTTTCGGCATTTGCAGATCCCGACTTTATCAAAGAAGCGTATGACGTTGCTGTTAAGGAAAAATATAATTTCTATTCCTACGGCGATGCAATGCTGATCATATAATTTTGTTTTATGCCTGTGACTAAAAAAGATATTCGCGCATATTCGCTCGAGGAGTTGCAGGACTATTTTAAAGTCCAAGGCGATCAAGCTTATAGGGGGAAGCAGGTGTATGAGTGGCTATGGAAAAAAGGAGTTCATCGTTTCGAAGACATGACCAACCTTTCCAAAACGACACGACTATTTTTGGATCAACACTTTAGTATCAATCATATCGCTGTTGATCAACAACAACGCAGTCAAGACGGTACGATCAAAAATGCTGTAAAATTATTTGATGGTCGTGTGGTTGAATCTGTTTTAATTCCAGTCAAAAACCGGACAACAGCTTGCGTATCTTCTCAGGTTGGCTGTAGTTTAGATTGTCAGTTTTGTGCTACTGCCCAACTCGCTAGAATGCGAAACCTAAATCCTGATGAAATTTTTGATCAAGTTGTCGCCATTGATCAACAGAGTAAGCTCTATTTCAATCGTCCGTTATCGAATATTGTGTTTATGGGGATGGGAGAGCCCTTGATGAATTACACTAATGTTTTGTTAGCGATTGAAAAAATAACCTCTCCTAAAGGACTAGGGATGTCACCGAAGCGAATTACAGTATCTACTTCGGGCCTTCCCAAATTAATTAAAAAAATGGCCGACGACGGTGTCCAGTTTAATTTAGCCGTCTCCTTACACACTGCTCTACAGCAAACTAGAGAACAAATCATGCCTTTTGCAAAAAAATTTCCCCTCGATCAACTCCTAGAGTCACTAAAATATTGGTATACAAAGACCAGTCGTATGGTCACTTTTGAATATGTTGTTTGGAAAAACATAAACGACACCATGGACCATATCAGGGCTTTGGTTGCTTTTTGCAAACAAGTGCCGTGTAAAGTCAATATCATTGAATATAATACCATAGGGCAGGATCAGTTTGAACAAGCCGATCCCGAGGTGGTAGATAAGTATCTGGAATTTTTATCGGCCTCTCATATTACAGCCACGGTACGCCGCTCACGTGGAAAGGATATTGATGCCGCCTGTGGCCAATTAGCCAATAAAAAACAGCAAGACACATAATGAAAGTGTATCTTTGAACTAATGAAAATTGTTGAGCAGATAAAGGAGCCGATTTACGAAGAAATGGAGCAGTTTGAAGAAAAATTCACTGCTTCAATGTCTTCTAAGGTAGCATTACTGAATCGCATCACACATTTTATTGTCAACAGAAAAGGCAAACAAATGCGTCCAATGTTTGTCTTTTTAACAGCAAAACTGTTAAATAAAGGGAAAGTCAATGAACGCACCTACCGCGGGGCAGCCGTTATTGAGCTTATTCACACAGCGTCTTTAGTTCATGACGATGTGGTTGACGATTCAAATATGCGGCGGGGGTTCTTCTCGGTCAACGCTTTGTGGAAAAATAAAATTGCAGTATTGGTAGGTGATTTTATGCTTTCTAAAGGAATGCTCGTGTGTATAGAAAACAATGATTTTGACCTTTTGGAAATCATTTCTGTTGCAGTAAGAGAAATTAGTGAAGGCGAATTACTTCAAATTGAAAAAGCCCGTAGTCTAGACATCACAGAAGAGGTGTATTACAATATTATTCGACAAAAAACAGCAACCTTATTAGCGGCCTGTTGCGCTATGGGTGCACGCACGGTCTGTGATGACACCCCACAAGTTGAAAAAATGCGTTTATTCGGCGAATATATAGGAATGGCTTTCCAAATTAAAGACGATTTGTTCGATTATGGCAAAACAGCCATCGGGAAGCCCACGGGAATTGACATTAAAGAACAAAAAATGACTCTTCCTTTAATTCATGCACTCAATACAGTCTCACAAAAAGAAAAGCATTGGCTCATCCAATCTGTCAAGAAGCACAATCGCGATAAAAAGCGCGTCAAAAAAGTAATCGCCATGGTTAAACAAGCCGGAGGATTGACCTATGCCGAGAGAAAAATGGAGGAATTTCGACAGAAAGCACTCGCCATTTTATTTGACTTCCCCAAAGACCATTATCGCGATGCTTTAGAATTAATGGTGAATTACGTCATTTCTCGTAAGCAATAGCCCCTTTTTTCATAAGTTTATACTTCCATTAAAAACAACTTCCATTGATTAAAAAATCGACCATTGATCAAGTTTATGAAACTGCTCGGGTAGAGGAGGTGATCGGCGATTTTGTCAATCTTAAAAAATCGGGAAGTAATTTTAAAGGCTTAAGTCCTTTTTCACAAGAGCGCACCCCCAGTTTTATGGTCTCTCCCGTAAAACAAATATGGAAAGATTTTAGTAGCGGAAAGGGAGGGAATGTTGTTGCTTTTTTGATGGAACACGAACGTTTTTCATATCCTGAAGCCATTCGGTATTTGGCAAAAAAATACAATATTGAAATTGAAGAAACACAACAAACAGATGAAGAAAAAGCCAAACGCGACGAACGCGAAAGCATGTATTTGGTCTCAGAATATGCCCTAAAATATTTTAAAAATAACCTCTGGGAAACCCCCTCAGGAAAAGCGATCGGTAAAACCTATTTCTCAGAAAGAGGCTTTTCAGACGAAACCATTAAGGCTTTTGATTTGGGCTATGCGCTAGAAGAAAAGGATGCTTTTTCAAAGGAAGCACAACAACAGGGTTATGCGCTGCAATTTCTTGAGAAGACAGGCTTAACCATTGTCAATGACAATCGACAAATTGATCGTTTTCGTGGGCGTGTGCTTTTTCCCATTAAAAGTATGGCCGGACGTGTGGTTGGTTTTGGTGGACGCATTTTAGGCGAAAATAAAAAAACGGCGAAATACCTCAATTCACCCGAGAGCGATATTTACCAGAAAAGTAAGGTCTTATACGGCCTCTATGAATCCAAACAAGCGATTGCGCGTGAAGATCGTTGCTATTTGGTTGAGGGTTACACCGATGTCATTCAAATGCATCAACGTGGAATTCACAATATTGTTTCTTCCTCGGGAACAGCCCTGACACAAGAACAAATTCGATTGATACAACGATTGACACAGAACATTGTTGTTCTTTTTGATGGAGATGCAGCCGGATTGCGTGCCGCTTTGCGTGGAATCGATATGATTTTGTCTCAAGGCATGAACGTTGGTGTGTGTTCTTTCCCTCAAGGCGAAGACCCCGATAGTTTTGCCAAAGCCCATACATTGGATGAAATCAAATTGTATTTTGAGCAAAACACAAAAGATTTTATTCAGTTCAAGGCTTCACTTTTAATGGATGATTCTAAGGACGATCCGATTAAAAAAGCAGCCACAATAAAAGATATGGTAGAAAGTATTTCTAAAATTCCTGATGCCATACAACGTGAAGTCTATGTGCAAAGCTGTGCTTCTATTATGCAGATTTCAGAAGAAGTGCTCTTTAGTGCTCTTGCTCAAAAAATGGTCCAAGGAGGAGTCAAACAAGGGCGAAGCCGCTCTTCTGAAAACACACTAAAAATAGTGTCGCCTCCAGCAGCAGCTTTAACGGTAGATGAACTTTATGAGTTGGAAAAACAAATCATTACGCTGTTGATGTTGTACGGTAATCGTGAGGAAGTTTTTCACGAAACGGTTCTTCAATTTTCAGATAAAACTGACGAAGTTGTCGAAGAGGTCAGCGAAATAAATGCCAAAGTCTATGAAAAGATTTTTTTAGATCTACAGCAAGACGAAGTAGAGCTCGCCAACCCAGATTTTAAAGCCCTATTTTATATTTTACTCGAAGAATACCAGACCCAAGGCAAATTGGTTCTCGATAAATTGATGCCTACTTTATCTCCAGAACTAAGTAGTCTTGTCAGTACGATTGTGATGAATGAAGAGAAATATGTACTTCATCAGTGGGAAAAGAAAAATATTTTTGTCAAACAACGCGATCAACAAGTCAACCTTATGGTGACAGAGACAATATTGAGTTTGCGCAAACACTTAATAAACATGAAAATAGAATCGCTTCAAGGGGAAATGGAAAACCGCAAAGAAGAACACACTGATGTTTTAGAAGATGTTATGAGCTACTATCAACTCAGACGCCTAGT
>JBMZTS010000138.1:0-4253 GCA_049623905.1 Flavobacteriaceae bacterium
CAACTCCCGCCAGTAGTGAATCAGAAACCCAAATTGGGGTAGAAATTAGCGATGCGGGTGATCGTATTTCTTTAAATGCTGGAGATCTGTCCACCGTTGCGGTTTGGGAAGAGTATGTCAAAGCCCACAACGAAAGAGATTTAGAGAAAATCAAAGCCCTCAACAGCGATACCTTCAAAGCGTATGGACCACGCGGAGAATTTATTGATGGCTCAGAAGCACATGGCGCGTTTCTTTCGGCGTGGTTTAAAGACAACGCCCCTACTTGGGAGTCTAACTACTTCATTGCAAATGAATTGACTAACGAAAAAGGAGAACTCAGTCAGTGGGTAACCTCTGGTCACGACCTAACCCTTACCGTTGAAGGTAAAGAAGTTAAAGTGGTTCAAATTCATGATGCTTTGATTAAAGACGGAAAAGTTCAAATGTTTTACGTCTATGAAAGAGTAAAGCAAGAAAATGAATAATAGCCCTTTGGGTTAAAATAACGCTTTAAAAAAAAACGGCTGTACTCGAGTATAGCCGTTTTTTTATGGAATACAAAAAGATACACTCGTTTAACAACGCTGATTTCCTTATCTTTAATACTATAACTTTAAACCAATTAAAAATGAGAAACTCACTATTCTTTCTTTTTGTCTCTGCTTTGATTTTTACTTCTTGTAATCAAACAGAATCTGGCCCAACAGCTGAACAAAAAATGATCTTTAAACAGCAACTCGAAATTTTTGAGGTCTACAAAAAATCACACGAAGAAGAAGATATAGAAATGTTTAAAAATATTCTATCGGACTCTCTTCAGTGGAGCCCACCAAATTTTGACGGGAAAATTTTAGGCAAAACCGATATCCTTACCGCCTTGGAAGAGGTTTACTTTCCGCTATTTGACAACATTAAATTCAATGAAGGAGTTGGGCTGCCTTACGATAACCCTCCAGCTTACTGGGGAGGGTCTTCTTTTTCTTCTAATGAAGAATTGGCCTACTCGAACAACCCTTTAAGTCTGCGTGTTTACGGCGTTTGGACGGCAAATCATACCGCCTCTGACACCCCCGTCCAGTTTAAATGGTTTGCGCTAATCGATTTTAATGAAGATGGAAAAATCGTTAAAATGTCTGATTATATGGACGTGAGCGGAACACTGATGAAGCTGATGCAGTAATCAACCAAAATAAGACCCCTCATTTTTTTTGTGAGGGGTTTTTTTAATAAGCCTTACGGTGGCTATGGCTGAAACAGTGCCCTAAAATTTTATATATTCGCTTCAGGCCTACAACCTTGCTTAGATTTTAAATTAATCCTGATGAAAAATATCTTTACACACCATCCCAAGTCTGTTGGAGAAAACTATTTTCAGCACTTCTTTTTGGCCTCTTCTATTGGCTTAAAATTAATCCTTTGGGGATTAGTAGCATGTGTCCATGGTCTGTTTCCCTTTTTGTTTGAAACCTTTGTCTCCGATAAAATTACTGGGCTTTATGAAAAAATTATCAGGAGAAACCAAACCCGTGATTAGGTCTCTTTTTAAAACGATAAAACAAAAAGGGCGATGAAAATTCATCGCCCTTTGCTTATAGAAATGTCAAGACTAAGCTTGTGCTTTAAATACTTTAAGCTTTTCAATCAATTTTGGGACCACTTCAAAAGCATCGCCAACGATTCCATAATCTGCCGCTTTAAAGAAAGGGGCTTCCGGATCATTGTTAATGACCACTTTTACTTTAGACGAATTGATCCCTGCCAAATGCTGAATAGCACCAGAAACACCTATGGCTATATATAAATTTGAGGCGACTGGTTTTCCTGTTTGACCAACGTGCTCGCTGTGTGGTCGCCATCCCATATCAGATACAGGTTTCGAACAGGCAGTAGCTGCCCCTAACGTTTCGGCCAACTCTTCAATCAAATGCCAGTTTTCTGGTCCCTTTAACCCTCGGCCACCCGACACAACCACCTCTGCATCTGCAATTGTCACCTTATCGGTCGCCTTATCAACCGACTGAACAACCACATTTGGTGCTGAGACATTGGGTGAAAATGCTTCGACCGAACAGCTTACTGGGTTTTCAACAAGTCCAAAGGCATTATTCGACACGCCGATTATTTTTTTCTCCGAGCGCAATTCATTATGAGTAAAGGCCTTGTTTGTAAAGGCCGAGCGCTTAACCATAAAAGGGGATAAATTTAAAGGAAGCCCTACAACATTTGTGGCGTATCCTGCATCTAAACTCACCGCCAATAAGGGAGTCAAAAAACGGCTGTCGGCACTGGAGCTTACAATAACAACAGTGGCTTTAGCTTGCTCAACGGCTTGCTGAATGCCGCTGGCAAAAACTTTAGCGTCAAAATTCCCATCATATGAAATGTTGAGTACTTTCGAAATCCCATAGTTCCCTAAATTTTCGGCCGCTTTGGCATTAAAGGTGACGGCAACAACATCTGTTCCCATTTGATCGGCAACGGCTTTGCCATAGGAGGCCACCTCTAAGGCTACTTTTTTTAATTTTCCTCCATCTGTTTCGGCATATACTAATACTGACATATTTTTAAATTTAGGTTAAATTACTTTTGCTTCATTGTGTAGGAGGTCGATCAGAGCATCTACGTTGTCTGCATCGACTAGTTTTACCTCTCCTTTAGGTGCTGGCTTTTCATAGTTTGTGGTCGCCGCGAGACTTTCAGCGCCAACCGACTCTACAACATCCAAAGGCTTTTTCCGTGCCATCATTATCCCTCGCATATTTGGAATCTTCAAATCGCTTTCTTCTACTAAGCCTTTTTGACTCCCAATGACAAGGGGTAAATTTGTGGTTACGGTTTCTTTCCCGCCATCTATTTCACGGATGGCCGTTGCAGCAGTACCGGCTATTTCTAGCCCTACGCAATTATTGACATAACTTACATCTAGCATGGCGGCAATCATCCCTGGAACCATACCTCCATTGTAATCAATCGATTCTCGTCCAGCAATAATCAGATCGTAATTTCCGCCTTCTATCACTGCCACGATTTCTTTGGCGACTTGAGTTGCATCAAGAGCTTCAACATTAACGCGAATGGCTTTATCGGCGCCAATGGCAAGGGCTTTTCTTAATGTTGGTTCTGTCTCAGATCCCCCAACATTTATCACATCAACTTCTGCTCCCTCTTTTTCCTTAAACCACATGGCACGGGTTAATCCAAATTCATCATTGGGATTGATAATATATTGCACTCCATTGGTGTCAAACTTTGTGTCGTTTTCAACAAAGTTGATTTTTGAAGTCGTGTCTGGCACATGACTAATACATACTAATATTTTCATATCTTTTTGTTTGATTTACTCCTAAATAAAGGTCGATAAACAAAAGTAAACTATTATTCTTGCATAATAAAGTTCTCTGGTTTATTTTTTTTGAATTAAATTAAAATTAACATAATGTTATATATACAACAACTTCAATTGGTTGTTTTTCGCCCTTCTAAAACAACGGCCAACAAAATTAGCCCCCCTCCGACATAGGTCCCCCAGTGTGGTGCTTCGCCCAAGAGAAAAAAAGCAATCGCAATTCCGTAAAGCGGCTGAAGACATGCGAAGATACTGGCTGTTGTGACCGAAAAATATGACAGACTAAACAGAAAGAGACTGTGCCCAATAACCGTCGTAAACAAGGCTAAAAAAACCAAAGCCCAGGCATACGAAAAACTTTCGCTAAAGCTGTGTTCCACGAGAAAAGGAGAAAAACATACCGCAATAATAATCACTTGAAACAACATTAGCTCGCTTCCACTATTCGTGCCAATCCTTTTTTTTAAAATTAAATTCCGAAGAGAATAGCACAGGGCAGAAAAAATCCCAAGGAGAACTGCCCAGCCATGAGCTTGAACCAATTCAATCGACGGGACTAAAAAAAAGATCCCTATGAGTGTGAGTAAACCCAACCACAGATGACTTTTATTAAATGTCGTTTTAAAAAACAAGGGTTCTAAAAAAGCAGTGATAACTGGAAAAGTAAACAACGATAGCATGCCCACCGCAACATTGGACCATTGTAGGGAATAAAAATAGGTCACCCAGTGGATGCCCATCAATAGTCCAGCGAGAAAGATGGATTTATCCCAATGAAAAATGCGCTTCAAATCGTACTGTCTTACTAGCACTATGCCCAACAAAAAAGGGAGGGCTAAAAAACTTCTCCAAAAAATAGAGACTTCTGGAGGTAAAGCGATCCAACGGCCAAGCACCCCAGAGGTGCTGATGAAAAAAAGGCTAA
>JBMZTS010000139.1:0-4137 GCA_049623905.1 Flavobacteriaceae bacterium
GCCACATTGATCGATAACACCTATATTGCGCAACAAGGGCAAAGCGATGTGAAGGTACACACCTTTTCTTTTGGTGGGAAACTGACGCGAAACAATCTTAATTTTTACCATAAGGGTGAGCGGATCAACTCAACCATGAAGGGGATCACCATTATTGAGGATCGACAACATGTCGATCATTACACCCTAGTCAATCATGCCCAACCCAATTGCGAAAGCCATCAGGACTATAAAGGCATTTACGCCGATAAAGCTGTTGGGGTGTTTAACGGCAAGATTTATGTGGATGAAATTGCACAGAAAACCAATGCTTTTCAACAAAACAACAACATCCTTCTCGACGATAAAGCGACGATCAACACCAAGCCACAATTGGAGATTTTTGCCGATGATGTGAAGTGTTCGCATGGCTGTACCATAGGCCAACTGGACGAAGACGCTTTGTTTTATCTGCGATCGCGTGGAATTCCTAAAAAAGAAGCCAAAGGATTACTAACCTATGCCTTTGCAAACAATGTTTTGGAAAGCGTTGCCATTCCAGCACTTAAAGTGAGAATCAACAAGTTAATTGCTACAAAGCTAGGCGTAGATTTAGGGCATGATTTATAAGGGGTTAGATATTGACAAAATCCGAGCCGATTTTCCTATTCTCCAACGGAAAGTCAACAAGCAACCCTTGATTTATTTTGACAATGCTGCGACTTCCCAAACACCTCAAGTGGTCATTGACACTATTGTTAATTATTACGCGAATTATAATGCCAATATCCATCGTGGGGTGCACCGTTTAAGTCAGGAGGCCACAGACGCCTATGAGGTAGCACGTCAAAAAATACAAACTCATTTCAATGCGTCAAGCCCTCAGGAAATCATTCTTACTTCAGGGACGACACACAGCATCAATATTGTTGCCTCGGGCTATGCTTCGCTATTAAAGCCTGGCGATGAGCTTTTGGTATCGGCCATGGAACACCATTCTAATATCGTGCCATGGCAAATGCTATGTGAGAAGACGGGTGCTGTTTTAAAAGTCATTCCAATGTCTCAAACCGGGACACTTCAAATGGAGGACTATACTGCGCTTTTAAATACAAAAACAAAATTGGTTTTTGTCAACCATGTTTCCAATGCCTTGGGCACGGTCAATCCGATCGCAGAAATTATAGAAAAGGCCCATGCTGTGGGTGCAAAGGTATTGATAGACGGTGCACAAGCGGCTCCACATATCAAGGCCGATGTTCAGGCGCTCGATGTCGATTTTTATGTCACTTCAGCACATAAATTGTGTGGGCCAACTGGTGTCGGAATGCTCTATGGGAAGGCCTCACTATTGAATCAAATACCACCCTATCAAGGGGGAGGAGAAATGATCGCAGAAGTCACCTTTGAGAAAACGACCTATGCCGATCTTCCACACAAATTCGAGGCAGGCACGCCAAATATTGCAGGAGGAATAGCGTTTGGAGCGGCACTAGACTATATGAATACTTTAGGATTCTCCAACATAGCCGCCTATGAAAACGAACTTTTATCTTATGCAACGCAAGCACTAAAAGCCATTGAAGGAGTTAAAATTTATGGGGAAGCCCCTGAAAAAACAGCAGTAGTTTCCTTTAATGTCAAGGGATTGCATCCTTATGATGTGGGGAGTTTACTCGACCAAATGGGTATAGCCGTCCGTACAGGACATCACTGTGCTCAACCCATTATGGATTATTATCAGATACCTGGAACTGTACGCGCATCTTTTGCTTTTTACAACACCAAGCAAGAGATCGACACCATGATAGCTGGTCTGAAACGCGCCATTTCGATGTTACAATAAATCGTATCTTTAAAACGATGAACATAGCAGAAATTCAAGCAGAAATTGTAGAAGAATTTGGTCTTTTTGAGGACTGGATGCAGCGCTATGAGTATATGATTGAATTGGGAAAAACCTTGCCTTTGGTTGCCCCAGAATTTAAAACCGACGAGAACATCATCAAAGGCTGTCAATCAAAAGTATGGATTCATGCCCACCTAGAGGACGGGAAAGTTCATTTTACCGCAGATAGCGATGCCATCATTACCAAAGGCATTATTGCCCTATTGATCCGAACTTTTTCTGGTCAACAACCCGCCGATATTTTATCTGCGGATACCAATTTTATTGATAAAATTGGCTTAAAAGACCACTTATCACCAACTCGAGCCAACGGCTTAGTGGCCATGATAAAACAAATAAAAATGTACGCCATTGCTTTTCAAACTCAACTCAATTAAACATGTCAGAACACAGCATCGATACAACTGCCTTGGGCGAAAAAATAGTACAGGTTTTAAAAACCATTTATGATCCTGAAATTCCAGTGGACATCTATGAACTCGGATTGATTTACGATGTTTTTGTCAATGAGGATTATGCCGTCAAAATATTAATGACACTGACCACTCCCAATTGCCCTGTGGCAGAGACCTTACCTGTTGAGGTGGAAGAAAAAGTAAAATCGATTAATGAGGTCGAGGCCGCCGAAGTGGAGATTACCTTTGACCCACCCTGGACTCAGGATTTGATGAGCGAAGAAGCCAAACTTGAATTAGGATTACTCTAAGATGGCCAATGAGATAGTCAACCGCGTCGCCAAGAGTGCACTGATCACCTTCGACTTAGAACAGCATAGCCCTGAGGGACAGCGTTTGCGCTTGGATTTGAGTCAGTGGTTGGATCAAGGTTTTGTTTTGCGAGAAAAGGAATTTCGCGCCGCATTGAATCGCACTGATTTTTCTCCCTATCACGACAGTTATGTCGCATTGCACTGTTCGACCGATGCCTTACTTCCCGCCTGGGCGATGCTCTTAGTCACGTCTCATTTATTACCCCATGCCAAAAAAGTAGTGGTAGGGTCATTGGCCGATCTAGAAATCGCTATTTTTTCAGACGTTATAGCACAACTCGACCTTGGCCCTTTTCGAGATAAGCCCGTAATCATCAAAGGATGTAGCGAAAAAGTGATCCCCGAGACCAGTTTTATCGCCCTAATTCAACACTTACAGCCCGTGGTTAAAAGTTTATTTTACGGTGAGGCCTGTTCTTCAGTCCCTCTCTACAAAAGAAAATAAAATAGGTAATTTCTCCAGTTTTATTTTATTACATTATGAGTACCTAAATCGTGTCATAAATGAAATACCTCTACTTATTAAGTTTACTCTTTTTGTATTGTTCTCAAAACAATATGCCAGAAGAAAAAACATTTAGCTTTATCGGAACATGGGAATATACAGATAAGGTATATCTCTTTGATCAAACGCCCACTCAGGTCCGCACAGAGGGCAAAGGGTGTAATCCTAAATTGCAATTTGTATTTAGACCTTCCGAATTTACACTTCAACTGTTTCAAGATTTCGCCTGTACGCAAGCGGCAGAAGTTGTGCTGTCCTATACTTTAGTCCAGCAAAACGACAGCGTTTATCGCTTTACCTCAGACCGTTTGTTGCGGTCCAATTTTCAACAGACCAATCAACATGACCTTTCAGATTTGCCCCTGTTTGACGGGGCCGTTAATTTGATTCGAAGAGGAAACGATGAATTTGTAACTTATTTACCTTTAGAGGCCAACCCAACACACAATGGTCGACCCTATCGCTCGGCCTACATCAGCTATCGCCGAAAAAATTAAATCATTGTAGAAAAGATGGTATCTTGGGGTGAGAAATAAAGAGAGCATTGGCCGACTCCAAAAAAGTATTGATCTTGACTTACTATTGGCCACCATCGGGTGGTTCAGGGGTTCAGCGTTGGGTTTATTTTGCAAAATACCTAAAGCGTTTAGGATGGGAACCCATTGTGGTCACGGTCGATGAAACTCAAGCGGCCTATGCTGTTAAGGATCCCAGTTTGGAGGATGAAGTCAATGGTATTCGGGTTGTTAAAACGTCAACCCGTGAGCCTCTGCGTTGGTATTCGTGGTTGACCACTGGCCATTTGACGCAAGGCATTCCTCAGGGCGAGGTCCCTACCAATAGTTTATTTAAAAAAATGGCGGCCTACATTCGCGGTAACTTTTTTATTCCCGATGCCAGAAAGGGATGGGTCCCTTTTGCTGTTAAAGCCGCATCAGGACTTTTAAAAAAAGAAGGCATCACCCATTTGATTAC
>JBMZTS010000140.1:0-4132 GCA_049623905.1 Flavobacteriaceae bacterium
ACACAAATACCGTTTGGTTTTATTTTTAATGGTTAAACAAAAAAAAAATGCTTCATTATTTTATAATAAAATATAGTGAGTAAATATAATTATTTAATTTTTTTATAATATTCACATTATCAGTTCTTTAAGACATATTGATATATTTGACACTATATTTTTTTTGCTTTGTTAATATTAATCTAAGATTAAATTTTAGGGTTAGACTAATAATTTATAATTTTGAATATCAATTCTACACAAATGAATTGGTTTATGGTTAGAAGTCCTCAAGCCCCGCTTGAGGGCTTTTTTTATTGCGTATATTTAATGTAATGAAAAAAATGATCTTTCTTCTCCTTTTGATTTCTGCAAACAGCAGGGCTCAAACCGATTCTTTAAATGTGATTCAGCTACAAGAAATTGAGCTTAAAACCTTAAAAATCAATACCAAACCCGAACGTTTCCCATTATCTCTAAGCCTTAAAACAATACCAAAAAAATGGCCCGGAGCACAGCTTTCACTTCAAGAATACCTTACCACACTTCCGGGAATTGTAAGTTTTAATGCTACCAATTATGCCCAAGATTTAAGAATTTCTATTCGAGGGTTTGGTGCACGCTCAGCCTTTGGGGTCAGGGGTATCACGCTTGTGGTCGACGGTATTCCCGAAACAACACCCGATGGTCAAGGACAAGTTGACAATCTTCCTCTTTCATTATTGCAGGAAATTGAGCTTATTCGCGGCTCTAGCTCGCTTCGCTTCGGCAATGCTTCGGGAGGGGTCTTGGCACTACAAACCTTAGAAAACATCACTTCAACATTTAATAAATTAGAGTATCGAATTGCAAGATTTGGACACCAGCAACTAGCTTACACTACTGCGATACGTAAAGCCTCCACGCAATACATTTTCCATCTCAACCGCACAAAAGGCGATGGATACCGTTCACATAGTCGTTATGAAACCACCCTGCTTAATACCAAAATCATACATCAGCCCACAGCAAAGAGCAAGTTCGTTTTTCAACTTAATCTTACCCAAAGCCCAAAGGCTGAAGACGCCGGAGGGCAAACACAAGATGATCTGGAAAACAATCGCCGTAGCGCCCGAGAACGCAATGTCCTATTTCAAGCAGGGGAAAAAATCATGCACCTTAAATCTGGTATTGCCTACGATTACAAAAACAAAGGACTCGATATTAAAAGCTATGGTTTCTTCTCCAAACGTAATTTTGACGGCAAACTTCCTTTTGCCAATGGGGGTATTGTTGATTTAAATCGCAATTATGCTGGACATGGGAGCACTTTGACTTATTCCACAAAAAAGCGTGATCTTCTTGCAAGATCACAGCTAGGCTATACCATCGCCCTACAAAATGATGAGCGAAAAAGATACATTAACACCAATGGGCAACTCGGCGATATGACCTTAAATCAGGATGAAACTTTTAACTCTCTGGGGCTTTACCTGATACAATACATAGACTTCAAACAATGGCAATTCAATGCTGGCCTTCGCTGGGACAGCAATAAACTTTCCGTAAAAGACTACTTTTTATCTAACGGAAATGCCTCTGATAACCGCAATTTAAGCGCTTTAAGCCCACAACTCGGACTTTCTTACAACATTAATTCAAAGCTCTATGCTTTTACCAATTTCTCTAAAAGTTATGAAACCCCTACCCTTAGCGAACTTTCTGCCGATCCTAATGGCAACGGAGGGTTTAACCAATTGATAGATATTCAAGAAGCCCGTACTTTTGAATTTGGTTTAAAATATCGGCAAGAGAATACCCGTTGGAGTGTTGTGTTCTTTTCTATCGGAACAACAAATGATTTGGTTCCCTATGAACTAGAAGACACCCCAGGAAGAACTTTTTACAGAAATGCTGGCCAAACCAACCGCAAAGGAATTGAGTTTGATTTTAACCATCAATTGAATTCTAAACTTGCTTTAGCCTTATCCTTCAACTATAGTGACTTCACCTACGGCGATTATCAAAAAAATGGGGTGTCGCTTAGAGGCAATCACCTCCCTGGAATCCCTTCAGTATTTGGCGGGATGTCGGTCTCTTACAGCTTTTCTAATCAATGGCGTGCAAATTGGGACAATTCCTATCGCGGGCGCTTATTCACTCAAGACAGCAATGTACTTCAATTACCTTCTTTTATCAAAAGTGACTTGTCACTGATAATCCCGCTTAAAATAACTATCGCAGCCTCTGATCTCACTTTGGGTGTCAATAATTTGTTTAATACTTTGTACAGTGACAATATCCGTATCAACGCCTTTGGAGGAAGGTTTTTTGAAGCAGCTCCAGAACGAACTTTCTATGCTGGCCTGTCGATATCTTTTTAAAGTCGAATGACTTTAAAGTCTGTACGGCGGTGCTTCTGATGCTCTTCTTCGCTAATAGAAACACAAGGATTTTCATTTATCCATGATGCAATCCCCCATTGAGACAATTGCTTTTGAGTGGTTTTTAACTCCTCATAAGCGTCCGATTGCGCAATCATAATTCTTTTCACCTTTCCAAGGTCATTAACAACATAGTTCAACTTCATATCTTTTAATTTCTGCAAGACCTTGTCTATGTTGTATGTCAAAACGTAAGACCCGACAATTAGCTGATAATCCTTTTCATCTGTCTCTTCGCCATCTAGCTCACCATAGCCATCACCATAAATGCGACTTGGTTTGTCAATACGCTCTCTGACATAATCAAGGATGGTCTGTGTCCGTTTTTTCGATAAGGTTTTATTATACCTAGCACTACCTCGACAGTCGGTGTAGGAACTAACCTCGATTTCTAAAGTTGGATTTTTACGCATCACTGCGACCACTTGATCCACTCGTGCTTGGTATTGATTTTGAAGATTACTTTTATCCAAACCATAATAAATAGAAGAAAAAGCCTCACTCAATTCTGTCGTAAGGATTTCTTTATTTACCTCGGCTCTTTTGAGGTGCACCCAAACTGCTTCAGATCGTCCTTTGAGCGTTTGGATTTTGTAGGCAAACGAATCTTTGCTCACCAGCGGTTGCCCATTTTTATATAAAAAGGATCCGTTTTTATTAAAAATAATCCTTCCATTTTTAGGTTCGGTGGACAGATAAACTTCTTTTTCAATCAAGCGTTGCAATGGATCCTTATCGTTTAAAGCTTTGATATCATTAACTAAAACATTACGATTTGCCACGATTAAGGTGTCTGAAGGCACATAGGTATAGTGGTCTTCTTGGCCACTTAACTCTGGAGTAAATTTAAACGCATACAAGTCGTCTGCGCCTTGTCCACCTTCTCGATTAGAAGCTAAGTAGCCAAGGCCAAGTAGGGGATTTAATCCAAATGAAAAATCGTCTTTAGTAGAATTGATGGCATGGCCTAGGACAAAATCTTCCCACCGATTTTCAATGACGTGCTCTGCCAAGAAAACATCCATTTGACCAAGCCCATCTTTGCCATTTGAAGAATACAAAAAGTGGGTGGCACTCACCGCATATGGAAAAACTTCATTTTGTGGCGTATTAATGTCTGGCCCTAAATTTATCGGCTTAGAAAATCCTGTTGGTCCTAACTCAACATAATAAAGATCCATACCGCCAAATCCCCCTGCACGATCGCTCGCAAAATACAATCTTTTACCATCAGGGGTAATACTCGGATGCATACTCGACGTATCGGGCAAATTAAAAGGAAGTTCTTCCGCCAATTGATTCGTTGAAAGGTCCTTTTTGTCGAGTTGATAAACCCCTAATTGAACGGTTTTGTTCTTATCAAAACGGGTTTTGCTGCGGGTAAAATAAAACCGATTCGTCGTTAAATCAAAACTCCCTGGGCCTTCTTGAAATAGGGTATTGACAGCAGATAAATCCATAGCATATTGGGTCAATTCAAATGTTGTAGTATCCAATCTTCCTCTAAAGAAATTATAGATTGGTAAATCTGTCTTTATTCGCTTTAAAATTCTAGCGTTTTGTTTTCGCTTTTTCTGATCACTCAGATATAATACATCACTTGGGGAAGTACGGTTTAAGAAAACTAAACCAAATTCATTGTTTTCCGTGTTCCCTTCAACAGGGACAACTTGATAAGGTGAGGAAGAAAAGCGCACTTTGAAAAGCAAACTGTCTTGCGCCAATAAGGG
>JBMZTS010000141.1:0-4081 GCA_049623905.1 Flavobacteriaceae bacterium
ACCCAATTTTTTTTGGAAATGGTAGAAGAAAAAGCAACTATGCTGGCCTGAGTTTCCTCATATTGATCCTTGTAAGAAGGCAAAGCATAAAATCCATTCGCACCAAATTTACGTTCTGAAAAAGACGCGATAAAATCAATAGGAGTCGTGGTTTTATTGAGTTGAGCTTTTACAAAGGCGGTTTGGTGTTTAAAATCAGTATTGTAACGATAACCATCGGAAGAATTGACAGAATAATGAGCCAATAAACTGCTCTTCTTGTTGGCGCCTCCAATAGTAATTCCGTCTGACCATTGGTCATAAGAACCCGCGTTTGATGTTAGTAGAGCGAGAGAATTAAGTTCCGATTTGGTTACAATATTGATGGCCCCAGTAAAGGCATTTTGGCCAAAGACTCTTGCGGCAGGCCCTTTAACGATTTCTATCCGCTCTATAAGTTCAAGTGGCAAAGCAAAGTTCATGCTGTGATGACCTGTTTGTGCGTCTTCTAGTTTTATCCCATCTATGAGTAAAAGGGTTTGATCAAAGCTCCCTCCTCTGATGTGTAAATCTGCTTGCATCCCTGACAGGCCTCTTCGGCGAATATCAATTCCTGCGACCTGTTGTAAAAGATCCACAACTGTGCTGACACCCGAGCGGCGAATTGCATCGGCGGTAATGACTTTTATGGTTCTTGAGTTTTCAGAAAGAGGAAGGTCTATTCGGCTCGACGTTACCTTGACTTCTTGAAGTTTATTGATTGTGATGGTAGGTGTCGACTGTTGCGCTCCTGCAAATAAACTCGTGCCTAAAAGCGCAGATAGTAACTGTTTTTTCATATGTTTGGGGGGGTTAAAAATTTGACTGCTTACTTTAGTCGCTCAGAAGGATGATTTTATTTTCACGCATTTCAACAGTTCCTGAAGAAATAGTGAAAAGCGTCTCCTGTTTGGATAATGCTTTAAACTGATCTTTTACCTCTTCTGAAAGGCTTATGTTTCCTGTGATTTTTACCTCACCTGCTTGAAGTGTAGAGACTATAGGTGCGTGGTTTTCCAATACTTGAAAACGGCCATCGGTTCCAGGAAGAGTCAAGGCCTCAACTTCTCCAGAGAATAAGGTCGCCTCGGGTGAAATAATTTCTAAATACATTATTCTTCAGATAACATTTTTTCTCCAGCTTCAATCGCTTCTTCGATAGATCCTTTCAAGTTAAAGGCGGCCTCAGGAATATGATCAAGTTCGCCATCCATAATCATATTGAATCCTTTGATGGTTTCTTTAATGTCAACCAAAACACCTGGGATGCCAGTAAATTGCTCTGCGACATGAAACGGTTGTGATAAAAAACGTTGTACACGACGTGCACGAGAAACAGCGAGCTTATCTTCTTCAGACAATTCTTCCATTCCTAGAATTGCAATAATATCTTGAAGCTCTTTATAGCGTTGTAAAAGTTCTTTTACGCGTTGCGCGCAATCGTAATGATCATCCCCCAAAATGTCAGCCGTAAGAATTCTAGAGGTCGAGTCAAGAGGGTCTACTGCTGGATAAATCCCAAGTTCTGCAATTTTACGAGACAAAACTGTGGTGGCGTCGAGGTGAGCAAAAGTCGTTGCTGGTGCAGGATCTGTTAAGTCATCCGCAGGAACGTAAACCGCCTGCACAGAAGTAATAGAACCTTTTTTGGTGGAGGTAATGCGTTCTTGCATCGCACCCATTTCAGTGGCTAAGGTCGGTTGATATCCTACCGCTGACGGCATTCGACCCAATAGGGCTGAAACTTCTGAACCTGCTTGTGTAAAACGGAAGATGTTATCGACAAAGAAAAGAACGTCTTTCCCTTGGCCATCACCGGCGCCATCGCGAAAATATTCTGCAATGGTTAGACCCGACAAAGCAACACGTGCTCTTGCACCAGGGGGCTCATTCATTTGTCCAAAAACAAAAGTCGCCTTAGATTCTTTCATCGCTGTTTTATCAACTTTAGATAAATCCCATCCACCTTCTTCCATAGAGTGAAGAAAATCGTCTCCATATTTTATAATGCCAGACTCTAACATCTCGCGCAACAAGTCATTTCCTTCGCGGGTACGTTCTCCTACACCTGCAAAAACAGATAGTCCTCCGTGTCCTTTGGCAATGTTGTTGATCAATTCTTGAATCAAAACGGTTTTCCCAACACCAGCACCTCCGAAAAGACCAATTTTTCCTCCCTTGGCATAAGGCTCAATTAAATCGATCACCTTAATCCCAGTAAACAAAACTTCTGTTGAAGTTGATAACTGATCAAAAGCCGGAGCTTCACGGTGAATCGGCAAGCCTTCTTTTCCTGTTTTGGGTAAATTTCCAAGACCATCAATGGCGTCTCCAATTACGTTAAATAGACGGCCATAAACGTCATCTCCAATGGGCATTTGTATTGGGTTTCCAGTGGCAACAGCCTCAACGCCTCGGCTTAAACCGTCAGTTGAATCCATAGAGATGGTACGAACGGTGTTTTCGCCAATGTGCGACTGCACCTCAAGAACAAGAGTTCCCTGCTGAGTTTGGACTTCTAAAGAGTCATAAATTCGTGGAAGAGTATTCTCTGTTCCTTCAAAAACTACGTCGACGACAGGTCCGATGATTTGTGAAATTTTTCCTGTACTTGCTGCCATAATGGAATCTTTTTTGAATATTTATATACGGGTGCAAATATACTGTTTCCCGTCATATTAACCCTCATAAACAACTTATTTTTCATCTTTTTTTCTTGTGCTATTTCTCTGGGTTTTCTCTATCTTGTTTTAGCATAAAAATGAAGAAAACATTTTATTCTTTTATCCGTGTTTTGCTGCACCTCTACAATTGGTTTTACTTTAGAAAAGTAACCGTGGTCGGTCGAGAAAATATTCCCTCAGATGGTGCAATCCTCTTTTCGCCAAATCATCAAAACGCGCTATTAGATCCGCTCTTGGTGGGTGTGACCAGTGGGAAATCGGTATACTCTCTTACTAGAAGTGATGTCTTTGGCGGCCCATTGCAATGGTTTTTTGATGCTATGCAAATGCTTCCCATTTATAGGATTAGAGATGGCTATGGAAAATTAAAATTAAACAGTGTCATCTTTGAACAATGCTATAATCTTCTCGAAAAAGGACACCATATGATGATGTTCTCGGAAGGAAAACATCACGACCAGTATTACCTCTTGCCCTTGTCGAAAGGCAGTAGTCGCCTTTCCCTTGAAGCACAAATACGCGCTAAAAAAACCAAAATTTACCTTCAAGCCGTGGGCTTAAACTATACGAGTCACCGCCATGCAAGAACCCGCTGTGTTATTGTTTATGGTAAAGCCATCGACGTTTCTGAATACGTATCCGATTATAAACAATTCCCCGTTCTCACCCTTAAAAAGCTCAAAAACACCCTTCAAAACAATATGGCCGACTGTCTTTGGTTGCCCAACAATGACCAAAGCTACTTGACCCAAAAAAAATATATTAATCGGCACAATACTTGGCAGCCCTTCCAGAGCCTGAAAAGACAATTAGAAGAAACGCCCGACCAATTGAAGCCAAGAAAGAAATCAACCCTGCTCCAAAAAATTGGCGTACTGTTGTTTAGCTTACCCAACTTGCCAGCACATTTAGCCATTAATCGATTGGTCGTGCAGTTTGAGGACCATGTTTTTCATGGATCCGTCAAGTATTTAGGAGGGCTGGTGATCTTTTTACTTTGGTGGGGCATTGGCCTTCTGGGCTTTGCCTCTGCCCTTGGGGCTAATGGAGCATTAGGGTACCTGACCCTCTCAATAGGCAGTTTGTTTATAAGACAATATGTAGTTTGCTATGATTTATAATCATTAACTCTTATACTTGATGTCTTTTTTTCGCCTTTTAACGCTTCGTTAAAGCGATTATTGTTTAAATCATAAGATAAATTGATGTAATAAAATATATAATAATTTAATGTTATTATGATTTTGTTTTCTCCAGCCGGCGTCGGCGTACTGTTTAATATATTTGTATCTTTAGCCCCATGAAAGATGTGGTCATTATTGGTGCGGGTCCCATTGGACTGGCTTGCGGAATTGAAGCGAAAAAAGAAAAGCTAGATT
>JBMZTS010000142.1:0-4021 GCA_049623905.1 Flavobacteriaceae bacterium
TTGCGTAATTACAAAATAGAGATTGCCAAAATAAAAGCCAATATTGGACCAACCGTTACACTTTACGAAATTGTACCAGCGGCTGGCGTTCGCATTTCTAAAATCAAAAATTTGGAAGACGATATTGCACTCTCTCTATCGGCCTTGGGGATTCGAATAATCGCGCCAATACCTGGAAAAGGCACCATTGGAATTGAAGTGCCTAATCAAAACCCAAGCATAGTCTCAATGCGATCTGTCATTGCCTCACAACGTTTTCAACAAGCCGAGATGGAATTGCCCATTGCCATTGGGAAAACCATTAGCAATGAAACTTTTGTGGTTGATTTAGCTAAAATGCCCCATTTATTAATGGCTGGAGCAACTGGGCAAGGAAAATCTGTTGGACTGAATGCCGTTTTAACTTCCTTGCTTTACAAAAAACACCCCGCTGAAGTAAAATTCATTTTAGTAGATCCCAAAAAAGTGGAACTCAATATCTACAATAAAATTGAGCGCCATTATCTGGCCAAATTACCCGATTCTGAAGAAGCCATTATCACAGATAACACCAAGGTAATACACACATTAAATTCGCTATGTATTGAAATGGACAATCGGTATGAGCTGTTAAAAAATGCGATGTGCCGTAACATTAAAGAATACAATGCCAAATTTAAAGCACGAAAACTCAACCCAGACGATGGCCATAATTTTCTTCCCTATATCGTTTTGGTTGTCGATGAATTTGCAGATTTAATTATGACCGCTGGAAAAGAAGTTGAAACACCTATCGCAAGATTGGCCCAGCTTGCACGGGCCATCGGGATCCACTTAATCATTGCCACACAACGGCCATCGGTTAATGTCATTACTGGAATCATCAAAGCAAATTTTCCCGCGCGCATAGCCTTTAGAGTCACATCAAAAATAGATTCTAGAACTATTCTTGACAGTGGCGGTGCCGACCAATTGATTGGACGTGGAGATATGCTTTACACCCAAGGAAATGATTTGACACGCATTCAATGTGCCTTTGTCGACACCCCCGAGGTAGAACGCATAGTAGACTATATTGGTAGTCAAAAAGCCTATCCTGAGGCCCATCTGCTCCCCGAATTTGTCGGCGAAGAAAGTAGTGCATTAGATTTAGATATTAGTGACAGAGATGCCCTCTTTAGAGAGGCAGCAGAAGTTATTGTCAACGCTCAACAAGGATCTGCCTCCTTACTGCAACGGAAATTGAAATTAGGCTACAACCGGGCGGGAAGAATTATTGATCAAATGGAAGCAGCGGGTATCGTGGGACCTTTTGAAGGAAGTAAAGCCCGTCAAGTTTTGGTTCCTGACTTGACCACTTTGGAACAATTATTGAGTAATGAATCCTAATATCAGTCGTATGAAAACTTTTTTAATCGTCTTTTTTATTTCCTTGACCACCCTCTACGGACAGGGTTATGAGCAAGCTAAAAATCTGCTCGATCGTGTCTCCGAAAATATGACAAGTAAAGAAAGTATTCGCTTCGATTTCAATTATGTTCTTGAAAATAAAAAAGAACAAATACGACAAGAAATGGAAGGAAATGTGACACTCGCTGGTGACCGCTATCAGCTCTTGTTTTTGGATGCCATTCAAATGTTCGACGGAAATAAGATCTACACTATTGTTCCTGAAAATGAAGAAATAACGGTGAGCTTACCCGAAGATGAAGACGATATTAGCGTAAACCCAACACAGCTTTTGACATTTTATGACAACGGCTATGCTTACGAGTGGGACATCCAACAACGTGTGATGGGAAAAACCATTCAATTCATTAAACTCCTTCCGAATGAGGTAAGCGAAGAGGTTAAATATCTCCTATTAGGAATTGATATCAACCGCCTAGAAGTATATCGACTCATCGAAGTGGGCAATAACGGTACGCTTACCACTCTGACCCTAAGCCAACCAGAATATAATATGAGCTTACCTGAAGGCTATTTTGATTTTAATCCTGATAAATATCCCAACTACTACATCAACGACTAGTGAAAATTATAGATCGCTACATACTAAAGACTTATCTTACGCGCCTAGCTAGTGTGTTTTTTATTTTAATGCTGATCTTCATCATTCAAACCTTTTGGTTGTTTATAGATGAATTTGCGGGAAAAGGCATAGACCCTGAAATTATTTTAAAGTTTTTGACCTATTATTCACCAAAACTATATCCATTGGTGCTTCCGTTATCGGTTTTGCTAGCCGCTATCATGACCTACGGAACCCTGGCCGAAAATTATGAGTTTGCAGCCATGAAATCAACAGGGATATCGCTGCCGAGAGCTCTTTTAGGATTGGCCATTTTTCACTTTTTTTTAGGCTTAGGAAGTTTCTATTTTGCCAACCATATCATTCCATATGGAGAGTTTAAATATTTCAACTTAAGACGAAATATGGCAAAGCTCAAGCCGGCATTGGCCATTACTGAGGGAATTTTTAATGAAATCGGTGAGATGAATATCAAAGTTAAACGGAAATATGGTGAGAATAATCGCTTTTTGGAAGATGTCATTATCCATGAAAAAACCCCTGATCACAAAAATAGAATTGTCATCAAAGCAAAGCGTGGAGAGCTAAAAAGCGCGCAAATTGGGCAGCAGTTACAGCTGGTGCTTTTCGATGGCAATCGATATGAAGAAATTAAAACAGAAGACCCCTTAAAAAAAGATAAAGTTCCTCATGCTAAGGTTTCATTCAAAGAATATGTGATGAATATCGACCTCTCACAATTCAACAACATCGATCTTGGAGAAGAAAAATACACCAGTACATTCCGTATGCAGAAAGTGAGTGAACTCAATGAAAGCATCGATTCGCTTGAAGGAAAATTCGACAAAGAACGGGTGATCTATGCGGAAAACTTTTCGACGTCTAACATTGCGAATAACATCGGGAAATTACCTGCGAAATTGAAAAAAGACTCTATCCGAACAAGTGATTCTCTTTTTTTACTCTACAAAAATCCTTTGAAATTTGTGGGTGATAAAGTCAGCGCTAAACATGTGCAAGTCATTCAGACCTCAAAAAGTAGAGTTCAATCGCTTTTGCGAAATCTAGACTCCAAAAAGAAACTATTTTTCTTTAAACAAAAACGGATCAATCTTCACAAAAATACCCTTCACGAAAAATACACCCTTGGATTTAGTGTGTTTTTTCTTTTTCTGATTGGCGCTTCGCTAGGAGCAATTATCCGAAAGGGAGGACTCGGACTGCCTATGGTCTTAGCGATTTTAATTTTTCTCACCTATCACTACATCGGCTTATTTGGACGAAATGCGGCCGAAGATAGTAGTATAAGTCCTTTTCTGGGCAGTTGGTTGTCAATCATCATCCTTGCGCCTTTAGCCTTTTATTTTACACACAGAGCATCGACCGACAGAGGATTATTAAACTATGATTTCCTTGTCGTCTCATTTCAAAGTATCTTTACCTCAATAAAGAATAGTATTTTTGCACCCATAAACAAGCTATGGAAAAAAACAAACTAGACCGTATTGAAGATGCGATTGAGGCTATAAGAAATGGAGAAGTCATTATTGTCGTTGACGATGATGATCGTGAAAACGAAGGCGATTTTTTAACAGCCGCAGAAAACATTACCCCAGAAATCATCAATTTTATGGCCAAAGAAGGTCGAGGATTGATCTGTACCCCTTTAACCGAAAAACGATGTAATGAGTTACAATTGCACAGGATGGTTAGCAATAATACAGATCCCCTGGAAACCGCATTTACCGTCTCTGTAGATTTAAAAGGCAATGGGGTAACCACAGGGATTTCTGCTAATGATAGAGCCTTGACAGTACAAGCCCTCGTCAACGAGAATACACGTCCTCACGACCTCTCACGTCCTGGTCATATTTTTCCACTAATTGCCAAAGAAGGCGGTGTATTAAGACGGACTGGTCATACTGAAGCGGCAATAGACTTTGCTCGATTAGCCGGTAAAAAACCTGCGGGTGTTATCGTCGAGATAATGAATGAAGACGGTACAATGGC
>JBMZTS010000143.1:0-3952 GCA_049623905.1 Flavobacteriaceae bacterium
ATAATGCTTTAGCCCAGCGCAATTTGACTCTAGCGTTTAGAATTGTTCACAATATGGCCTCCAACCCCAAACAGCATCCGATTCAACTCACCATTGTTGTTGTCTTTAATTTCTTTCAGAAGCTATTCATGTACCACGGCCTAAGCTCTTCTGCTGAAGCCTCAAAAGTTTTGGGAGTCTCGCCGTATTTTGTGAAGGACTATACTGCGGCGGCTAAAAAATATAGCATGAAGCAAACGGCTAAAGTTCTTGGTATTCTCAAAGAGATGGACCTAAAAAGTAAGGGGGTGGGTGCTCAAAATTTACCTCTTGAGGAAGTTATGAAAGAAATGATTTTAAAAATCGTTTCGGTTTAAATTTTGGGAAATTTTACGGGATCGCTTTCACACATAATCGCATAAACTTTTTCGACTATATCATCAAGTGAAGGCTTAGAAAAATAATCCCCGTCAGAGCCATAGGCAGGCCTGTGTGCTTTTGCACTTAAGGTGGCTGGAGGGCTATCGAGTAATGGAAAAACCTGTTGTTCGTCTATCAATTGTTGTAAAATAAAGCCACTTGCTCCACCTGGTACGTCTTCATCAATGATTAAAAAGCGATTAGTTTTTGCGATACTGTTTTTTAAATTACAAGCTTTATCGAAAGGCAGTAAGGATTGAACATCAATAACTTCGGCATCAATACCCAATTGAGCCAGTTCATCGCTGGCTTGCTCAACCAAACGAAGGGTAGAACCATAAGAGATAAGTGTGATATCGGTTCCCTCTCTGAGAACTTCAATTTTTCCGATTTCTAGACGGTATTGTCCTAGGTTGGTGGGTTTGTTTTCTTTGAGTCGATAGCCATTTAAAGATTCTACTACAATCGCAGGCTCATCACTTTCAAGTAAGGTGTTGTAAAATCCGGCGGCTTGGGTCATGTTTCTCGGAACCAGTAAGTTCACCCCCCTTAACAGATGTATTAAAGCAGCCATTGGAGATCCGCTATGCCAAATTCCCTCCAGTCGATGTCCTCTGGTGCGAATGATTAAAGGAACGGCTTGTTGTCCAACTGTTCGGTATAGATAAGACGCTAGGTCATCGCTGAGAGTCTGCAAACAATAAAGAACGTAATCAATGTATTGAATTTCAGCAATAGGTCGAAGCCCTCTTAAAGCCAAGCCAATCCCTTGTCCGATAATCGTTGTTTCCCGAATACCAGTATCGTAAACACGGGTTTTTCCAAAGAGTTCTTGTAGGCCTTCTGCACCCTGATTGACATCACCAATTTTTCCGACATCTTCGCCAAAGAGCAGGATACGGTCATTTTTTTCAAATAAGGCTTTAAAATTATCTCGAATGATAATTCTACCATCAACCTTCTCAACATCTTTTGCGTAAGTGGGATCAATAGGACGAATATTAGCCAGTTGAAAATCGGACTCACTGTACAAATGCGAATGCATTTTTGGACGAAGCTCTTCAGTTAAGTTGTGGCTCCATTGTTTTAAGCTTTGGCGTTCCTTAGTGTTGTGTGCTCTAGTGGTTCGAAGTGCCTTTCGGGCGGTATGAAGAAGATCCTTGTAGGTCAATTCCTTTTTTGCCGCTAAGTGGTTGTTGAGCAATTGTATGTTAGGATCATTAGAAGAAACCTTTGTCAAGGAGCCCAACGACTTTAGCAGTTCTTGTTTTAACTTTATAATAGGAGATTGATAGGCTTCCCAAGCATCGGCTTTGGCCTTTTTGGCTGTAGCTTTACATTCTTTTTCAATCAGCGAGAGTTCACTTTCGGTAGCAATATTTTTATTTAAAATCCACTCTCTCATTTTAAGATTACAATCGTAATCCAATTCCCATTCTAGTCTTTCTTTAGTCTTATAGCGTTGGTGAGAACCTGAACTGGAGTGCCCTAAGGGCTGAGTAAGTTCATCTACATGCACCAGTACAGGGATATGTTTTTCTCGTGCGAGTTCTTCCGCTTTTTGATAGGTATCGACAAGGGCCGGGTAGTCCCACCCATTGACACGAAAAATTTCTACTCCCTTTTCTTTTGCGGTGCGCTTTAATCCGGCTAAGGCTTTAGATATACTGGCTTTAGTCGTTTGGGTTTTATTGTCGACAGAAATACCATAGCCATCGTCCCAAACACTCATGACCAGTGGAATCTGATGGACACCAGCAGCGTTCATGGCCTCCAAAAATAGACCCTCGCTAGTCGATGCGTTACCAATGGTCGCCCAGGTTATTTCGTTCCCGTTGTTTGAGAATCGTTCACTGTTTTTAATCTCTAGGTTTCGATACACTTTAGACGCTAAGGCCAAGCCTATTGATCGTGGTATTTGCCCAGCAGTTGGAGAAATATCAGAACTGTGATTAAACTGCTTGGTTAAATCTAGCCATTGGCCTTTATCATCTTGACTGGCCGTAACAAAATGAGCGCCCATTTGACGCCCCCCCGACATGGGTTCTTTTTCGATATCAGGATGTGCATACAGGGCTGCGAAGAGTTGTTCAGGGGTGAGCAGATTGTTAGCCATTAATATGGTCTGATCACGATAATACCCTGCTCTAAAGTCCCCAGGTTTAAAAAAGCGACTTAAAACTAATTGGGGAAGCTCTTTTCCATCGCCAAAAATTCCAAATTTAGCCTTACCTGTTAGCACCTCTTTACGGCCAAGCAAACTGCATTCACGGCTCAGGACCATGATCCGATAATCGGCAAGTAGCTGCTTTTTGAAAATGTCAAATGAAAGGGTTGTGTCGGCAATATTGAGTGTCTCGAGCATAGTATGCAATTATGCAATGCAAATTTACAAAAATTAAACTGGAAAAATCGTCTTATCCTGAAGGGGTTAAAACCACTTGCGAGAAAATAATTGAGAGAGGGTTCGCGGATCGAGTGTAAGAACAAAACGAATCTTATTGGCATAGGAGCCGTCTTGAAATTGAAATCCGTTGGAATTGAAAACGGGAAAGTAAAATTCAAAGAAATCGGGGAGAAGATTTAAACGAAAACCCGTATCAAATATCATTTCTGATGAGACCGATTGCCGTTTGATCAGCCCAACATCGCCATATATTTCAACCCATTTCCACAGCCCCATGCTAGAATTGAGTGCTAAGACAAAGTCATCGACATAGGGCGATTCAAACTTTGATTTAAACCCGCCTTCAGCAGCAATAAATTGCTGACTATATATCCCAGTGGTTTCGGAGCGACCCAAAAAATTGTATTGAAATAAATAGTCTGTAGGACGATTGACAGAAAAGTCAAAATAATTACTGCTCAAGCGATTGCGCCATAAGAATTTTCCCATAAAAAGGCGAAGTGAAAATTGACGCCCTTGTCGCGTCAAATGCCTATAATCGGCGGTTAAACTAATTTTACCAAATTTATCTGCTCCTTCAAAGCGGCTTTTAAAGGTGAAATAATCTAATGCTCCTTTATTGGAAAAGGCATAGGTTAGCCCGGCTACATTGTAATTTGGGTTCGTTGAATTTCCGCTATTTTCTTCTCGATCAACATATTGCCAAAACAACCGAATGAACTCTCGTCGATTGTTTCTCAAATCATTACTTCGCTTGAATAGATTGGCTGACATACGAAAAAAAGTATAGCGCAATGATTCGTCATAATGAAAACTATTACCTGAAATATTTAGGTTTTTTAAGAAATAATCGGACGCTTCATTGAAACTTGAAAAGGAGGCCGAAAAAGAACCGATAAGAGATTGTTCTTTAGAAGAAAAGAAGGGTTCTACAATAAAGTTAAACGGTCTGTTTTTTATCGTTCTATTGTTAAAGCGAACACCTAAGGCAACCCCATCGTAGACGTTAAAATTGAGCCGTGGATTGTAAAAGAGTTGATTGTATTTAGTGTTTTCCAGATCTTTGACAAAACTTAACCGAATCGGTTTAAATCTTAACCCCTTAAGTTTTTTGATGTTGTTTCTAGGATTAAATTCTGGGAGTTT
>JBMZTS010000144.1:0-3937 GCA_049623905.1 Flavobacteriaceae bacterium
TATCTATTGAAAATGATACGGTTATACGTTTGGCGCAGACCCATTCGAATATTATCGGAATAAAAGATGCCAGAGGTGAGATGTTGGCCGGTGAAGCTCTTATTGAGGCTACAGCCGATGATTTTATGGTTATTTCAGGAGATGATCATAAGGCATTGGAACTAATCCAAAAAGGGGGGAAGGGTGTAATTTCTGTGATTGGCGGGGCAGTTCCTTTACTCTTTTCAGAAATAATTACCCTAGGATTAAGTGGTAATGGGGCAAAAGCGGCCCAATTGTTAGAACGTCTCATTCCCCTAATTGATTTGATTTTTGAGCAAGGCAATCCGACGGGATTAAAAGCCTTGATGGCGCATTTGGAATTGTGTGAAAACACCCTTCGCCTTCCATTAGTACAGGCTAGTGCTGCGCTTGAAAAAAGGATTGAGCAGGCCTACACGGCGCTCATTAATTAAATGTTAAATCTCCATTTCACAAGATGAAATATGTGCATTTAAGTTAGTTTTCCAATTCGTTTTATTTACTTAAATTTGCAGCATGCTAAAAATCGGTCGGTTTCTTCTTTTTTCAATTTTAATTGTAGGGCTTTCTGTTTCCTGTAATGCCTACCAAAAGGTATTGAACAGTACAGACGTGAGTGAAAAGTACAAAGCGGCTGAAACCTATTTTGAAAATGGAGAGTATCGTCGTGCCAACCGCTTATTCGATATAGTATCGCCAGCTTATCGCGGAAAGCCTCAGGCTCAGCGCATCAGCTTTTTCCTCGCCAAATCCTATTTTGAAACAAAAAGTTTCTATTTGGCAGCATATGAATTTGAAAGTTTTATCAAGTCTTTTCCCAATAGCGACCGCATTGCAGAGGCCAACTTTTTAGCGGCAAAATGTTATTATATGCTTTCCCCAAGTTACAGCTTAGACCAAAAGGATACGCATCAAGCCATCGATCAACTTCAAATCTTTATCGACAACTATCCCAACTCGGAATATGCTGTCGAGGCCAACTCTTACATACAGGAATTGCAAACAAAATTAGAAAAAAAAGACTTTGAGATTTCTAAACAATACCACACGATACGGGATTATAAAGCTGCGATCAGTTCGACCAGTAACTTTATTTCTTCTTATCCAGGAACCCCTTATCGCGAAGATGCGCTTTACTACAAGTTTTTATCTTCCTATGAAATTGCGATTAGAAGTATTTATTCAAAAAAACTAGAGCGTCTAAAAGGCTTGAGAGAAATTCATCAAACCCTTCTGCGCTATTATCCAGAAACCCTATTTTTGGAAGACATAGAGAAGAAAATGAAACGCGTTGAGAGAGAAATAACGCTGATTGAACCAAACACAACGACCACAACTACAAAATAATTGATATGACAAAATACAGAGAATCAAAAGCTCCAGCTTCAACGACCACTTATGACAAAAACAAGGTGGAAGGAGAAACAGAAAACATTTACGAAGCGATTTCCATTATTGCGAAACGCTCTAGTCAAATAAATCTTGACATTAAAAAAGAACTTCACGACAAACTCGATGAATTTGCCACCCACAACGATAGCTTAGAGGAAATATTCGAAAACAAAGAGCAAATAGAAGTGTCTAAATTTTATGAGAGCCTTCCAAAACCACATGCCTTGGCTATTGAAGAATGGTTAAATGACCGCGTCTACCATCGTAACACTGAAGAATAATCGCAATGTCGATTCTTAGTGGAAAAAAAGTTCTCCTAGGTATAACAGGAGGTATTGCTGCTTACAAAACACCAATTTTAGTTCGTGAGCTGGTAAAAAAAGGAGCGGAGGTCAAAGTAATTTTAACGCCCTCAGCCCTAGACTTTGTTACCCCACTCACATTAGCAACCCTCTCGAACAATCCTGTTCTTTCCTCGTTTACAGAGACGGCTGATTCGGACCACCCTCAATGGAATAACCATGTAGAGTTAGCCCTGTGGGCTGACATGATCATAGTCGCACCCGCCACCTCCAATACCATCTCATCTATGGTTCATGCAAGATGTAATAATTTGCTTTTAGCATGTTATTTATCGGCGCAATGCCCAGTTTACGTAGCTCCTGCGATGGACTTAGACATGTATGCACATCCGGCAAACCAGCAAAACATGAAACGCCTAGAAGCGTTAGGTCATACAATTTTTCCCGCTCAAGAAGGTTTTTTGGCAAGCGGGTTGGAAGGAAAAGGACGAATGATGGAGCCTCAAGATATTGTGACGGCCCTAGAAGCAAAATTGATAAAAACCGCTCCGCTCTATTCAAAAACTGTGTTAATCACTGCTGGACCAACCTATGAAGCAATCGACCCTGTACGTTTTATTGGCAACCATTCGTCAGGTAAAATGGGGTTTGCTCTGGCTGAATGTGCCGCTGGACTTGGTGCTAAGGTGATTTTAATTTCCGGGCCAACAACTCTATCTCTTGCCCACCCTTTTGTCGAGCAGATCCCTGTAGTCACTGCCCAACACATGCACAAGGCCGTGTTTGACCATTATTCTGAAGTTGACATTGCAATTGCAGCAGCAGCAGTGGCCGATTTTAAGCCACAGAACATTGTCCATCAAAAAATCAAAAAGAAGGAGGGGCTGTCTCATATTGACCTTGTTCCCACCGACGACATCCTCGCACAAATGGGCGCTGAAAAAAAGCATCAATTTCTTCTCGGATTCGCCCTTGAGTCTGAAAATGAATTGGAAAACGCCAAAGCAAAATGTCAACATAAAAACCTTGATGCCATTGTTCTTAATTCCATCAATGATGTGCAAGCGGGCTTCGGAGGAGATAAAAATAAAATTACTTATATCAAGAACGACGACGCTACTATAGTGTTTGAACTTAAACCTAAAACAGAGGTCGCTCAAGATATTTTCACCCAAATTATTGCTTCCCTATGAAATATTTAACCCTACTGCTGTTGTTCTGTCTTGGGCCATTGACCGCTCAAGAAATCGATTGCCGCTTTGTGGTCAATGCTGATTTGGTTAATCAAACCAATCAACAGGTTTTTGAAACACTCGAGCAGTCGCTCAATGAATTCATCAATGCCAAGTCTTGGACCAACCAATCGTTAGACAAAAACGAAAAAATCAGATGCAGCATGATTCTCAACCTTACAGGCTTTAACGGATCGCGTTTTGAGGGCACACTGCAAGTACAAGTTGAGCGTCCGGTTTACCTTACCAATTATTACACTCCATTGTTTAATTTTCTAGACAAAGACATTGTGTTTTCCTATCAGGAATATCAACCTTTGTTTTACAATCCAGCCAGCTACGATTCTAATTTAATTTCATTGGTGAGTTTTTACGTTTTTATGGCCTTGGGCATAGAGGCCGATAGTTTTGCACTCAATAGTGGAACCCTCTACTTTAAAGAAGCTCAGCAAATACTCACCCTAGCGCAACAGGGACGCGTTAAAGGATGGAATCAAGCCGACGGTAACCGTAACCGTTTTTGGCTTATAGACACGATGCTTTCCAATACTTTTAAAGAATACCGGACCGTGCAATACCACTATCATCGCCAAGGAATGGATCAGATGGCCGAGCAACCCAAAGAAGCCAAAGAAGCCATTATGGCTTCCCTTGAAAATTTTAATGCGCTTTACAGCCGCCGACCAAATGCCCTTTTAATTCAATCTTTTTTTGATGCCAAAGCAGACGAAATTGTCGATTTGTTCTCTTCTGGACCTGAAGTTAATTTTAATCAAATGCAAACGACATTAAATAAGGTTGCTCCTTTTTTTGGACCAAAATGGAAAAGAATTAAATACTGATTGTTTTCTTTGTCTTTGCCGTGATGTCCTAGTATATTTGAGATAAATTTCACCTTTCTACAATAGTGCTGACAGAATTATCCATATCTAATTATGCCTTAATCGACCATTTGGAAGTCAATTTTTCAAAAGGGATGACAAGTATAAC
>JBMZTS010000145.1:0-3924 GCA_049623905.1 Flavobacteriaceae bacterium
GAACTAACTGAAAAGAAACGTCATCCCATAATTGGGTAATCGACAAGGTGTCATTCACGAGTGTGCTTTGTAAACGAAGATGCGGCTGTCCTTTTACTGCGAAAAGACCGGTGTATTTTTGTAATTGTTGGGGAGTAAGTTGTGTTGTCTTTGTAGCGTGTTCAACTTTCTTAGTTTTTTGCTTTTCTTCTTTAGGAAAGATTAAATCTAATAATCCAAAAAATCGAGCGCGATTTAAAAAATCTGGTGTATTTGCCAAAACGACTAAAGTCTTTTTCAAGGAGGGTAATCGCCAAAGTACCGATCTAAAACCACCCCATGATCCTGTATGTTGTACCACGCGATATCCATTATTTTCTTGAATGAATAAACCTCCCCCGTATTCTGTGGTTTCTCCATTATTTAAAACACCTCTTTCGTGTTGTCGATCATATAAAGCTTGTCCACCAACTTTATGATCATAAAAGTTATTATCCCATAGTAGGAGGTCTTCTAGTGAAGTGTACAACTGCCCATCTCCTCCTAGCGCAATATTATAAAAATGCTTTTTTTGATATGTGCTGTCGCTAACTGGAGTATAACCCGTTGCGCTATTTTTAACAATGCGATTTGGGTTTTCTAAAATAAAACTGCTTTGCATACCCAATGGTTCAAAAATATGTTTGTGAGCAAAAGCACCAATAGATTCTCCGGCGACTCTTCTTATAATAATAGCTAAAAGCAAATAGCCTCCATTGTTATACATGAATTGTTGACCAGGGGGGAAGTTGCGTTCTTTCTGCCGAGTCATTATGTCCAGACCCATTTCTTCGGTAAAGATATTTTCAAAAGGAACCCCAGCATAAGCGTTAATTTCTACATAATCTCTCAAACCACTGGTGTGGTTTAGCAGGTGACGAAGGGTAACAGTTTCCTTCTGAAAAACAGGCATTTCGGGAAGGTACTTTTGTATGGGGTCATCAATTGAGAGTTTTCCTTGCTGTTCCAATAAAAACACACAGGCTGCTGTAAATTGCTTGCCAACCGAACCTACATCAAAAACTGTTTTGGACGTTATTGGAATAGCATAATCTAAATTGGCCAACCCATAGGCTTTATGGAAATCAATTTCACCCGCTTTAAAGACACCAATTATTCCTCCTGGCTGATGTTCTATTTCTTGAAAAAGAGCGGGGATCTCTTGGTCCAATTGTGCAAAAGCGACGCTAAGCGTTAAACTTAAAGCCAAGGTTAAAAGAAGTTTTTTCATTGTGTTGATTTTAATTTAGCGACAATTGTCAGCATCTTTATTTTGATTAAGGGTTTTTCTCTGAACAGCTATTCAATAACGCTTAAGGCGGACAACTCTTTTAATAATCTATCTGAACCCAACGCTTTTACGGTTTTGTTATATATAGCAGAGGATTCTTTCTTATTTAAAAGGAGGTTTGCAGCAATAAGACCATAAGCTAACGAGCCTTTAGCGCCAATACCAGACATGCCCCCCGCAAGGATAAAATTGGGATCAATTGCGGAATTGTGAAAAACAGGTGTGACATAAGGCGTTTCTGTTTTTGTAAGAGAATAGACACAAGAGTATCCACGATAAAATTCCAAGTCATTTTTGGTGATGGGTAAATTGAGTGTACTCAAATAATGGATGGTGTTTTCTTTACTCCATTGAATTTCTTGCGGGCTTAATTCTTTTTGCCAAACGGCGTTGAGGTCGTTAATTTCAGTCCTCAAAAAATGTCCTCCAACTTTTACAATTGGGAGCCCTTGGTCATCATACTTTTCTACCATTGAATAAAAAATTTCTGAATTCATATACGCGACAGGATAAAATTCACGAAAGAGATTTTGCTGGGTTTCAGTTAAGCCTTCATAGGCCTTTTGATTGATTTTAAAGAAAGCTAGGAACAAGCGTTTGGGCTTTATCAACGATTCAAAATACGGTGCGATATTTCTGACCAAAGAGCCGTTAAAAGGGCCTGCGGCGGCAACAACTTTTTTGCTGAATAAGGTTTCCGTTTTTCCCGTTTTGGAATTGACAATATCAATTTCATAAAGGCCGTTGACTTTTTTTAAAGCGACGACCTTTTCATTGTATCGGACACTGTTTCCCTTTTTTCTGACACCTTCATGAAGTTTTGAAATCAACACCTCCGGGTTTAGGGTGCCAGAATACTCTTTATACTCTCTTATGACCATTGCCGAATCGGGAATACGCATCCCAAAAATTTCAAATGCTTTTTTAGAATTTGGGGCATATTCGTAGGTGTCGGTTTGGCCATCAAGGAGTTTTTCTACTTCTTTAAGTTGTGTCTTTTCATAGAGATAAGTCACGGGGGAGGTCGTATATATCTCTTCCATTTGGTGCGTTTGAGCGGTTGTGTTCTTATTTAAGTAATCAATTAGCCCTTGTGTCTCACGAACTGATGTTTGCTGTAGGTATGAAAAGATGTCATTTTTTGGGCCCAAACTTCTTGAAATACGCGCTTCCCCAAGACTTGAACCGAATGTATACACTGAATCTTGTTGTTCAATCAATAAAACCTTTTTTCCATATTTAGACAATTCCCACGCAGTTGAACTCCCAATAAGCCCTCCTCCAATGACAATAGTTTCCTCTACTTGTTTGGGATTCTGACATGCCATAGTGCAAATGGAAAACACGAATAATAGAAATATATTTTTCATAACTATTGGTTAATGGGTTTTATCATTCCGAATTACTTTCCCCTCTTTCATTACAAAATGAACTGTTTTTATTGACTCAATGTCGTTCATCGGGTTGCTTTTAACAGCAATTATATCGGCATAGTAATTCGATTCAAGGATTCCCCTTTCTTTATCAATACCCAAAAGTTCAGCCGCTTTAATCGTCATGGTTTGCAAAATATAGGAAGCGGGTATTTCTGCTGCTTTCCAAGTTTCCAAAACTTTAAGGCTTGATTCGACTCGGTTTAATTCTGGGAGGTTAACAATAATATCTGTTCCAAAAGCCATTGGCGTTCCAATTTTATAGGCTCTTTTGAGTCTATCCACAAGATTATTGTTTAATGTTGTAGCGGTAGTAGAGTCCATTCCATAGGCATACCAATTGTCAAAGGAGAAGTCTGTACCCACTAAAAACACTCCTTTGTCTTTCATTGATTTAAGCTGTTCATTGTTCAATTCAAATCCGTGTTCAATTCCAGCTGCTCTAGCTAAAATTACATTTGTAGCTGCTAAGCCTCCAACTGTATGAACAGTAACATTGAGGCCGTATTTTTCAGCCTCGTCCACCGCTGCTTTAATATCCTCTTCATTATAAATTCCATTAGCATCTGCGACCAATTTAATGGTAGTTGCGCCATTATAAATATTCTTTCTCACGGCTTTCTTTATTTCATCAGGTGTGTCTGCATCCAGATATTCAAACGCCCAAGTATGTTCGTGTTCGGGGTTGACACCCTTAGACTGTCCGCCATAAGGTGCAATAATTTTACCGGCATAGATAATTGTAGGTCCTTCAATCCAGCCATTATTAATGGCCTTGATAATAGCAGCGGTGGCGTAGTTGGCATCATTACCTATTTCTTTAATTGTTGTAAAGCCATTATCAAGAAACTGCTTGGCGACGAGGGCACCCCTTATTGCACGGAGAGATGTGCTTTCGTGTGCATACATCTGTTCTAATTGAAGGTTTCTATACGGAAAGTTGAGTGTTATATGAACGTGACAGTCCATTAGTCCGGGTAAAACCCACGAGTTAGATAAATCAATTATTCTGTCAGTATCTTTAAATTTTGGATTGATTCCAATGTCTTTAATTTTTCCGTCTTGAATAACGATGATTTGATTCTTTAACATTTTACCCTTCCGAGCATCGAAGAAATGACCTGCCTTAATCACAGTATTTTGTGCACTGATCGTTAAATAACTTAAAAGAAAGACTAAAAA
>JBMZTS010000146.1:0-3910 GCA_049623905.1 Flavobacteriaceae bacterium
ATTCAGAAACATTTATTCAACCTAGATTTATAACGTTAAGAGCAGTTTATAATCTGTAGCGGTGTACTTTCATTGATAAATTTATATTTGCTACAAATTCTCAGCACAGGACAGCAAGCGAAACCGTTACATGACACGTTTTTTAAAGTTCACCAGTATAGGTGGGGGTTTTTCTCGCACATAAATTGATCACATAAAAAAGCCCATTGCATCCAATGGGCTTTACTAAATCCTTGTGTAAAGTTGATTGTAAAAGAATCTAAACCAAAAATTTACATAGAATAAGAATAATTATTCTTCATTTGGCATGACTGACATCACTAATCCAGTCGCATCACCAAAATCACCACCTTCCGTAATTTTTCCATTTTCATCAAATGTTAAATAGTGATACCACAACCCTTTAAAGCTTTTACCTGAAGCGGTGTTCGTTCCAGACCAATGGCCATAGGTTCTAACACTTCCGTTAGGAAGGCTAGTTTCAGGATCTACGCCAGGAAGGTAATTTTCAGCCTCCCAAGAAATATTTTCCATAGCATCTTGCCATCCTTTTAAATATTCCCCAAGCTCTTCTTTATTCATTAAAGGGCCACCATAAAAAGCACTTTGATATTCAACATTATCTGCATAGAACGCCATTGTAGCTTCTAGGTCTTCAGTAACAAAAACGTCAAACCACTGCTTGGTAATTTCAAGATTCCGTTCGTAGTCAGGATGTTGAAAATTAGAGCATGAGGTAAGAAAAATTATTGAAAATAAAAATATTAGTTTTTTCATTGTATTGTTTTTAGTGCATCTAATTTAAGAAATTAAAATATAGCGATTACAACTTTCCAGAACAGAGGCGGCAGCGATCACAATCAAACAGTTGTAATTGTAGCGTATGTCATTTTTTATGGTTGTCTGGAGGGCTATTTTATATTGTTTTTATGTAATGGGGTGAATTCGTATTTTTAAAATATGCAAAAAAAACATGCCTTGGTATTGGGCGCTACTGGTGCAACGGGTCGTGAGCTTGTCAAGCAATTGCTTGCGCATCCAGCGTTTGGCACAGTTTCCATTTTTATTCGAAAGAAACCAGACATTGAACATCATAAACTCAAAGTCTATGAAATCGATTTTTCAAGACTATACGACTACAAGAACCTCATTGCTGGAGATGTTCTTTTTTCTGCTTTGGGAACCACGTTAAAAGATGCTGGCAACAAGGTCAAACAACATGAAGTGGATTATACCTATCAGTATGAATTGGCGAAAATGGCTTCAGAAAACAAAGTAAACCACTATTCTTTGGTGTCTTCATACGGAGCAAATAAAAACTCTTGGTTTTTTTATCTTAAAACGAAAGGAGCTTTAGAGGAAGAGGTCAAAAAGCTATCATTTACAAGTACTCATATTTTTCAACCACCAACTCTAATTCGTCAAGCAGATTTGCTTCGGCCAACAGAGAGGAGGGGAATACGCATGCTAAATATGCTCAATCGGGTTGGAATTTTAACATCGCAAAAACCGCTATCGGTTTCCGTTTTGGCCAAAAAAATGATCGATGAAGCCGAACAAAACGCACAAGGCAAAACAGTTTATCAACCCAAAGACATCGAGCTGTAATTATACTTTTCGATACGTATACTCATGCCAACTCACAATGTGAAGGGATAATCAACTTGATGGCGGAGCAACTTTTTTGAACGCTTTATCGAAATATCGCTTAATTGATTCTACCCGAGAAAGTTCACGGATATGTATCTTCTGTGTGTGGTTGTCGAAATAGGCGATTTTTTTCTTTTTCAATTTGTTTAATATATTGACCATAAAGTTAAACAAAAAAACGATACAATCAAAATAGTTTGTCTATATTTATTGAAATGCAAAAAATTCGTATTAAAATATGCTGTATCAGTAGTATCGAGGAGGCCAAGCTTGCCGTGGCGTATGGGGCTTCAGCTTTGGGTCTTGTTGGACATATGCCAAGTGGACCTGGGGTAATTTCTGACCAGCAAATTTCAGAAATCACAAAATCAGTGCCTCCTTTGGTTTCGACTTTTTTGTTGACGAGTGAAACAAAAGCAACAGCGATCATTGATCACTACAAAAGCGTAAACACATCGACGATTCAAATCGTTGATGCTTTGGAGAATCGCGATTATGAACAAATAAAAAATAAACTCCCCCATGTCAAAATTGTACAAGTTATTCATGTACTGGACGACAAATCTGTGGCGGAAGCAATCGACGTTTCTGCATATGTAGATGCAATTCTATTGGATAGTGGCAATCCGAATTTATCAACCAAAGAACTTGGCGGTACAGGACGTACACACAATTGGGATTTGAGCCGAAAAATTAGAGATCAACTCGATATTCCTGTGATTCTGGCTGGGGGGATCAATAGCAACAATGTCAAGGAAGCCATTGAGCACGTGCAGCCTTTTGGAGTGGATTTGTGTAGCAGCGTGCGTACCAACGGAAAGCTGGATGAAAACAAGCTGAGTGCGTTTTTCCAGGCCGTTCAATCAATTCATCAAAAGCAATCATCAATATGAAAAATGTGTTTTTACTTTTAGCGATCGCAGGCATCGCAGCCCCATATTATTTTATTTATAAGTTTATTCAAGCCAATAACTGGGAGTGGTCAACGTCCCTTTTTTTTGAGCAAATCAACGCAAACCCTGGCATGAAAATTTTAAATGCAGACCTCACAGTGGCAGCAACAACGTTTTTGATTTTTATCATCTACAAACGCAGTACAAACGCTTTATCCACAAAACGATTCCTCACCTATTTTGCATCTTTATTTTTTGTCGGATTTTCACTAGCCTTACCGCTGTATATGTATCAAAATTATAAAAACTGATCCAGCTCCCATGGCGCTTGTTGGCATGCTATTTGATAAATTCGTGGAATGAAATACGCCATACTTAGCTTTCTTATTTTGATCACCATGTGTGAAAAAGAGGATGACCAAACTTCCTGCATCAATGAACCGATTTCGACAGACACAGTATGTATTGAAATATACGAACCAGTTTGTGGATGTAATGACACGACCTATAGCAACACCTGTTATGCAGCAGCCAGTGGGGTGTCGACTTGGACAGAAGGGGAATGCTCCGATTAAACATTGGCGTAAACCATTAGCTTTCCGATCTCAAATCAGAACAACTTTACAACTTGTTAAAGCCATTTTATTTATTAATTACTAAATTTAGAGCTTAATCTAAAAAACATGAAACAATTATTATCTATACTAGTACTTGCCTCATTCCTAAGCTCGTGTACACAAGTGGGCGAAAATCACATTGAGAAATCAGAACATCACTTTGGGACTGTTGAAGTTGGTGATGCGAAATCAACAGCCATGGACGCCTTTAATGATGCATATATCGCCAATGACATGACAGGGCAAGACGAACTCTTTGCTGAAAATGCTGTGGCGAATGTCAATGGTGTAGAGACGACACCTGCTGCAATGATGGAAGGATTCCTTCAAGGGCGTAATTTTTACAGTGATATCACAAACTCCGAAAGAGCGACTGGAACTTTTATTCTTGACAACGGAGAAATCTATACCAACACTTGGTTTACTTGGACAGGAACGAGCAACGCGACTGGCGTAACGGTTGACTCACCAGTTCAGGCCTCATTCAAATGGGAGAACGACAAGGTCGTTGAGGTCAATTTTCTCTACGACTCACATGATTATATTGTGAATATGGGAGCGGAGTAAATCAACCCTCTTAATCAACTCATAACCCGCCACTGGCGGGTTTTTTTACATCATAAACCCATATAAACGAGGGAAATAAACTTGCATTGTTCAATCGAATAATCTTTTACAATTCCTTATTTTTACAGACGTTTAAAAAATGACCAAAATGGCATTCGATATTTCAATGATTAAAGCGACCTA
>JBMZTS010000147.1:0-3892 GCA_049623905.1 Flavobacteriaceae bacterium
ATCTCACTGTAAAAAAAATCACACGCCTCACGCCCTCCTCGGCAGCAATAACCCTTAAAGTTCCTGAAGACTTGATCTCCTCCTTTTCTTTTCAGGCAGGACAATATCTAAGCCTTGAGGCCTCCATTGGTGGTCAAACGGTTAGACGATCCTACTCTCTCTGCTCTTCGCCACACGAAAAAGACCTCACTGTTGGCGTCAAAAAACTTAAAAACGGTGTTTTTTCAGGCTATGCCAACGACCGCTTAAACGTTGGAGACCAGCTTAATGTGGGACTGCCAGAAGGGCGGTTTGTTTTTATTCCCTCAGATGAAGAACAACATTTATTGGCCTTTGCTGCGGGGAGTGGGATTACCCCCATTTTTTCCATTTTGAAAACAGCATTGGAACAAACATCCAATACTAGCGTTCAATTGGTCTATGGCAATAAATCTGTTAAAGAAAGCATGTTTAAGGCAGAGCTTGATGCGCTTGAAGCGGCTTATCCTAATCGTTTTAAGGTTCATTGGGTCTTCTCTGAGGACAATGTTTCCGAGGCCCTTTTTGGCCGGATCGACTCCTCAACCGTTCACTATGCCTTAAACAATACCCAGAAGTCACCAAGCAGTATTTACCTCTGTGGCCCTGAGGCCATGATTCATCTTGTCAAAGACACCCTGATCGCAAAACAGTTGTCGCCAAGTAAGATTCATTTTGAGCTTTTTTCTTCTGTAAGCAGTGAGGCCCCAAAGGAAACCTCAATCGATCAGGTGGAATTAACAATCATTTCCGACGACGCCACGCATGTGATTACCTCCTCCGCGAAAAAAACCCTCTTAGACGCTGCCCTTCAACAAAATGTTGAGGTGCCCTATTCTTGCCAAGGCGGAGTTTGCAGCAGTTGTATTGCCAAAATCAGCGAAGGCAAAGCTGAAATGGAAAACAATCAAATTTTAACAGAAGAAGAAATTGAGGAAGGTCTTGTCTTAACCTGTCAAGCTTATCCTAAAACAAACTCTGTTTCTGTTAATTACGACGACGTTTAGGTTATGCGGTCCAAAACGGCTTCAATGACACTTTTTGGAGAGATGGTTCTAAACGCATTTTGATAACCCTCGGGGTACTTGTTGCCATAAACAGACGTGGGAATTAATGGAAATTCTTGACGGTTGGCACAGAGGTGGTTTTCGTCTGGTTGCCCCCATGCTGCAAACCCCGCGTAGGGGTGGGTCACTCCCCATAGAGTGATTACTGGCACGTTGTAGTTGGCCGCCAAATGAGCATTTGCAGAGTCCATCGACAGCATAATGTCGAGATTGGCAATCAAGGCTAATTCTTCGTTTAAGGTGTGTTTACCCGCGAGGCTATGAGCTTTTGGAAATGCCTTCTCCCAAATGTTGAGCTGGTGTTTTTCTTGCTCCCCAGCGCCAAAAAGGAAAACCTGATGATCTCTTTGTAAATACGCAATAACCTGTTGCATTAGATCTAAAGGATACATTTTTCCCTGATAAGAAGCAAAGGGCGCTATACCGATCCATTTTGTAGGCCCTTTCGAAAATTGTTGTTCAAAAACACTTGGCAGCGCTTTTTTAATCGGAAACTCATGTTGTTCTAAATCGATAGGAAAGCCCATTTTTCGAAAGACCTCTGCATAGCGGTAAAGGGTTGGTGTTAGGGGCTTTAATGCCTTGTTCTTTGAGCGTGTTAGTTGTCTTTTCTCTCGTCGGCCTTTGTGTATTTGTCTCGCCCGTGTTCCGCTTAAAAGAAAAAAGAACATTAAAATATGTGTGCGCAAAACCCCGTGAAGGTCGACCACCCCCATGGGCTTATTTCCCTTTAGTTCTTTGAATAAACGCCATAAGCCTTTTAAGCCTCAGTGTTTTTCTTTCGGTTGAAATTTGTGCAGCGAAACCCTTTTCAGTTCACTAAAGATAGGAGCGTACTGTCGCCGGGTAACAAGGGTCAGGTGAAGTTGTGGGTGCTGTGCCAATATGCACCTTAAAACAGGTAGCATCATTGCAACATCGCCAAAGGCTGAGAACCGGAGAACGATGAGGTGCTGGGCTTTCATGACTGTCGTTTTGGCTGATAAAGAATCGGGTTTAAAGCCTCGTCGTTGTACATTTTCATTTGTTTATAGACCTTCATGTATTTTTTCCCTGCGGAGATATCCTCGAGTAACTGGTCAATTGCTTGGGACAAATCGTGGCGTTGTTGAATTAAAACAGCCCATTTTGATTGACAGGCCTCGCGATGTTGCTCAGAAGCGTTTTTGCGATGCGCCTCTTCGTCCATATGATAGATTTTGAGTTCTAAAATTGAAAGGCGGTCTATCGCCCATGCAGGGCTTTCGGTATTTATCGTCGCCCTTTCACTTAGCGGTATGCCTTCGAATTGTGAGAGAAAATAGCTGTCTATATACTCTACCATATCTGTTCTCTCTTGATTGGACGCGTCTATTTTTCGTTTTAATTCTAAGGCTTTAACGGGGTCAATTTTCGGGTCGCGTATGATGTCCTCATAATGCCATTGTACGGTGTCTATCCAGTTTTTACGATACAACAGGTGTTCAATGCTGTCTGAAGAATAGGGGTTTGAAAATGGCTGGTTAACAGAGTCTATGATGTGATACTCCCGAATACATTTTTGAAAGACACTAATCGCTTGTTGACTTTTCATCGCTGTTTTTTATGCTACAAATATAGCTGATTAGACCGCTTTAGAACAAGAAAAAGGAGTCTTTACTTGCGATTATTAAGAGAAGGAGAAAGAGAAAAAAAAGCTCTCTGATCCATCCTTTTTTAAATTCTTCAAACAGCCGAGTAGAAAGAGCCGACATTACCATTAACAACAAAACCCACGCCAGTGTTGAGTCGGTTTGAAATAACAAAGCAAATAAAAGGCCGGAAAAACCACAAAACAAAAGTGTAAAGAGGCCTGAAACATAAGTCGCGCTTTTAGACCTGATATAGGCTAGATGCCTCCACGTCCCTGAAACCAGAATGAAAATAAAGACAAGCCACCAAAGGTTGAGTCTTAATTTCTCTTGCCAAATAAATTGAACATCGAGGAAAGAAAATACCGGCCACGAAAAGAAAGGAGTGCTTGGAAACGCATAACGAAAGCAAACTCCAAGAAGAATTAGAGCTATGAATGGCAAAAGAGAGATCAAAAAAAGTTGAGCAGATAACAGGCTGTAAAACGCCATGGTAACCCACAACACAGGGAAAAAGAAAAGGCCTTTAGGATAAAAAAGCGCTCCAAAGCACAATAAAAAACTCGCATTAAAAACACTTGCCATTTTATGATTCGAGCGTGAAAGGCCTAAAACATAATTGATGGCCACCCAAAAAAAGGCGATGTAAAGTAACATCCAGTTGTTCCAGCTACTAACGGGAAGACCAAAAAAAAGAAGCGGAAAAACGAGCAAATGATAGTTGCTGTTTTTGGCCCAATATTGTCGTTTAACAGTCCAATCGGTGGCATATAAACAAAAGGCAAGCAGTAAGACTGTTATGCTTTTTTCGCCCCAAAAAAGGAAAGTACTTTCTGTTTGTGTCTGATGATAGTAAACCGCTGCTGTTAACATCAACAAAGAAAGCACGTAGCTGACTAGGTTTCGCTTTTCATAAAAAACAGTAATCATCTTGTCTTATCTTTTTGTGTTTTTAAATTTCGAATGACGATAAATTCTTACCTTTGCAAGGTAAATAAAAACTCATCTCGAAATGAAAGAAATTTTTGAAGCGATTGCCTGGTTATTTGAAGAAGTTTTGTTTCTCCCACATCAGTATCTGTCTTCTTTAGAACTACAAAATTGGTGGCTAGCCAATGGGGTCAACTTCCTCTTTTTAGTCGTCGGCTTTGTCGCCATGGTGTATTGGATTAATCAGCTGAAAATCTTCAACGACAA
>JBMZTS010000148.1:0-3770 GCA_049623905.1 Flavobacteriaceae bacterium
CCAATGGCGTGCAGCATGGCTTGCGCAGCAGGTTGAGTGGGGTCTTGAGTGACCGCTTTACTAAATTTATTGAGTTCCATGGAGTAGTATCTATAACGAAATTAATTGGCAAAAAAATCGCCGCTAGGCTAAATGTTCAAAATCTCTTATGTTCAAAGGGAAAAATATTTTATAAGAATTTTATTTACAGTATTTTACATGTATATGTTATAGATGTTCAATAAAATAAAATACTAAAATAGATAATTAATTTGATTTGACAGAGGGTCAAATCAAAAAGATGACTATTTTAAAACTTTTAAAATTCCAAACATGCAAATTAAAGAAATTCACAAAAATCAAAGTGCATTTTTCAAAACACAGCAAACAAAAAATAGACGCTTCAGAAAAGAGAGTTTAATTCGCTTTAAAAATGTCTTAAAGCAAAATGAAAACGACATACATAAGGTCCTTTTTGAAGACCTTGGTAAATCGGAATTTGAAGCCTATTTGACCGAATATTTTGTGGTGATGAGCGAATTAAAAACCATGATTAAAAACCTCAATCGTTGGTCAAAACCGCAGCGAGTAAAATCATCAGCATTGAACTTTCCATCGAAAGATTATCTCATACCCGAACCCTTTGGGTGTTGTTTGCAAATCAGTCCATGGAATTACCCCTTTCAACTCTCCTTAGCGACTCTTATTGGAGCTGTTGCTGCTGGAAATACCGTAGTACTAAAGCCCTCAGAACACGCTCCAAAAACATCAGAATTGTTAGCACAACTTATTGCCGAAGCTTTTGATCCTCATCATGTAAGTGTGGTGAATGGTGATGCCTCAGCAGCCCAAGAGTTACTAAGCCTAAGATGGGATCACATTATATTTACTGGCAGCACCTCTATTGGAAAAATTGTAGCCAAAGCAGCAGCAGAGCACCTCACACCTACCATCTTAGAATTGGGAGGAAAAAACCCATGTATTGTCGATGCCTCGGCACCAATTCAATTGACTGCTAAACGCATTGTATGGGGAAAGTATCTCAATTGTGGGCAAACCTGTATCGCCCCCGATTATATTCTTGCAGAACATCCGATTAAAGATGAATTAATCAAAGCCATCGGAGAAGAAATTAAAAAGGCCTTTGGTGAAGATGCTTCAAAATCGTCGAGTTATGGTCGTATCGCCCACCACAAACATTTTGACCGTATGGTTCATCTTATAGAACATTCTGAGGTGGCCATTGGGGGACATTACGATCGGGCAAGCAAATATTTTGAACCCACTGTTTTAGAAGTTAAGGACTGTACACACCCGACAATGGCAGATGAAATTTTTGGTCCCATTTTGCCTGTATTGACCTATACCGATGAAAATGATCTTGAGTCGATAATTAACCAATATGAACGACCACTAGGTTTTTATGTATTTTCAAAGCGCAACACATTTATCGCTAAGCTAAGTCATCAGTTTTCTTTTGGAGGAGGAGTTGCAAATGATTCAATGATACAGTTTGTCAACGACAAACTACCATTTGGAGGAGTTGGTCATAGTGGTATTGGAGCCTATCATGGAAAACATTCCTTTGATGCATTTACCCATTACAAACCCTGGATTAAGCGTGGAACATGGGTTGATCCTTTTATACGATATGCACCATATCCCACCTCTTTTGAATGGCTAAAAAAACTATTAAACACAATTTAAAATGAAAGAAAAAACAGTAAGTGAGGCTATTGCTTCCAGACGCTCTGTGCGTATCTATGACCCCCAACAACCCATTGACACCACTCTTGTAAAAAAATGTATTGAACAGGCAACCCTTGCCCCAACGAGTAGTAATTTACAGCTATGGGAGTTTTATCATGTGGTAGATGAAGAAACTAAAAAAGCGATGACAAAAGCCTGTCTAAGTCAAACCGCCGCGCGCTCTGCACAACAATTTGTCGTGGCCGTTTCACGAAAAGACTTATGGCGAAAACGCGTCAAAGCAAATTTGGATTTTTTAGAAAGTCAATTTGCCGAACAGGCGAAGCGTGACCCTAAGCGCGAAAAGATGGCAAAAAGCTATTACGCTAAAATAATTCCTACACTTTATTCGAATTTTATGGGAATTTCTGGTCTCCTAAAACGTGCATTGGCCACCCTTAGAGGACTGTCAAAGCCGACTTATCGTCAAGTTTTAGGGAGTGACCTTAATATTGTTGCCCATAAAAGCACTGCCCTAGCGGCACAGAACTTTATGATCAGCATGGCGGCCCATGGCTATGACACCTGCCCTATGGAAGGTTTCGATTCGGTAAGGGTAAAATCTGTTTTAGGCCTCCCAAAATCGGCAATGATTACAATGGTCATTAGTTGTGGGATAAGAGGAGAAGGAGGAATATATGGGCCACAATTTCGCGTGCCCTTTAAAGATGTGTATTTTCAAAAGTAAGTCGGCTACCCTCGGCTTTTTGAGCCAAGGTGGCTAAGGCTTTAGGACTCAGCTGAAGGGCTTGAAGATACCCCCCAGTGACTTGACAATCGGCTGTAGCTATTAGCAACTCTCCCCCTGGGGTCAATTGTACCATTCCAGGAAGTACAAGTTGACTTAAAAGACTAGAGGCTTGAAAACGAACAGAGGTACTAAGGCGATACCCCATGCGATTGTGCGATATGACCTCGTGCGTCTCAGTCAATACCGTTTCTTGGCTTCTTTTTGGCAACATAGCCCAATCCAATCCAGGAGACACTTCAAGTTGAGATTCGTCGAGATAATTAAGATTTGCTCTAAGCTGGGCATTGGCCTTCCCAACAGAGTTTTCTTGTCCCTGAAAAGTCAAAACATCGCCTGTTTTAAGCGTCTTTTCTGAGGTCAAGGGATAAAAAAATGATCGACTTCCTAAAATACTAGGGAGTTCAAGTGCTTTTGAAAAGCGTATATAACTGCGGATTCCTTTTAAAACTTTTCCCATTTTTAAGATACTTCCGGCTTTAGCTTTGTACACTTTATGGAGAACAATCGGCTCTTGATCAAGCCAGAGTTCTACAGGGGCGCCAGTAACAACAAATGCTAGTTCGACGCCAATTTTGAGTTGTGGTCCTACAAAAGTGCATTCTAAGACCGTGTCATCATTTTTATTGGGAAGAAGAGCGTTAGCTAAACGAAAGGCCGTACGATCCATAGGACCAGAAACGGGAATGCCCAAATGTCGAAACCCCCTTCTACCCGCATCTTGGATGGTCGTATAAAACCCTGCTTTTTCAACATTAATCATAAACGGTCAGCTTGGGTTGATACACTTTCATCTCTACTTGCAACGTAATCTTTTTATGCATTGCTAAGTCAATCTTTACAAAGCGAACGCTGTCGCCTGGTTGAATAAAAACATAGGGGGATTGGTCAAAATTAATCCATGGAACAGGGCTGTGACCTAAACACTGCCAACCCCCAGGACTATCTTGAGGATAGACGCCAACATGCGCCCCTCCTACGGCAACAGAACCTTTGGCCATCTGTCGGGATGGGGTAGCTTTACGTTCGAGATGAAGGGCTTTATCTAAGCCCGACAAATAACCAAAACCAGGTAGAAAGCCATAAAATTCTAGTGTAAAAACCGTCGCTAAAAACGCGGCTTTGTACTGTTCAATTTTAGAACTATTTTTTTGAAATAACGGGGTTAAATCCTCTCCAAATGAAGGATGAAAACATATCGGAATTTCCCATACTCTTGATCTAGATTGATTTTGCTTTGCTTTTAAATCAATGGATTTAAGTTGCTGTTCTATGTGGAACTTATTCTGAGGCG
>JBMZTS010000149.1:0-3751 GCA_049623905.1 Flavobacteriaceae bacterium
CCTATCAAAATTAGAGGGACAGACGCCGCCTCTGGGGTAATGGTTCATGGAAGAGAGTCTCGAGTTTATCGCAATGGAAGAAAATGGGAAAAAGACCTAATGGAAATTTACTATTTCGACCTAGAGGGTAAAATTTCATCAATGATTCAGTTTGCAAAGCCCTAATTGGTAAACCACAAAAATATAGAGCTCCTTCGTTGAAGGAGCTTTTTTTTGCCCTTTTCTAAAATTTGAGAGAATCAAATTTTAGAAAATAAGGTATGATTTCTTTAATATAGTTTTATCTTCAAGAGAAAATAGTGCCCATCTGAACAATGAAAAGAAAAGACCACCTAGAAACAATTAACACAAACGACACGCCTTGGGATGTCATCATTATCGGCGGTGGTGCTTCAGGTCTCGGTGCAGCAGTAGATGCCGCCAGTAGAGGATATAAAACACTCCTTTTAGAGAAACACGACTTCGCCAAAGGCACCTCTTCACGAAGTACAAAGCTTGTGCATGGCGGAGTCCGGTATCTTCAAAATGGCGATATTTCTTTAGTCATTGAAGCACTGAGAGAAAGGGGAATCATGCGGAAAAATGCACCGCACCTGGTTCGCGACTTGAGCTTTGTGATTCCATCCTACGATTGGTGGAATAGTCCATTTTATGGGATTGGACTTAAAGTTTACGATATGATGGCAGGAAAACTTGGCCTTGGCTCATCTGAACTATTGGATCGAGAAGAAACCATTAAACACATTCCTAATGTAAAAAAGAAGGGATTACGCGGTGGTGTGATTTATCACGATGGTCAATTTGACGATGCACGTATGGCAATTAGTCTGGCCCAGACAGCCGAAGATCACGGCGCCACCTTACTCAACTATTGTGGTGTCACCAAAATAATACAGGAGGACGGAATGATCGTTGGAGTGGTTGCTCAGGACTTCATCAACAAGAATGAAATTGAGCTTAGTGCAAAAGTCGTGGTCAATGCTACAGGAGTGTTTGCTGATCAGATTTTACAATTAGACCAGCCAAAGGCCAAAAAATTAATTGTGCCGAGCCAGGGTGTTCATCTGGTTCTTAATCAATCGTTTCTTGCTGGCGAACATGCAATTATGGTTCCGCATACCTCAGATGGCCGCGTTTTGTTTGCAGTGCCTTGGAACGGTTATGTTGTAGTAGGCACGACAGATACGCTAGTTGAAGACGCCCTAGAAGAACCTCAAGCGTTGGAGGATGAAATTCATTTTATTTTAGAAAATGCAGGGGCCTACATGACCCACCCCCCTAGTCGAAAAGATGTTAAAAGTGTTTTTGCAGGCTTACGCCCCTTGGCTGCACCAGAAAATGGAGGTAATTCAACTAAAGAAATCTCGAGACATCATAAAATTACGGTCAGTACCTCAGGCTTGGTTAGTATCCTTGGGGGGAAATGGACCACCTATAGAAAAATGGCTGAAGATCTGATCAATACTGTACAATCGGTTGGTGGCCTTCCTGAAAGAGCCTGCTTAACCCAAAATCTTCATGTACACGGCTACGATTACAATGCCGATTGGTCAAATCCGTTGCATGCCTATGGTACAGACCGCGATAAAATAACGGCCTTATCTGAAGGTGGAAATACCTCATTATCACAAGAACTTTACATTACAAAAAATCAAATTATCTGGGCGATAAACGAAGAAATGGCAATGTCCCTTGAAGATGTCATGGCAAGAAGAACTAGAGCCCTGTTTTTAAATGCTGAAGAAAGCTTAAGAATTGCCCCCAAAGTCGTTAAAATTATGGCGAAACAAATGAATAAAGACCAAGAATGGCAAACAAATCAACTCAAAGCCTTTGAAAAGATTTGCCAGAACTATATCTTGTCCTCAGCCTAAAATACATTTGTTATGAAATCTTTATTCCCCCTACTCTTGAGCATATCGCTCATTTTTTCACTCAATGCCCAAAAAAAAGACCGCCTTTCAAAGTTAAAGCCCATCGACTCTTTAACCAAAGAAATGATTCAAAGTAGTGGGTTACTCACAACCTACCTCGACGATGCTAATACTTTGTATTTAGAACTCACAGAAAATGTGCTAAACAAAGACCTTTTGGTCGTCACCCGATTTGCTCAACTCCCTGCCAACTATTCGGCTTATCTCAATGCAGGGTCTAAAACTGCTGAGCAGGTTGTTCGCTTTGAAAAAAAAGCAAACAACATTGTCTTAAAACAGATCAGTTTTTCCAATTTTGCCGATCAAAATGATCCAATTGCTCTGAGTGTTTCAGAAAATAATTTTCCACCCATATTAGCGACCTTTCCGGTTAAAAACTCTGAAAAGGATAGATTTTTAATTGATGTTAGTCCTCATTTTTTAGCAGACTCCCCAGGCTTCAACATTGTCCGAAAAAGTGAGAAAGAACAGTTTAAAATGGGAAGTGTCGATACTAAAAGAAGTAGTATTGACCAAGCGCTAAGTTTTCCAAAAAACACCGAAATTATCCATACCTTAACCTTTAAAGTAAATAAAAAGTCGCGAGAAAATCCCTCTGGCACTTTTAGTTTTCAAATCAATCATTCTTTTATTCAACTCCCCGAAGAGCCAATGAAAATTCGTTATGAAGACGAGCGGGTGGGATGGTTTACACTTGAAAAAATCAATTACAGTTCAGCGGCACTAAAAGCAGACCAATATTCAATTGCTCGGCGTTGGCGGCTTGAGCCTAAAGATAAAGCAGCCTATTTTAAAGGCGAATTGGTTGAGCCGATTAAACCAATCGTTTACTATCTTGACCCAGCTACCCCATTAAAATGGAGAAAATACTTTAAGCTCGGAATTGAGGACTGGAATTCTGCCTTTGAAAAAGCAGGGTTTAAAAACGCAATTATCGCCAAAGACCCTCCTTCAAAAGATGAGAATCCTGACTTTAGTCCTGAAGATGTTCGCTTTTCAACTGTACGCTATGTGGCTTCAACGACAAGGAATGCCACAGGACCAAGTGTGTCTGATCCCCGGACAGGTGAAATTATAGAAAGCGATATCATTTGGTATCACAATCACTTGCGCTCTTACAGAAACCGCTATTTATTAGAAACTGCTGCGGCTAACCCCAAAGCCCGTACGCTTAAAACACCAGAAAAGGAAATTGGTGAAATGATACGTCGAGTCATTTCACACGAAGTCGGCCATGCACTTGGCTTACCCCACAATATGAAAGCGAGCAGTGCCTATCCTGTTGACTCGCTTCGTTCAGGGAACTTTACTCAAAAATATGGTATTGCAACAACGATTATGGACTATGCGCGTTACAATTATATCGCCCAACCTGGCGATAAAAATATTCGCTTCATTCGTCAGCTCGGCCCCTACGACGACTATTCTATTGAATGGGGATATCGTTATTTTGACGAAACACCCTCTGAGGAAAAGCTAAGGTTAATGAAGTTTGTTGATGAAAAGTCACTCAATCCTATGTTTATGTTTGGAGGGTATGGCAACGACCCCGATTCACAAACTGAAAACATTGGTGACGACCCAATAAAAGCAAGTGAATATGGCCTTCGAAATTTAAAAATTGTCGCTCAAAATCTAAAGGCTTGGACACTTGAACCCAATGATGATTTTAGTGATCTAGAAGAATTATATCTGGAAATGATCGGGGTCTATCGACGATATATCTATCATGTTTTAAATATCGTTGGAGGCATCCATCAGACAAGACACAACACCAACCAATTGGAAGAAGTTACCTATAAAAATGTCGATAAGAA
>JBMZTS010000150.1:0-3646 GCA_049623905.1 Flavobacteriaceae bacterium
AGAGTAGAACAAGTCGTCATGGCCACTGATAAAGCCACATTGGCCTTGGCAAGGTAGACAATGACATTTGACGCTGTTCCCCCAGGACAACAAGCGACCAAAATTAAACCCACTGCAAAAAAAGGAGGAAGGTTAAAAAGCAGTCCTAATCCCCAGCCCAACAAAGGCATAACCGAAAACTGTAAAAGCATCCCTGTAAAAATCCATAAGGGTGCTGTTAAAACCTGAGAAAAATCAGCCCACCTCAAGGTCAGGCCCATACCAAGCATAATTCCACCCAAGCCATAAGTAATCCATGGGCCGCTAAACCAGGTAAAAAGAGGCGGCGCAAATAGTGCCATAAGAGCGCATGAACTTACCCATAAAGGGAAATATCGTGTAAACAAGGTCAGCTAGTATTGGTTTGTTTAGATCATTAAACAATATTATGCAATAATTTCAATTTGTGTAACATAAACGAACTATTATCGACACATTAATGAAGGTTTTATCGAAATTGAAAACACTATTATTTGTATTGGCGAATCTTTTATTCCTCTGCCTAGGCGCTCAAGAGGTGGTCTTTGAGGAATATGACTTGGCCAATGGTCTTCACGTCATTTTACATCAAGACAACAGAGCGCCTGTCGTCACAACATCTGTGCTGTATCATGTTGGCGCAAAAGATGAAAGTCCAAACCGCACAGGCTTTTCTCACTTTTTTGAACACCTGCTTTTTGAAGGGACAAAAAACATTCCAAGAGGAGAATGGTTTAATCTTGTCTCTTCCAATGGGGGGACGAACAATGCTTATACCACCGACGATTTTACCTACTATTACGAGGTCTTCCCCTCAAACAATTTAGCCCTTGGTCTTTGGCTAGAGTCAGAGCGTATGCTCCACCCCGTCATTAATCAAATTGGGGTGGATACCCAAAACGAGGTCGTCAAAACAGAAAAACAAAGTAACTTCGACGACCGCCCCTACGGGTATTATGAAGATGAAATTAAAAAGCGCCTTTTTAAAAAACATCCCTACCAACGGTCTTCAATTGGCGAATTAGAACATCTCGACGCCGCTTCTTTAGACGAGTTTTTAGCTTTTAATCACAAGTATTATGTGCCCAATAATGCCGTTTTAGTGGTGGCTGGAGACATTGATATTCCGATGGCTAAAAAGGAAATACAGTCCTATTTTGGACCAATCTCCAAAGGTGATGAAATTGAGCGAACGACCATTGTAGAGGCTCCTATAACCGCTCCCATAACTGCGACCTATTACGATAAAAACATTCAAATTCCGGCTGTTTTTTCAGCTTACAGAACCCCTGGTGTAAAAACTAGAGAAGCTAAGGTTTTAGAAATGATATCAGCCTACCTAAGCAGTGGTAAAAGCTCAAAACTGTATAAAAAAATGGTAGATGAAAGGGCGATCGCATTAGAAGTCGATGCTTTTACCACCGCTCTAGAAGATTACGGTTTTTATATTATTCTGAGCCTGCCTTTAGAGGGAGTGTCACTAACAGAACTTGTTGTGGCCATGGATGAAGAAGTTACCTTGATTCAAAAAGAATTAATTTCTGAGAATGATTTCCAAAAGATTAAAAACAAATTTGAAGCGCAGTTTGTCAATTCTAATGCTTCAGTTGAAGGGATTGCTGAATCCTTAGCGCAGTATTATATGATCAATGGAAATACCAATCTAATCAATACGGAAATTGAACTATACAGATCCATTAGTCGCGAAGAGATTCTTCAAGTAGCAAACAAGTATCTCTCTAAAAATCAGCGACTGATTCTCAACTATCTTCCCTCCGATTCAAACTAAGTGTTAAACATGAAAAAAACAGTCCTTTTTGTCGGAGTATACCTTTGTGTTTTAACGCCGCTTTGTAGTCAAGTCGACCGAAGCAGTCCGCCCCCAGCAGGACCAACACCAGAAATTCAATTAAAATCACCTCAAAAATTTGTTTTACCCAATGGTCTTCGTTTGTTCGTTGTGGAAGACCACAAACTTCCACGTGTTTCAACAATTTTACTTTCAGACAACCCTCCTCAAATAGAAGGAGAGATAAAAGGCGTTAATGCAATTTTGGGTAATATGCTTGGCAAGGGTTCAAGGAGCATCAATAAAAATGACTTTGATGATGAAATCGATTTTATCGGAGCCACCATTAATTTTGGAGCAACAAGTGCTGCTCTACTTTCTCTTTCAAGGTATTTTTCTAGAGGTATAGAGTTAATGGCAGATGCCATTTTGTTTCCCTCATTTCTTGAAACAGAATTCACAAAAGAAAAACAGCTGCTCTTACAAGCGATTAAACGGAATGAAAACGCCATTCAAGCTATTCTTAGACGCGTAGAAAATAGTGTTATGTATGGCGCGTCTGATCCACGTGGAGAGTCTATCCAAAAGGAAAGTATCGCTAAAATTGAGCTTGACGATGTTAAGAGATACTTCAACGCCAACCTCAACCCTTCCAACGCTTATCTCTTTGTCATAGGAGATGTTCAGTTTAAAGCAGTGAAGAAAAAGATCGTCAAACTGTTTAGACAATGGAAAGACAGCCCTAAAGCTTTAGGGGCTTCCCCTTCGGTAAAACAACCAGAGTCTATGGCATTGAACCTTATCGATGTGCCCAACGCTACCCAATCTGAAGTTTCTATCATTTTTACAGCAGACTTGAAGAAAAAGCATCCAGACTATTTTCCAATGCTTTTGGCCGATGTTATTTTAGGTGGTGGGCCACAAGGGCGTTTGTTTCAAAATTTAAGAGAGGACAAGGGCTATGCCTATGGCGCCTATTCTTCTTTTTCAACAAGCAAATACCATCGTGCCGTATTTAGAGCTTCTTCAAGCGTAAGAAATCAAGTGGTAGACAGCGCTGCTATTGAACTGCTTAAAGAGTTCAAACGAATGGTAGACACCTTCGTCTCTGAAGAAGAACTCAAAGTGGCCAAAGCCATTTATCTTGGTGAGTTCATAAGGGCACTTGAAAGCCCAAGTACTCAGGCACAATTTGCCTTTGACATCGAATATCTTTCGCTGCCAAAAAATTTCTATGTCTCCTACCTTCAAAAAATAAATGCTGTTACTGTGGCCGATATTCAACGGGTCACTCAAAAATATTTTCACATTGATAAGGCACAAGTGTTTGTCGCTGGAAACGCCAGCGAAATCCGAGAAAAAATTGCACACCTTAAACCTTTTGGAAAAATTTTACCGCTCTCTCAGTGGGATAAAAAAGGGAACGCTATCCCCTCTAATAATAGAAATTGAAAAAGGAAAATGCAGAGGAGTTGAAGCGCCTTTTTTAAGGCGCTTTTTTGGTTTCGGTAACCAAGTAAATGCCTCCTAAAATAAAGCCACTTGCGAGCCATTGCATCCCGCCAAACTTTTCTCCATCGAGAACTCCCCAAATGATCGCAACAATTGGAAGTAAATAGGTGATGGATATTGAAAAAACAGCAGATGAAAAACTCAACAGTTTATTGAACATTACTTTTGCAAAGGCCGTCCCTACAAGAGACAAAATAAAGATATAACCGAGAGAATAGAGTATGGCGTCGTTGGTGTAAAAACTCCTCCAAGGGAAGGAAGAAAAAGACAACAACATCAGGGCTGGGCCACAAATCGCAACGAAGTTCGCCAAAGCTATCGCAATGG
>JBMZTS010000151.1:0-3630 GCA_049623905.1 Flavobacteriaceae bacterium
CCAGGGTTTAAAAACTTTAACGACAAGTTAAGCGCACATAAGGTCATGGCTTCTATTCTTGAACTTTTTCTTCCCGAAAAGCTTTTTATTGAGCTCAATGCTCGTTCCGCAAAAGTAACCCTAGAAGGGGGGTTCCCTAGGCTAGTGCTTTATTTGGAACAGGGCAGTCTCTATGTAAACAGCTCTTATGTCCAGGGAGAAATTACAACGGCCTCGGCCGATGTCTTTCTCAATAGATTAAACTATCCTGTCCATGCCGAAACCCTCAATGGCGTTTTAAAAGGGGCCGTTATCAACGCCAAAACGAGTGTCCTAAAAATTAAAAGTGTTGATGGAAATATTTCCTTTAATTCCAACAGAAAATAGTTACTTTTGACCTTTTATGCGCATGAAAATTCAACTGCCAAAAATAACCTTTCAAAATGCCTTTATATTGATCTTTCTCGTTTTAGGAATAGATCAGGCATCCAAAATTTTTATTAAACTCAACTACCCTCTTTCGGTATATGGTCAACCCGCCATTGTCGATTGGGGCTTTTTCAAACTGCTTTTTATTGAAAATAAAGGGATGGCTTGGGGAACAAAAATAAATGATATCGTTCCTTTTTTAGAGGAAGATCTCGCCAAGCTCCTACTCACCCTTTTTCGTGTGGTGGCCATTGGGTTCTTAGGCGTATGGCTTCGCTCTGTCCTAAAAAAAGAACATCCTCAACTCCTGCGTTGGGCCCTGTGCTTAATTTTTGCTGGAGCCATCGGTAACCTGATTGATTCATTGTTTTACGGGGTTGTTTTCTCACACAGCTATGGTCAAATCGCTACACTGTTTCCCGAAGAAGGCTATGCCCCTTTCTTTTATGGGCATGTGGTTGATATGCTCCAATTTCCCTTGGTCTCTTGGACATGGCCCAACTGGGTTCCTGTAATTGGTGGAGAGCCTTATACTTTTTTTGAATACGTATTCAATGTCGCCGATGCCTCTATCAGCATAGGTGTGGTGATCTTGCTGTTTTTTAATAAAAAAGTGTTCGATTAACCAAACGTGTAAACCTGCGTTGGCGTAATGCAAAAGTCTAAAGGAATGTCTGTTTTTTCAATGGGAATTTCCTTTTCTGGAGGAAAAAAAGAAAGGCCGATTTTGACACAGTCTTGACGGCACTGGGCCAAAAAGCGATCGTAATACCCTTTGCCATAGCCTAACCGATTTCCCCTTTCATCATAGGCCAAGAGCGGGACAAAGACCACCTCAAGTTTTTCAGGGTCAATGGCGAGGCCGCCTTGCGGCTCGGGAATCCCCCAGGTGTTGATTTGAATTAACGTCGAGTCGGTTAAAAGAACATGGCTGAGTTGTCGATCCTTTTCCATTCTTGGCACAACGACCTCTTTGTCTTTTCCTTGTAGAAGCGTTAAAAGAGGCTCTGTCTCAACTTCTGCTTGTTTTAAACTACTGAGATAAAGGTGAAAATAGGTTTTGCCCCAAACAGGTAAAGACATGGCATGGTTAGCAATAGCATGCCCCATAGAGTTGCGCTCGTGTGCGCTTAACTGCATTCGCTTTACTTTGTAATGGTCTCGAATCTGCTTTTTGTTCATCGCATTGAGTTGTGCTCACAAAGAAAAGCATTATTTTTGGCTTTGAACCTCCTGTCCAATGGAACGAGCCGACCTTTCACTCCAGCTAAAAACACTCCCAACAAGTGCTGGGGTATATCAGTATTTTGACCGTAAAGACAGCATTATTTACGTCGGCAAAGCAAAAAACCTTAAAAAGCGGGTCAACTCCTACTTCACTAAAACACACGATAACCATCGTACCCGACTATTGGTTAAAAATATTTCTAAAATAGAGCACATTGTCGTTGAAAGCGAGATGGACGCTTTATTATTGGAAAATAATCTCATCAAAAAGTATCAACCCCGTTACAATGTCTTACTTAAAGACGATAAAACCTACCCTTGGATTTGTATTAAAAATGAACGATTTCCTCGTGTCTTTGCCACGCGAAAAATCATTAAGGACGGATCCGAATATTTCGGACCCTACACCAGCATGAAAACCGTGAGGACGCTCTTAGATTTGATCAAGGGCTTGTATCCTCTGCGCACATGCAACTATGACTTGTCTGAAAAAAAAATCAGCGCCAAAAAATATAAAGTATGCTTAGAATTCCATCTTGGAAATTGCTTGGCCCCCTGTGAAGATAAAATCACCCAAGCGCAATACGATGAAAACATCCTAGCCATTCGAGCAATCATAAAAGGAAATTTTAAAGACTCTCTTCAACGTTTTAGAGCCCAAATGCAAGGACATGCTAAAGACATGGCCTATGAAGCGGCACAAAAAATAAAAGAAAAACTAGAGGTCTTGGAAAACTATCAAGCAAAATCAACCATTGTCAACCCGAAAATTAGTAATGTTGATGTGTTTTCAATCATTACCGATGAAGCCTATGGCTATGTAAACTTTTTGCAATTGTCCTATGGTTCGATCATTCGTTCTCATACCATTGAAATCAAAAAAAAATTAAACGAAACCGCCGAAGAACTTTTACGCTTAGCCATCGTAGAGATTCGGCAAAGATTCCATTCTCAGTCACCCGATGTCTATTTGCCTTTCCCTCTTACTCTTGGTGACAAGATAAAGGTCAGCGTACCACAATTGGGTGACAAAAAGCAACTGGTCGATCTGTCTGAACGCAATGCCAAATATTTTCGAATGGAGCGTTTCAAACAAATGCAAATAGTAGACCCCGATCGCCACACAAATCGTCTGATGTCTCAAATGAAAAGTGATCTGCGGCTTTCGCAAGAGCCGCGACATATCGAATGTTTTGACAATTCTAACTTGCAGGGATCCAACCCTGTGGCCGCTTGTGTGGTTTTTCGCAACGGAAAACCCTTTAAAAAAGATTATCGGCATTACAACATCAAAACGGTAGAGGGGCCCGACGATTTTGCCTCGATGGAAGAGGTCGTTTTCCGCCGATACAAACGCCTGCAAGAAGAAGGACAGTCGCTTCCACAGCTCATTATCGTTGACGGCGGAAAGGGACAGTTGTCCTCCGCTCTAAAAAGCCTCGATCTTTTAGGCCTTAGAGGGAAGATTGCCATTGTGGGTATCGCCAAAAGATTGGAAGAGATTTATTTTCCAGAAGATCCCATTCCTTTATATCTTGACAAAAAATCGGAAAGCTTGAAGGTGATTCAGTTTTTGCGTAACGAAGCACATCGTTTTGGGATTTCATTTCATCGCAATAAGAGAAGTAAAAATGCGCTTCGCTCGGGACTGGATGCCATCCCTGGCGTTGGCCCGAAAACAAAAGAACTCTTGTTGCGCAAATTCAAGTCCTTTAAGCGCATTAAAAGTGCTGCGGAGGAAGACCTTATCTCTGTTTTGGGAGAAAAAAAAGGTAAATTGCTGCACCGTCATTTACATGAAATAGAACTGCGCTAATTAAATTGCAATGATGAATAAATCTATGAAAAAGCTCTTTTTATTATTCTTTTTGCTCCTTGTGTCGATTTCACTTACCGCACAAGAGGATGGGACACTCTTAAACCCTTTCCCTAAAGAAGCATTTAAGGCGGGAGAGTGGCTTGAATTTCGTATCCATTATGGGGTTTTTAATGCCA
>JBMZTS010000152.1:0-3584 GCA_049623905.1 Flavobacteriaceae bacterium
CTTGGTCTAAATCAAAAGCTTTATTTAAGAGATAAGATGGCTTTTTCAGCCGGTGTTACCGCCAATGTTCAATACCAAAACTTTACCTTTGGAGTTCAATTTAGTTTTCCAGTTCGTGAAATCAATAAAAGTTGGGGGCCAAATTACTTCCAATTTTTCACCACTTTTGATCTGACCAATTACCGCTATAATATTCAAACAACTAAGCGTTTAGGTCAATCAAATTACTAGTCTCGAAAAACATTATTAGGAAATACCACTAGACTTTCACTCCCATTTTTTCCAACGGTCGCAAGGCCAAAAAAGAAATTATCAATAACGATTCCTTCCAATACGGCCTCAGAGACATTCCCGACAAACCGACTGTGATCCCAGGTGGGTGACGTGGTATCGCGCCAATAGATTTTATAGCCTAAAATAGCAGCATCGGTTACTTTTGGCCATTTTAATTTTACTGATGCTTCAACGACCCCGCCAATAGAAAGTTCTTTCACTGCGGGAGGAGCCCAGGCCAGAGCGGCTAAGTTAATGGCATTTACTGCGGTGAGTTTTTTAGCATAGGCAAAATTAACAGCTTCAATGACGTCTCCATAGGCAATGCCTCCTTCAGTTCTTATGTCTTGGTGTTGTTGCGTGTAATTTTCGTGCGCCTCCATGATTCTTACTCCAGCATATCCTAGATCATTGAATGGTCGGTGATGCCCACCGCGACCAAAGCGATCTAGGCGATAAATCATTTTGGGGTTCATCTCTGGCATGTAATTCAAGACATTTTTATGAATATAACGTGCCAATTGACGGGATATCCCATCAACTTCGCCACCGTAAAAACGTCTATTTTTACGTTCTCTTTCCGTTTCCGTAGGAGGGGTTGGTTCCGAAAAAATGCGAAATGTTCTGTTGTCAATAACTCCATCTACACCCTCTATATTACCGATCATGTCATTGTTTAAAACTCCAATGATTTCCCAGCCGTTCTCTTGGGCATGGCGTGCTAAGCCTGCCCCACCGTAAAGTCCCTGTTCCTCACCTGCTAGGCCCGTATAGATAATGCTATTTTCAAAAGTGTATTTTGAAAGAACCCTTGCGGCTTCTATGGTACCCGCCATCCCGCTTGCGTTATCGTTAGCTCCTGGTGAATCGTCAGTAAAATTGGTCGGATCAGAAATTCTAGAGTCGATATCTCCACTCATGATGATATAACGGTTGGGGTATTTTGTTCCACGTTGAATAGCAACAACATTATTGATCCAAACAGCTTTTACGATACGTCTGCCATCGGGTTCGTGATAATTTTTCTGATAGGAAACCTCTAGGCAGCCATTACACGCTTTGGAAATAGCTTGAAAGCGCTTAAAGATCCATCGTCTTGCAGCGCCAATACCACGTCGTTTTGATAGTGTATCGCTTAAGGTATGACGCGTCCCGAAATTCGCTAAGGTTCGAATATCATCTTCCAATCTTTCTTTAGAAACATTGTCTATAATAGAATAATAATCTGCTGGCTCTTGCCCTGATATAGTGACCGAAAAGCTAAGTGAAAGAAGGCAAAGGAAAAGAGTACGATAGAAATTTTTCATTGAATTGTAAATTTGTGTTCTTCAAGATAAAAAAAACTCCCAAAGTTTAAACTTTGGGAGTCATGAACAAAACATCAAAAATTAACTCAGTTAATTTTAAAAAGGATATTTATTTTCTTCAATCACCTTTGCGGCTATATTTTTTCGCAGTTCTGCAACATTCGGATATTCGGCATATTTTGTGTATTGCTTTAAGCCTGAAATCATACCCTTCATCTGATCTCCTTCAGCAAAGGAGACTATTGCTTCTTTTCCTTTACTGTTAACCACTTCGAGGGCATTAAAAAGATACAATTGGGTCATTTCAATTTGTCTTTCTTGCGAGGCTACACCATAGCGTTCAGCATTTTTTTCAACACGTAAAATGGCCGACTCTACCATGTAAGTTTCAATTAAAATATCTGAAACGGCCATCAAGATTTGTTGCTCTGCATCCAGATTAGGTCCAAATTTTTGGATCGCTGAGCCCATTATCATCAAGAACGTTTTCTTCATGTTGGCCAAAAGTTGTTTTTCTTGTCCAAATAGAACATCAGAGGGTGTGATGTTTTGGATTTTTCCAGCCATTAATTCTTGCCCAACTGCGGTGGCAGGGGTCATCAAGTCTATGTCTCCTTTTAAGGCTTTTTTAATGGTCATTCCAACCGATAGCATACGATTGATCTCATTGGTACCCTCATAGATTCTTGCGATTCGAGCATCTCGCCAAGCCATTTCCATGGGCGCATCGGCAGAGAAGCCCATTCCTCCAAAAATTTGAAGGCCTTCGTCAGAGCAATTTTGCGCATTTTCAGATCCTGCGACTTTCAAAATAGAACATTCAACAGCAAATTCTTCCACGCCTTTAAGTTCAGCTTCTTGATGAGACAGGCCTTCAGTGAGCAGTTCGTTAATTCTTCGCTCGATATCGAAAGCCGCCCGATATGATGCCGATTCTGTTACAAAGCAATTCGTTGCCATGGTTGCGAGTTTGCTTTTTATCGCTCCAAACTTTGCGATGGGTGTTTTAAATTGGACTCTTTCATTGGCATATTGGACGGCCAGTGTGGTGACATGACGTTGTCCTTCAAGACATGCGGCTGCTAATTTGATACGTCCAACGTTGAGCGCATTCATTGCAATTTTAAATCCTTCCCCGCGCCCGGCAAGCATATCTTCTACGGGAACTTTTGTTTCGTTGAAGAAGACTTGGCGTGTTGAGGAGGCTTTGATCCCGAGTTTGTTTTCTTCATCGCCAAGAGTAATTCCATTGTCTAAATCAACAGGAACGATAAACCCAGTGATATTTTTGTCGTCTTCGATACGTGCAAATACGATAAATACGTCGGCAAATCCTGCATTAGAAATCCACATTTTTTGTCCTGTAATAAGGTAGTGGCTTCCATCTTCGGAAAGTACAGCTTTTGTTTTTCCTGAATTGGCATCTGATCCAGCACCAGGTTCCGTAAGGCAATAGGCTCCAAACCATTCTCCAGTAGCGAGTTTTGAAACATATTTTTGTTTTTGTTCTTCATTGCCATACAAGGTGATGGGCATGGTGCCAATACCTGTATGCGCACCAAAGGCTGTTGAAAATGAACCATTGGCACCAGAAATATAATCGCAAACCAACATGGTGGAAGTAAAGGGCATTCCTAGACCATTGTATTGCTCAGGCACAGATACCCCGAGAAATCCTAATTCGCCCGCTTTTTGCATGACCTGATGATTAAATGCATAATCCTTTTGTTCAAATCGTTCACGATGAGGAATGATCTCTCGGTTGACAAATTCTTGAACAGATTCTTTCATCATAATTTGCTCTTCACTAAAATCTTCAGGAGTAAAGACATTTTGAGCTGCTGTCGTATTGACAATAAATCCAGCTCCTTTTATTGTGTGGTTTTCTTTTGTTGCTTCCATAACGTTTTGTTTAATGTTCAATGAGTTGTTTTTTTTCTACTTGCATTTTGATTGCGTCTATCACCTCAAAAAAATGCTCCATCTTTTCTTTTTCAATATTTT
>JBMZTS010000153.1:0-3552 GCA_049623905.1 Flavobacteriaceae bacterium
AAAAAAGCAGGCCATAAGCCGGATTCTGTCGAGGCTTATCATTTATCTAGGCACACAATTGCTTGTGGGCTCCAACCGCCTACCCTTCTGTATCGAACGAGCCGCTCTCAAACACAGATTTACTTGGCGTTGCACCGTATAGAGTTTACCTGATTTCACTACAGCCTTACCTGTACATCCTTTCTGTTGCACTTGTCCTATTCGTCGAAACGAACGACGGGCGTTACCCGCTATACTGCTCTATGGTGTCCGGACTTTCCTCTCCCCACCAAGGTGGGCAGCGATAAGCGACCTGCTAGCCGTAAAGGTACAATTATTGTTAATAATTTTTAACGGGAAACCTCAAGAACAGCACAATAATCCCAATCCTTTTTTTACTTTTGAAACAATGGAATCATTTGTTGTATCGGCGCTAAAATATCGCCCACAAAACTTTGTAGATGTTGTGGGACAACAAGCCATTACACAAACCTTAGACAATGCGATCAGTAAAAACCAACTGCCGCAAGCGCTTCTTTTTTGTGGACCACGTGGGGTAGGAAAAACCACCTGTGCGCGCATTTTGGCAAAAAAAATAAACCGTCAAACAGCAACAGATGACGATCAAGATTTTGCCTTTAATATCTTTGAACTCGACGCCGCATCGAATAATCTAGTTGAGGATATCCGTAACTTAAACGATCAAGTCCGCATTCCTCCACAAACAGGGACCCACAAGGTGTATATCATCGACGAGGTTCATATGCTTTCTACTCCTGCATTTAATGCCTTTCTTAAAACGCTCGAAGAGCCGCCAAAGCATGTTATTTTTATCTTAGCGACCACAGAAAAGCACAAAATCATTCCTACCATCCTCTCGCGCTGTCAGATTTATGAATTCAAGCGGATTACCCCCAAAGACATTCAGCTTTATCTGGAGGATATCGCTAAAAAACAAGGTGTAAAGTACGATTCAGAGGCATTGTTTTTGATCGGACAAAAAGCCGACGGAGCCATGCGAGATGCCCTTTCCATTTTTGATCGGATGTGCAGTTTTTGTAACAATAATCTCAGTGTAGCCGCTGTGGCCGAAAATTTAAGCATCCTCGACCATTCTGCCTATTTAGACCTAGTACAAAAACTTATGGATCATGCCATTCCTGAAGCATTGATTCAATATGATCAAATTGTTCAAAAAGGATTTGATGGACTTCAATTTATCGGTGGACTCGCCTCTCACTTGAGAAACCTTTACCTCTGTAAAGATCCTAGAACAGCCCCTCTGTTAGAAATAGGAGAAAAGTTACAACAACGCTTTGCCACTCAGGCACAAGAAAAAGAACTGCTCTGGTTGGCCGAGGCCATGGAACTGGCGAACAGCTGCGAATTACATTACAAAAATGTTCAAAATAAACGTTTGCATGTTGAACTTTGCCTGATGCAAATTGCCTCCCTCCATTTCAATGGAGAAAAAAAAAAGGAGAAATAATTCCAACATCCTTCTTTCTCCATAGTTCGCCAATAAAACACCCCCAAGCGACGGAGAAAAAGACAACACTTCCGACTACTCCAGAGCTTCCTGTCTCTGAACACGTTTTGAAACCACCAACGCTCCCAAAAATTGATATTCAACCCAAAGACAACAAAGGAGTCGCCTCTTTGTCATTGGCCAGTATTCAGAAGAAAAAAGAATGGGAGCAACAACAAAAACCAAGTGAGACTAAGGCAGATCTCCCTAAAGATCCATTTACGCAAGAAGAACTCGAATTGCATTGGAACCGCTATCAAGAAGAAAAAATAAAAAAACGCGAACAGAATTTAGCCTCTTTATTCAAACTCGACACCCCTCGAATAAAAGCCGAAAATTTACTGGAATACACTGTTCCCTCTCCCTTGAATAAAGTAGAACTTGAACGTGAATTTGTTTATTTTCTTCCTTATTTAAAAAAAGCACTAAACAATTTTTCAATTCAGATAGAAGTGGTTGTTAAACTCTCGGAAGAAAAAAACTTTATCTACACTCCTGAAGAAAAATACCAACGCTTAAAGGAGATTAATCCAGCGCTAGAAAAACTCAGAAAAGAACTCGATTTAGATTTATAATATGTTAGGTTTAAAACTTCCAACCGATCCTCGATGGGTCGATATTGTCTCAAAAAATATTGGTGAAATTTTAACAGATCATGCTTATTGTGAACAGAAAGCAGCTAGCTCTGCCATATCATTGATAATTGGTTTTCCTGAAAAAGTAGAACTAGTTCAAGAAATGATCGCCTTGGCACAAGAAGAAATGAGCCACTTTAAAATGGTTCACGATCTTATAGTCGAACGTGGATTGGTTTTAGGACGTGAACGCAAAGACGACTATGTCATAGCATTGATGAAGTTTTTTCCAAAAGGCGGAAGTCGATCAGACCATTTGGTCCACAAACTGCTCTATGCCGCCTTAATTGAAGCGAGAAGTTGTGAACGGTTTCGCCTTTTGAGTGAAGCCTTAGAAGACCAAAAACTGGCAAAATTTTATCGTAAACTTATGATCTCGGAAGCCAATCATTACGTTACCTTTCTTCAATTTGCACGACAATATGGAACAGACAGGGCAACGGTAGATGAAAAATGGAACGCGCTTTTAGCCTATGAGGCCCAGCTGATGAAAAACCTCGGGCAAAAAGAAACAATTCACGGTTAGTTATTCTGCTTATAGAGCACCTTAATCATCCCGTCAGATAATCCAATTTTTGGAACATAAATCTCTGTCGCACCACTCCATTTCAATGCCTTTAGATAGATTTGCGTAGCGGGAATGATAACGTCGGAACGGTCAGGGTTGAGCTCCCATTTTAAAATGCGCTCTTCATAAGTCAATTGATTCAAATCTGTGTAGAGCGAATTAAGGGTGATTAGACTCAAGGGGCGACCTTCTTTAATTCCAGCAATTTTAAATAATTTATTGATATTTCCACCAGAGCCCAGCAAAGCTAACTTAGAGTAGTCTTTAGTATGGGTCATAATCCAAGACTTGATTTCCCCCCAAATTTTATCGCTTACCATTTCATTAATCATACGAACGGTCCCCACCTTAAATGATTTTGACACAAGGCGTTGGCCTTTGACCAAAACTGAAAATTCAGTACTTCCTCCACCTACATCGATGTAAAGGAAGGTGCGGTTTTTATTGATGCGCTCAAAAATATTTGTAGATGAAATGATTTCAGCTTCTTTTTTACCATCGATAATTTGAATATCTATTCCCGTTTTATCTTTGATGAGAGCTACAACCTCGTCAGCATTATTGGCCTCACGAAGAGCTGAAGTGGCACAGGCCATATAAGAGGTAACCTTATTGATGCTCATAATGTGTTTGAACGCTTTCATGGCTTTCACCATACGCTTGATGTTTTGCTTTGAAATCTCTCCGACAGTAAATGAGTCTTCACCTAGGCGAATGGGCACTCTCACCATAGAACTTTTCATGAATTTTGGGGGTGCATCTTTTGCCCTCACTATGTTAGAAATGAGAACACGAACAGCATTAGAGCCTATATCAATGGCAGCATAGCGTTCTATCTTCAT
>JBMZTS010000154.1:0-3502 GCA_049623905.1 Flavobacteriaceae bacterium
TTAAGACGGGCTATTGCCCGTTTCTCCAATGCCAAATTTCATGCATGGGATTGCCTTTACTATTGAGTCCTTGGTGATACCAATCATTGTTTTTTCGTGTGAAAGTAAAAGGAAGAACCTTGCCGACCTTGCTGTTGTCCCTGGAAAAGTAATCAAGTGTTTCAACGTATGTTCCTTTTTTTGCGGTGTACGTTCCTCCACCAGAGCCCATAAAGCGAAATGAAGAGGTGTCGAAAGCGATCCATTGAAAATAGCCGTCCAACAACAGTTTCATCGTTTTTCGCGACCGATTTAGATCGCGCCGCTGCTCTCCTTCTGGCTTAACACGTCCAGCCATCAACCATTTTCCTTCTAGGAGTTGATCGGTTTTTGAAATCTTTTTCCAGGAGGCATCAGGGCGGTATAGCTTCGTTTTTAGCTGGTCTGCCTCAATGTTTGAATTAAATTCAAAAGACACAGAAACAGTCTTTTTGTGTTGGGTGTAAAACCCTCCTCGGGTTAAGACAAAAGCGCCATTAGCCGAGTCAAAAACAGTTTCAATAAAATATTGCTCGTCCATCAATATCCGATGGCTGAGAATTTTAGAATCGACTTTTTCGTCAAAAGAATACACTTGAGCAAAAAGCACAGAGGAGACACAACATAAAAATAAGAGGGAAGATGTTTTTTTCATTTGATATGACGTGTAGATTTTTCTAAATGTAATCAAATAAAGGCAATTTTTTATTGCCGCGTTTCGGCACTTTTACGATAGAATGGGCTAAATTGTTGCTTCAGGGGAATAAAATTTTTGAATAAGATGAGAAACAAAAGCCTAAACATTACAAAGAGGATGCTAATATTCGTCCTTTTCACCGCCCAAGCCTTTGGTCAGAAAGCAGCCCCTTTTTTAGCTCCCGACAAGTGTTTTTTATTGAGTACAGATTTACACATCCATACGGTTTTTTCTGATGGATCAGTTTGGCCAGATATTCGGATAGAAGAAGCGCGACGGGAAGGAATTGATCTGATTGCCATAACAGACCACTTAGAGTATCAGCCTCACCAGACAGACATTCCTCATCCCGACCGAAACCGATCGTTTGAGCTGGCGCAAAATAGCCGAATCAAGGGCGAGCGATTACAGGTTGTAAATGGGGCAGAAATAACGCGCGAGATGCCTCCAGGCCATATCAATGCCGTTTTTATAGAAAACGCGAACGCCCTGCTAAAAAAAGATTCTCTTTCAGGGATTTTAGCCGCCAATAAACAAGGAGCATTCGTTTTCTGGAACCACCCGACTTGGGATGCTCAACGCCCCGACGGTATTGCGCGTCTAGATCCTTTTCACTCCTATTTAATCAAGAAAAACCTCCTCCATGGAATTGAGGTGGTCAACGAGGTAACCTTTTCTGAAGAGGCTTTGAGCTTGGCTTTAGAAAACGACCTTACCATCTTAGGCACGTCCGATATCCACGGATTAACCGATTGGTTATTCAACATTCCACAAGGAGGACACCGGCCGTTAACTTTTGTTCTTGCGGAAGACCGGTCTGAGCAAGCCATTAAAAAAGCCCTCTTTGAAGGAAAAACAATCGTGTGGTTTAACGACTACATTATTGGAAAGCAAAAGCATGTACATGCTGTTTTAAAAGCGAACCTCAAAGCCAAAGCCAAAGGATATGGAAAAGAAACGACGTTGTTCACGGTAGAACTATCCAACTTCAGCGCCATGCCCTTAAAGCTTGAATATCAAGGAAAATATAGTTTCTACAACCACCAAAAATTTATAGAAATCCCAGCAAATAGTTCACGAGAGATTCGCGTAAAGACAAGAGACAAAAAGGCGAAAATTGCCCTTTCATTTAAAGTTTTAAATGCGCTAATCGGACCAAAAGAAAATGCGGTTTTGACCTTTGACCTTGCAACAAAATGATCACATTCTTGTTTGATAGGTATACAATTCGAAATACCGCCCTTTTTTGTCAAGAAGTGATTGATGTTGGCCTTGTTCTACGATTTGCCCATCTTCGATGACCAAGATTTGATCCGCTTTTTGAATGGTGCTTAAGCGATGGGCAATAACAAGGGTTGTGCGCTTGTTCATCAAGACCTCTAAGCTGTTTTGAATAAAACGCTCACTTTCGGTATCTAAGTTAGAGGTCGCCTCATCCAATACCACAATTTTGGGTTGGGCCAAAAGTGCGCGCGCAATAGAAATTCTTTGACGTTGTCCACCCGAAAGCTTCACCCCCCGCTCTCCAATTAAGGTGTCCAAGCCCTGTTCAAAACGATCGGTAAATTCGGTGACATAGGCGCCTTTGGCCGCAATCATCACCTCTTCATCTGTGGCGTCTGGTCGTGGGAAAAGAATATTCTCTTTGATTGTTCCTTCATATAAGAAATCATCTTGCAAGACAACACCTAAATGTTTGCGGAAACTGCGGAGATTGATTTGAGACAAGTCCTGGCCGTCAATTAAAACAGTGCCTTCAGAAGGGCTTAAAAAGCCAGAGGCAAGACCTGCAATTGTAGATTTTCCAGAACCAGAAGAACCCACCAAGGCGGTTACACTTCCTTTTTTGGCCGAAAAGGAGAGTTGCTGTAACACGGGGCTGCCATTTTCATAAGAAAAACTTACAGCGTTAAATTCTACGTCCCCTTTGACTTCAGAAAGGGAGATTGTTCGTTCTTCAGGATTGTCTTCCTCTTCGGCATGCATCAGTTCTTGTGTCCGATCCAGTCCAGCGAAAGCTTCGGTCAGTTGGCTCCCGATATTACTCATTTGAACAATAGGCGCAATCATAAAACCAAGGAAAAGGGTAAATGAAACAAATTCGCCATAAGTCATGTTGCCTTGCATGATAAAATATCCCCCAATACCCATGATTCCTGCTGAAGCAATTCCTAGGAGAAAGGTAGAGGCGCTGGTCATAAACGCAGTCGCGGTTAAACTTTTTTTCACATTGAGAAACAGACGTTCTACACCTTTTTCGAAGGCTTTTTGCTCTTGCTCTTCAGCATTAAACCCTTTGATGACACGAATCCCATTGAGCGTTTCGGTTAAGCGCCCTGTTACCTCGGCATTAATTTTACCGCGTTCTCTGAAGATGGGGCGGATATAGCCAAATGCTTTTAGGGCAATGATGGCGAAAACACCAACTGGGAGAAGGACAAAAAGAGTCATCCAAGCGTTGAGTTGAATTAAAATGACAAGTGAAATAAGGGCGGTAATAGACCCCCCAATGAGCTGAACCAAACCCGTTCCCACCAAATTTCTAACCCCCTCCACATCGGTCATAACTCTAGAAACCAGGGCCCCAGCTTTTTGATTGTCAAAAAAACCAATGGGCAATTTTAAAAGTTTTTTTTGAACGTTGGCCCGCAGAACAGAGATCAGATGCTGGGCCTCAACACTCAGAAGGCGTGTGAGCGAAAAAGAACTCACCGATTGAAGGAGTAGCGCTACTCCAACAGCAAGAAGCAAAAAGGAAAGTGTTTGCATATCTTTTGAGGGAATAAT
>JBMZTS010000155.1:0-3489 GCA_049623905.1 Flavobacteriaceae bacterium
TTAAGATTTTTCTTGCCTGGTCAAGGCTTTGCTGATGAAGTTGGGTTGGGCCATAAGTAGACGTTAATCCGCGATACGCTACTCTGAGATAGGTTTGAATATTTGGTGGATTTCGTTCACCAATTTCATTTCGCGATGGACTCCCATACGCGTTTTCGTCTAAACGGCGAAGAGATTTTTCAATTGCAAAAGCCTCGGTAATAAAGCGAGCTGGAGAATTTGGTGTTTTCCCGATGGCTTTTTTAATGCCCTTTAATCGGCTTTCAGCTTGATTAAAAGTAAATCTTAACTGTTCCAGTTTAGACTGAAAAGCGGTAAATGCCTTCCTGTACGCGTTATAGGTGGAATAATCAACACCTTTAAGGATCCCCTCTCTGATCGGTTTGACATTAAAAGTTACGGCGTCACCAAGCGTTGTTATTTTACCTTCTTTTTCAAGGGCTAATGCTGCGGTATAAACTCCCGGAGTAACCATTGGTCCAGCATTGGACCACCCCCCGCGATCTCTCGCATTCGGATTGATGGGCTGCGAGTTGAAATGACGCAAATCCCATGCTATTCTGTGGGTTCCTTTTTTGGCCTCCGATTGGAGGTGACGAACAATATTGCCTTGCTCATCTTTGATTGTCACCCATACTTTAGCTGGGTTTTCGTTGTTTTCATCATCGAGTTTCTGATATCCTGGAAATGGAATATCTAGTCCCTTTTTGTTGGCTTCTTTTTCTCTTTTCTTCCGCTCTTGTTTTGCCGTTAAATAATCGTTGGCTAGATGATAAGTAAAGACCGCTCCAAATTCAGGATTTTTGGCGATGTAAAAATCAGCCCCTGTATTTCCAAGGTTGCTTCTAGGAACATACCACTTGGCATCTCTTGGCGTAAATAGTGTCCCTTTTTCTTTTAATGTTTCAGGGGTCATTTCTCTTAGAGCACTGTAGTCATCTAAGACATAGAACCCTCTTCCAAAAGAGGCGGCAACAACATCACTTTCTCGCTTTTGAATCACCAGATCTCGGAAGCCCATGTTTGGTGTTCCTGGTAGCTTATGCCAATCAGTGCCACCATTTAATGACGTATAGATGCCAAATTCTGTGGCTAAAAAGAAAAGATTTTTATTGATATGGTCTTGGACAATTCGCCACAGTAAAGTGCGTTTCGGTAAGGTTTTAGAAATGGATGTCCACGTTTGTCCACGGTCTGTACTTTTAAAGAGATAGGGATTAAAATCACCTTCTTTATGATTATCTAAAACAACATAGACCGTATTTTCGTCATGAAGATCGGCCTTTATATCATTTACAAAACTACGTGCAGGAAGCCCTAAGCGGCTCACGGGGATTTTAGTCCATTGTTCTCCTCCGTTTCCACTCACTTGAATGAAGCCGTCATCAGTACCAGCATACAATAAACCTTCTCTAAGGGGAGATTCGCTCAATGAAGTAATGGTATTGTAATTGGACATCGCACCGACATCCCAAGGGTTATCCCACGATTGTTTTCGTCCCATGATGGGTAAACTCAAGCGTTCTTCATTGCGTGTTAAGTCACCAGAGATGGTTTGCCAACTATCACCTCTATTTTCCGATTTCCAAACACGGTAGGAAGCAAAATACAAACGGGAGGGGTTATGGGGTGAAACTAAAATAGGCGCATCCCAATTAAATCGCTCATGTGGATCGCCTTCTAGTGCTTGGGGTTGAATCATGACTTGTTCCCCACTGGTCAAGTCAATACGATGTAGCCCCCCTTGCTGGGTTTCAGCATAAATGATATCGTTGTATTGTGGATCTGTAGCCGTTTGATGACCGTCTGCAAATAAGGTTTTATACCAATGTTTATTGCTAATCCCCTCTCTTTCGTCTGTGGCCGATGGGCCTCCTACAGAACCGTTGTCTTGTGTTCCACCAAAAATATGATAAAAAGGTGCTGCATTATTGACTGCAACTTTATAAAATTGTGTCAGTGGGAGGTTTTTGTGATAGCGCCAGTTTTCAGCCAAGTCAAAACTTTCATAAATACCCGCATCGGTACCGATCATCAAATAATCGGGATCGTCCTTTTTGAAGACGATGACATGGTTGTCGGAATGTTTTTTTTCTTCCTTAAGTTGAACAAATGTTTTTCCGCCATCTTCAGAGGTCAACACGCGGACATTCATCAAGTACAAACGATCAAATTTATGGGGACTGGCATAGAGTTCTTGATAGTAATGGGGTCCAGTCGCTCCAGAGACAGCATCGGACATTTTTTTCCACGAGGCCCCTTGGTCTGCCGAACGGTACACGCCTCCAGTGGTCCGATCAAGTTCTATGGCGGCATAGATGACATCGGGTTGTTGGGGCGAAATGGCCAAACCAATTTTACCCATATTGGATTGTGGTAAACCATTGCTGAGCTTGGTCCAAGTCTCTCCGCCGTCGGAAGATTTGTGAATACCAGACCCTGGACCACCTCCCATTAAAGCAGCTACAGTACGATGACGGTCCCATGTGGCCGCATAGAGAACCTGCGGATTTCGAGGATCTATCATCAGATCCGTAGCCCCTGTCCAGACGTTATTACCCAAAACCTGTTTCCAAGTTTCTCCACCATTGGTTGTTTTATAAATTCCTCTTTGTCCTCCTTTATTCCAGAGTGGCCCCTGAGCGGCGACCCAAATCACATCTGAATTGTCGGGGTGAACAATTATTTTTGAAATATGTTCCGTCCTTTTTAAGCCTAAATTTTCCCATGTTTTCCCCCCATCTTTCGAGCGGTAAATTCCGTCTCCATATGCAACATGTCGACCTCCTACATTTTCGCCACTACCCACCCATACAGTAGAAGGGTTTTGGGGATCTAGTGCAATGCACCCCGTAGAATACGATGTTTGTTGGTCGAAAAGAGGGTGCCATGTTGTTCCAGCATTTTCAGTTTTCCAGACCCCTCCAGACCCCACGGCAACATACCAAATATTGTCATTATTTGGATGAAAAGCAATGTCTGCAATTCGTCCTGAAAGAAAAGCAGGCCCGATATTTCTAAATTTAAATGCTTCTAGCGGGAGTTGCTTCTTGTCTTTTTCTTTTTTCTTTGCTTTACGTTGAGCGTTTAGATGAACTGAACTAAAACTCATAAAAAGGGCAAGGCACATGACGATGATTTTTTTCATAATTGGATTATTTTGAGTCGTTTAAATGTAAAAAAATATTTCTAACTTACAATTTTAGGCGTTGAGATGGCTATTGTTTTGCTATCCAAGGAATTATTATGCCTCATTGAGATGTCGTATCTTTATATTAGATTTTAAAAAAAGACAATGAGCGTAACTATATTTAGAAAACCCCATGGACCAATTGTGGTGAAAGGTGAAGTCGATCTTACAGATGATGAAGGCAATGCACTAGAACACGGTCCGCGTTTTTCCTTATGCGGTTGTGGTAAGTCGCTTAAAATGCCCTTTTGTGATGGAGCGCACAAAGGCACATAAGATTATCTTCTAACGTGTCTATA
>JBMZTS010000156.1:0-3333 GCA_049623905.1 Flavobacteriaceae bacterium
TGTCTCTCCCGCGGTTTTGATCCCCCGTCCTGAAACAGAAGAATTGGTCGAATGGATTTTAGCCAGTGAACAAGCGAACTGTCTAACGGTATGGGATCTGTGTACCGGTTCAGGATGTATTGCCCTTGGCTTAAAAGCCCATCGCCCAGCCTGGCACTTGACGGGTTTCGATGTGAGTAATCAAGCTCTAGAGGTGGCCAAAGACAATGCGAAAAAACATCAATTGTCTGTAGGTTTTTATCCCAAGGATGTTTTGCATTGGGACTCTTCCTCAGAAAAGTGTGACCTGATTGTCGCTAACCCTCCCTATGTTCTCCCAAGTGAAAAAAAAAATATGCATTGCAATGTTCTTGATTTTGAACCTGAATTAGCTCTTTTTGTTCCCCAAGAGGATCCGTTAGTCTTTTATCGGGAAATCCTTAAAATTGGAAAAAAAGACCTGTCAGAGTCAGGGGTAATTTATTTTGAGATCAACTCTCTTTTAAGCGACGATTTAATAAAGATGGGGAATAAGATCGGATTTGCTAAAGCTTCAATCAAAAAAGATATCTTTGGTAAAAAGCGTTTTGTGAAATTCAGCCAATAAAAAATGACCATAAAAGATCGAATAATCCAATTACGGGAACAATTGCATCGTTACAATCAAGCCTATTATGTGGAAGATAAGAGTTTGATTTCTGATTTTGAGTTTGATCAACTTTTAAAAGAACTGCAGAACTTAGAGCAAGCACATCCCGAGATGTATGACGCTAACTCGCCGAGTATGCGTGTAGGCGGGCGTGTGACAAAGAATTTTCCAACCCTTGTTCACGCTCAGCGAATGTATTCTCTCGATAACACCTATTCTCCAGAAGAATTGAAGGATTGGATAAAAAGGATTGAAAAAGTCAATGGCGCTCCGATAGACTCCTTTATTTGCGAATTAAAATTTGATGGCGCCTCTATCAATTTGACCTATCAAAATGGCGAATTGCAAAAGGCCGTTACCCGAGGCGATGGTACTCAAGGCGATGAAGTCACGGCCAATGTTAAAACCATCAATAACATCCCCCTTAAGTTAAAGGGCGATTATCCTGATCAGTTTGATATTCGAGGTGAAATCATCCTTCCAATCGAAGGGTTCAACACTATGAATGCCAAGCGTATAGCGGCAGGTGAGGAGCCTTATCGCAACCCGAGAAACACTGCTTCAGGTTCTTTAAAATTACAAGACAGTAGCGAAACGGCACAACGTCCGCTTCAATGTTTTTTTTACGCTTTAGCAGGTGATTTGCCTTTTGCAACCCATTGGGAGTCGTTGCTAAAAGCACAACAGTGGGGATTTGTTATTCCCGAAAGCAGGGAAAAAGTTTCCAGTGTAGATCAGATGTTGGCTTATATCCAGAAGTGGGATAAAGAAAGACCAAGGCTGCCTTATGAAATTGACGGTGTAGTGATTAAAGTCAATACGATTGCCATACAGCAAAAATTAGGGTTTACTGCGAAAGCCCCGCGATGGGCAATTTCTTACAAATTTAAAGCTGAGCAGGTTAGCACACGGCTCAATTCGGTCAGCTATCAAGTGGGCCGCACCGGAGCCATCACCCCCGTGGCAAATTTGGAAGCTGTTCTTTTGTCGGGGACTATGGTCCGGCGCGCTTCTCTTCACAATGCCGATCAAATTGAAAAACTTAATCTTCGAATTGGCGATTACGTCTATGTCGAAAAAGGGGGTGAGATTATTCCTAAGATTATGGGCTTTGATCCTTTAAGACGGGGTGAATTGACCGATCAGATACAATACATCACCCATTGCCCAGATTGCAATGCACCACTCAAGCGCCTCGCAGGAGAAGCCCAGCATTATTGTGTCAACGATATGTTCTGTCCAACCCAAATTATAGGGAAAATTCAACATTTTGTCAGTCGAAAAGCGATGGATATCGAAGGGCTAGGGGGAGAAACCGTGGCCTTATTATATCATCACGGCCTGATAAAAACCGTGGCCGATCTCTATCGTTTACGCAAAGAGGATCTTCTTCCACTTGAACGTATGGCTGAAAAGTCGGCTGATAACTTGATTGCAGGCGTAGAAGCCTCTAAAGAGCAAGCTTTCCACAAAGTTTTATTTGGGCTAGGAATTCGCCACATTGGTCAAACGGTAGCCAAGCGCTTATCCGAGCACTTTAAGTCCATGGAGAATTTGATGGCCGCCGATGAACAAGCCCTTTTAGATGTGGAGGATGTGGGCGAAAAAATAAGAGAAAGTTTAGCTCTCTATTTCGCTTCAGAAGACAACCGCGAGATGATAGAAGACCTTACAGGTTTTGGGCTCAGCATGAAAGCCGATGAAGTCATTCAAAAATCAAAGGCACTTCAAGATAAAATCATTGTGGTTTCAGGTGTTTTTAGTCGCTATTCTCGTAATGAATTAAAACAAATGATTGAAGAAAATGGGGGGAAGGTGGCCAGTGCCCTCTCTGCTAAAACCAGCTTTGTTTTAGCGGGCGATGCTATGGGACCGAGTAAAAAAGTTAAGGCAGAGCAGTTGGGCATTCCTTTGCTCAGTGAGGTAAGATTTCTCGAAATGTTATAAACATAACAATTTGCTTTAAAAATAAACTAAATATGAAAGCTCTTTAATAGCTTAATTGTGTTTGCTACATTTGTAAAAAAGAAGACGTGTTTAGTAAATTCTGGCATAAACGGGCCTACCAAAAAGGGTTGCGGAAATCGATTTCTGAAAAAAAAATAAATCAGAACTTTAAGATAAAGAAGATCCGAATCTTAGTGGACGGCTCATTAGGGATTGAAGCGGAGTTTTTTTTCGACTTAATTCGTGAATTCTCTATTGCTCAAACCAACCTTTTTATTCTCCTATTTCCGTGTGGGCACCCTGTAGAAAAACAGTATTCCAATGTTTTTAACCCAGACGACATCACCTATTTTGGGTCCTTCAAAGAAGAGTTGAACCTCTTCTGTGCAAAAGAAGCGGACTTGCAAATCAATTATTTTAACCGATCGGATTTAATGATGGAATGGGTCGCCAATACTTCTGTAAGTAAACTATCAGCTGGTTTTTCTGGGGCTAACGAAAAAATTAACGACCTGATTTTTGATTTCGATCCTCAAGAAAAAGAAACACTTAAAGTTGAATTGTTGAAGTACCTCAAAATTCTTAATAAAATCTAATATGCAAGCATTGAACGGAATGGGCGTGGCCATGATTACCCCCTTTACAAAAAAAGGAAATATAGATTATCTCGCGATGAAAAATCTCATTGAGTTTTATGTGCGTTCCAAAGTCAATTATTTGGTCATTCTTGGCACTACAGCTGAAACGGCAACCCTAAC
>JBMZTS010000157.1:0-3205 GCA_049623905.1 Flavobacteriaceae bacterium
ACTACCTTTAATGAAAATTTTTTGGATGAAAAATTTGACTTTAAAAGATATCGCCGAAACCTTAGACATATCGATTACTACAGTCTCTAAGGCCCTTAAGGACTATCCTGATGTCAGCAGCAAGACTAAAGAAAGGGTGAAAGCCTATGCCAAAAAAATGAACTTTACCCCCAACGCCCATGCCGCCTACTTACGAACGCAAGAAACCAAAATTATCGGGGTGGTCATCCCGAGGTTAAATCATTTTTTCTTTAGCAACGTGCTCGAAGGAATTATGAAAGCGGCCGAGACAGAAAACTATCTCGTTATTATTTTAAGTTCTGAAGAATCTTACGAAATTGAAAAAAAACAAATCCATCGCTTGTTGGGACAAAACGTTGACGGCATTCTACTCTCCATGGCCGACTCTACCCATGACACCAAACATATCGATGCCATTAGTGAGCAGAATATTCCTCTAGTCATGTTCGACAAATATTCTAAATTAAGTGATTGTTCAAGTGTGGTTATCGATGATCAAAAAGCCGCTTTTGACGCAGTAGAACACTTGATCAAACAGGGGAAGAAAAACATTGCTCATATTCGTGGACCATTGCTCCCCCAAAATTCGATTGATCGATTTCTGGGCTATCGGAAAGCCCTCGAAAAATACGGCCTTAAATACCGTAAAGAATGGGTCTTTACCTGCACCGATATTTCTAGCGATGAAGGCTATCGATTTACTCAAGAGATTTTAGCCCAACACCCACACATCGATGCCATTTTTGCTGTTGCTGACATGCCAGCAATTGGAGCAATAAAATGTTTAAATGAACACAAAATTGCGATTCCGCATCAAATTGCTGTTATGGGTTTTAGTAATTGGAAAGTTTCAGACTTGGTTACCCCTACCCTTAGCACAGTACATCAACCTGGTGAGGAAATGGGGAAAATTGCTTTTGAACTGTTTTTGAAAGAGCAACAAAAACATAAAAGAAAAGAGGTCATTACCCATCAAAAAATTGAATTAGAAACCAAATTAGTTATTCGAAATTCGACATGACAACTACTCTTCTAGGAATTTGATATTTCGTACTAGGCCCGAGTATTTAGCCCTTTTAACCGCGCTATTTTTAAAGACACGACGAAAAGTTTCATCGGTCATTTCCTTCCACTGTTGGGCCGTGAGCGCCAATAAATCTTCTTGTGGCTGAAAGGCAGGTTCATTGTGAGGCTTTGCAAAGCGATTCCACGGGCAAACCGTCTGACAAATATCACATCCAAAGGCCCACCCGTCCATTTTACCTTTAAATTCTGAGGGAATCGCTTCTTTTAATTCTATGGTAGCATAGGAAATGCATTTACTTCCATCTATTTCATAGGGAGCGGTTAGTGCCTGTGTGGGACAGGCATCAATACATGCCGTACACGATCCGCAATGATCGGCAACCGGTAAATCGTATTCTAACTCAAGGTCAATGATCATCTCGGCTATAAAAAAAAACGAGCCGACTTGTTTTGAGATTAAATTGGTGTTTTTTCCAACCCACCCAAGACCAGCCTTGGCCGCCCAAGCTTTGTCCATTACAGGGGCTGAATCGACAAAAACTCGCCCGTCGATCTCACCGATTTGATCTTTCAGCCGTTTTAAAAGGTGTTTTAGTTTGTCTTTGATGACCAAGTGATAATCTTCACCAAAGGCATAGGATGAAATTTTCGGAGCGTTAGCATCTTTCTGTTTATTGTCGGTGTGATAATTTAAGAGAAGTGAAACCACACTCTTTGCACCGGGGACTAATTTGGTTGGATCCAATCGCTTGTCAAAATGATTGGCCATATAGCCCATGTTTCCGTGGCGCTCTTGGTTTAACCATTGCTCTAACTTAGGCGCTTCGTCTTCTAAAAAACCTGCTTGAGCAATGCCACACGATAGAAACCCGAGAGCTTTAGCTTCGCTTTTAATGAGCTGAGAGTAATGTGACCGTTGATTGATCATGACTTTCCTAGAGCTAAAACAAACCGCCCTGATTCCCTTTGACTCGGCCTAGGTGCTGGTAGGCCAAAGCGGTTACCTCCCGTCCTCTAGGCGTGCGAACGATAAATCCTTGTTGAATTAAAAAGGGTTCATAGACTTCTTCTATGGTTTCGCCATTTTCTGAAACTGCTGTGGCCAAGGTTGTAATTCCAACTGGACCGCCTTTAAATTTATCAATTAAGGTGGTTAAAATTTTGTTATCCATTTCGTCTAGCCCGTGAGCATCGACTTGTAATGCATTTAGCCCATACTTTGTAATGGGTAGATCGATGCGTCCATTTCCTTTTATTTGAGCATAATCGCGAATTCGCCTTAATAATCCGTTGGCGATTCGTGGGGTGCCACGACTTCTTCCTGCAATTTCTATTGAAGCATTTTGTACAATGGGCACATTCAAAATGGCAGAACTTCTTTCAATAATGGTCGATAAAAGTTCAGTAGAATAGTACTGCAAACGGCTACTGATACCAAAACGTGCGCGCATAGGAGCGGTAAGTAAACCCGAGCGTGTCGTTGCGCCTACTAATGTAAATGGGTTTAGGTTGATTTGAACCGTACGAGCATTGGGTCCTGACTCAATCATGATGTCAATTTTATAATCTTCCATAGCGGAATACAAATATTCTTCCACAATGGGGCTTAACCGATGGATTTCGTCGATAAATAAAATATCTCTTGGCTCAAGATTGGTGAGCAGGCCAGCCAAATCGCCTGGTTTATCCAAAACTGGCCCCGAAGTCATTTTGATCCCCACCTCCAATTCATTTGCTAAAATATGCGCTAGAGTGGTTTTTCCCAATCCAGGAGGGCCGTGGAATAAAGTATGATCAAGGGCTTCTTCGCGTTGATTTGCAGCAGCAACAAAGATTTTCAAATTTTCTAAAATGGCCTCTTGGCCTGCAAAATCATCAAATTTCAACGGCCGTAATGCGCGATCGATGTCTTGTTCCTCAGGAGAAAATGGATGGTCTGGGTCTAAGTGCTCATTCATTCTTCCAAATATAAACTATTTTGAGCGCTTAAAAATAAATGCCTTGCTTTATGTTAAGCCTTTGGATGTTTTTCCCAATCTAGCAGATATAAGGAATCTCTAACCAGAAAGACTTTTAAAAACACGGACAAAAAAACCGTTCATGTGAACGGTTTTTATTTGATTGTTTAGTGTTGAAGTTCTTCTTCGCCTTCTTTGAG
>JBMZTS010000158.1:0-3117 GCA_049623905.1 Flavobacteriaceae bacterium
TCGTGAATTATATCTGGTGCAGGAGTATACTCAATGTGTTCTAATTGTCTAATTTCACTCGCAATAACCAACACATTATAGGCTTGAAATTCCATAAACGCACGCGGGGGAATAAAGCCATCAACGGCTACTGCAGCCCAGCCAATTTCTTTTAAAATCCTGTTCATCCCATAAAGGTCAGGAATCCGATCGGGGCTAATCCCCGTTATTTTTAATCCACGTCGATAACTTTCATGAGCGTGCTGTGAAAGAAAATCGATGTTTTTACGCATCGCATAGCGCCAAACAGATTGATCTATTGCGGTATAGTGGTCATATGTTTGCGGTTTAATATACTGACGCAAGTGGTCGGGTAACCGCGATAAAACTTCGTTTTCTATCATGACTATAATGTTCCGCGGATGGCTTGTTCTCGTTCAATAGCCTCAAAAAGAGCTTTAAAATTTCCTTTTCCAAAAGACTGGGCACCTTTACGCTGAATGATTTCAAAAAACATTGTTGGCCTTGGCTCAATAGGTTTAGTGAAAATTTGTAACAAATAGCCTTCATCATCCCGATCGATTAAGATCCCTAATTCTTGGAGGGGAACAATCTCCTCATCTATTTTCCCCACTCGTTCCAGAACCGTATCGTAGTAGCTGCTCGGTACTCTTAGAAATTCAACCCCACGACTTCGCAATTCTCTTACAGTAGACACAATGTCATCGGTAGCTACAGCGATGTGTTGCACGCCTTCTCCTTCATAAAAATCAAGGTATTCATCTACCTGTGAACGTTTTAATCCTTTCGCCGGTTCGTTGATCGGAAACTTAATGCGTCCATTTCCATTGCTGACAACCTTACTCATAAGGGCCGTATATTCGGTTGAAATATCTTTATCGTCAAAGGTTAAAATGTTGGTAAAGCCCATCACATTTTCATAAAAACTCACCCACTTATCCATTTCACCAAGCTTAACATTTCCCACCATATGATCTATATATTTTAATCCCACTTGAGGGGGATTGTAATCTGGAGTGTCCCATTTTACAAAACCTGGTAAAAAATGACCTTTATAATCGTTTCGTTCAACAAAAACATGGACGGTTTCTCCATAAGTGTAAATCCCAGAGCGAACCATTCTTCCGTCTTCTCCTTCATCGACAATAGGCGCCATATATGAGCGTGCACCTTTGTCCACTGCTGTACGATGAGCCTGCATAGCATCGTTTACCTCAAGAGCAACAACTTTGACTCCATCGCCATGAACATCAATGTGTTTTCCAATTACAGTATTGCTTTTAAGCGGTGAGGTCAAGATCAACCTAATTTTATCCTGAACCACAACATAGCTTTCCCGATCTTTGAGACCCGTTTCTAGACCTGCATAAGCAAACGACTGAAAACCAAAGGCAGCTTTGTAAAAATGGGCTGCTTGTTTTGAATTGCTCACATACAATTCGATGTAATCTGTACCATTCAATGGCATAAAGTCTTTGGCGTCTTTATAAATCTTCGGCAATGTAAAAGTGGTGGCTGTCATGTTATATATTTTTGTTTCACATGAAACAAAAATAATCTATTTTTTTTAATTTTGATCTTAGAAAATAATTAAATCATAAACATGGATAATTCCAAGGGGTTTGGACTTTACTTAGACCGAACTGTGAAAAGAATTCAAATCGCCTATCAAAGAGCGTTTAAAGAAAAAAACATTGAGGTGACGATTGAACAGTGGGTCTTTTTACAACAGATCTATGAACTCGGTGACGCCGCGTCGCAACGTGAACTTACTAATTTAAATTTTAGAACCAGAGCGACAACTTCAAGAATGATCACCAACCTGGTAGAAAGAGGATACATCACCAAATCGCTTTATGAGGGAGATTTAAAACGTTACCAACTCAAGTTGACCCAACGTGGGCGAACTATCATTGAAACCCTTCTCCCCTTCATCAAAAAACTACGTGCCATTGGGTATGAAAATATTGATAAAGAGGACTTCGATGTGTTTTTGAAAGTTCTGAATCAAATTTGGAGCAACTACGAAAAAGCAAAAATGAAAGAATTAAAAAGCGAATGAAATCATGACGAAATCTCTTTTGTTATAGAGCCGCTACAATTATTCGCCACGAAGGGCACAAAAAGAAAAGGCGCTATTAGAACCAAAATATTTGAGGAAACACAACTGCTCAATTTTTATACTGTGGGAGAAATTCGCTTTAATAATATTGCCACAAATGACGCAATGGTCACAGCAAAACTGATGATTTAGCTACTAAAAGCTAGGAACTTGCCTTGGCCTTTAGCGGAATAGAGTCTTCTGAAGATAACGATAAACAAAGGGTTTAGGCCACACCTTATATCCTTCGAAAAATAGTAAACTCATTATACTTTATCCTCAAAAGGTTTGAGAACAGTGGCCTCTGGTGCATGTATTAGAAAAGCATCATAGGCCTTTTTGTATTTGTAAAGGATACGTTTCACAGCACTGGTACTGCAATTGAACCTTTTAGCAAGTTGATTGATACTATAATACTCTTGCGTTGAGAGACGGATAATATCCCAAGAAGTGATTTTTGATCTCGTTTTCATGGGGCAAAGGTAAGTCAAAGATTTTTAGGATAGACGCTGGCTTGGCATTAGAAACTTCTAAATCATAAATTAAAACGCATTAAAATGTTCTCCCATAGATCTTCTGGGGTGATTTTGATTTAAAGAATCAATTTAAAGCAGAAAGAAATTTTAATCCCGTATTTTTAGCTTAACTTTAATTATTAAATTTTTACAAATGAGTAATCCAATTTTTACCCAATTACAACAAAAAGCATTAGAGGCAGAAGCTATTGGGGGAACCCTTAAATTTTCCATAGACGACTTAACAGTTTACGTAGACGGTACTGGAAATAGCAATGTCGTTTCTCAAGAAGATGCAGAGGCCGATTGTACTATTGCCCTCTCAGCTGAAGTTTTGATGGAATTGCAGAGTGGTGATTTAAATCCAATGATGGCCGTAATGGGAGGTAAAGTTAAAATCTCTGGAGATATGGGTATGGCAATGAAGGTCCAGTCCATGATGAGCTAGACTCAGCAAATATCGCGTAAAAGAATTGCATTCAATTAGACATCGCAGATAGA
>JBMZTS010000159.1:0-2577 GCA_049623905.1 Flavobacteriaceae bacterium
TGCTCCCTCCAATATTTTGAACCCCATGTAGTCCGGGGTTATGGTTTTTAGATTTTTTGGATCGGAGAGAAAAGACCATGCCTTTTCTACCGTAATAGGTAAATTTTGAACCGTTTTGAGTCGGTAAACCATCTGCAGCAATTTTTTGTAAATATAAATAATGTTTAAGAAATAAAAATAAATATTAAACAAAATTTACCCAAAATTATAAACAATGCGATTTCACTGAACGTTTAAACCAAAAAAATCCAGAAACATTTTTACATTTGAAAAATTCAAATAATCAAATTATGAAAAATTTAATCTACTTACTTACACTGATTTTCAGCACTTCAGTCTTAGCCCAAGTGCAAACTCCACAGCCTAGTCCATCGGCAAAATTAGTGCAAACGGTTGGTCTTACAGAAGTTACGATTACGTATTCACGTCCAGCAAAACGCGATAGAGATATTATGGGGGCATTAGTGCCCTATGGTGAAATATGGCGTACAGGTGCCAATAAAAATACAGTTATCAGTTTTAGTGACGCAGTTACTTTTGGTGATCAAGTGCTTCCTGCTGGAAGTTATGCTTTATATACGCGCCCAGGAAAAGAGCAGTGGGAGGTGTTTTTCTATACCGATACTGAGAATTGGGGTACCCCATCAGAATGGGATGCTACTAAGGTCGCTGCGACCATTGAAGTGGCACCGACGTCCTTAAATGGAATGGAATCTTTTTCCATTTGGGTATCGAGCCTACACAACAACGGAGCAACCTTGAATATTGGTTGGGATGACACCAGAATCGCAATGCCCTTTGGTGTCCCTACAGTGACTAAAGCCAATGCCTCGATAAAAAAGACCTTAAAAAGTGGTGCTAAACACCGCGACTACTATAGCGCGGCGGTTTACTATCTTCAAGAGGGACAAGACCTTAATCAAGCCAAAGAATGGATAGCCAAAGCCATCGAAGGAAAAGATGATGCCTATTGGTATTTTCGTCAGCAATCTCTCATTTTAGCTGAATTAAACGATACCTCTGGAGCGATAGCAGCGGCAAAGCAATCTTTAGCATTAGCCGAAAAAGCAGGGAATCAGGATTATATTCGTATGAACACTGCTGCCATTGAAAAATGGGAAAAATAGACTCCACATTACTTTCTTTTATCACCCTGCCTTTTTGGTGGGGTTTTTTTGTTTAAGTCCTTTTTAAAGTGAAGAGAATTTGACCTATTAACGAAAAGGTAATTGTTGCGACAGCTCCAATTAGATTGAGCCATAAGAAACCAACCCAATCCTGTTGAAAGATATAAATGACAAGAATTTCTGAACAAATGGACGCCCAAAACACAGCTTTTCCTTTTACATGCGCGAAGAAGAATGCTACAAGGAAGATTCCCAATATCGTTCCATAGAAAACCGATCCAATGATATTGACCAATTGAATTAAGTTTTCCACCAAACTTCCAAAAGTTGCAAATAGGATAGCAATTCCTCCCCAAAGTAGAGTGAACACTTGCGAGGCCACGACATAGTGTTTTTCGTTTTGAGCATCAGTGTTAGGGCGATAGAGATCGACTGTTGTGGTTGCTGCTAATGCATTCAATTCTGAGGCTGTTGAGCTCATGGCAGCAGAGAAGATAACAGCTAGAAGTAACCCGATTAGCCCTTGTGGCAGGTGGTTGAGAATAAAGGTAATAAAGACATAATCTTTATCGTTGGTTTCTTGCGTGGGATCGGCTTTTTGAAGTAAATTTTTAGCCGTTTGGCGCTGTTCTCTTTCGCGTAAGTCTAAGGCTTTGATTTGGCGCAATTCATCAGCTTTGAGGTTTTTATTTTTCAATAGACGATGGCGTTCTTTTTGGGTTTGGCGATGATTTTCTTCTAGTTTAAGGTAATCTGTGGCTAAGGACGAGGACCTAATGCTTTCAACCGCTTTCGGGTTAAAATGGAGAGGTGCCATTTCAAATTGATAAAAAACAAAGACCATGACACCAACCAACAGGATAAAAAACTGCATGGGAACTTTTAGAAAGCCATTCATTATGAGCCCCATTTGACTTTCTTTTAAGGATTTCCCTGAGAGATAACGCTGTACTTGACTTTGATCAGTGCCAAAGTAAGAAAGCGCTAAAAAGAGGCCTCCAGTTATTCCACTCCAAAAGGTGTAGCGACTAGAGGGGTTAAAGCTAAAATCTAAAATTTCTAATTTCCCTGTTTGTCCTGCAATTTCTATTGCTTTCGAAAAGCCTAAACCTTCTGGAAAGCTATTAATAATAAAGCCAAAGGCGATAATCATTCCAGAAAAAATAATGATCATTTGTTGTTTTTGGGTAACATTGACCGCCGCTGTACCACCAATGACGGTGTAGAAAATAACAACTAAGCCGATCAATACGATCAAGGGTTTTAATGGCCATCCTAAAACAACACTTAAAATAATGGCTGGGGCATAGATAGTAATTCCTGCTGCTAGTCCCCGTTGGATCAAGAAGAGTAGGGCGGTAAGTGTTCGTGTTCTACGATCAAAGCGTTCCTCTAGGAATTGGTAGGCTGTAAAGACATTTAACTTGTGATATAGTGGAATAAAAAAGAG